>NZ_JBFBKY010000001.1:30982-435992 GCF_040702335.1 Pseudarthrobacter sp. NPDC080039 | reverse complement strand
GTGTCTGCGTGCCATGATTCGTGAATTTCCTCCTGTGCCCATTCTCGGACACGAAACTCACACAAACACTGGACTCCTTACCGGGGACCCAACCAAATACCCCAGACCTTTCCGTCTTCTTCACGGAAGAAACTGCCATCGGCAGGCACGCCCGGGATGGCGTCCGCGGCACCATCCCAGAGCTGGATAACCCCAATCCCTGTGTAGATGCGGTTGAGGGTTGTAGAATCCGGGACATGGAACTTGGCTCCGCCGAATATAACCCAGATTGTTCCGTTGTGCTCGCGTAGCAGAGTCCCATCAGCTGGGATCAAGGGAATGTCGTCGACCGCATGATTCCAGACTTGATTCACCGTGCTCAGCCCAAAAATCATTCGAAGGATGAGTGGATCCGGGACATGGAACCGAGCAGACCCATAGATGACCCAAGTCGTACCATCCTCTTCCCTGAGTAAAGTGCCATCGGCCGGTATTTGAGGAATATCGTCCAAGGACCCCGTTGTCTTTCTAATTTGGGTGCCAGGAAAGAGTCTTTCCAGCGTCGCCGCGTCCGGGACATGAAACCTGGCCTTACCGTATATGACCCAGATCTCACCGTTACTGTTTTGGATAACCGCGCCGTTCCGCTGCCAGGCCGACTGCCAGACTCCTGCGAACCCTTCAGCTGAGTGCAGCAGGGGTTCTAACTCTTCTTGCCTGACACCCATGGCCTGAAGATCGGCTACAAGATCGGGAAGGAGCCCGACGTGTACTAGCCCGTCTTGGTTGACATCGAAATCGCGCTTTCCCGCCGTGCACTTATCCATCACCACCCCCTCGCCGGTGGTGAACGGGTAGACCACCTCGGGGAGGTGTGGCCCGAAGACCGACGTTTGCTGGTAAATGTCAGGTCCCGTCCTGGGACCAGGTACGCCGGCGAAGCCATTGAAGTCGGTTCCGATGGCGACAGGGCCGCCCTGCATCTTCTCGACTGCGTAAAGTAACGCCTGGGCGAACGTGTTTGTGGATTGCCCAATGACATGTGGCACTGATGTGCCGTCAGGACGAGTCCAAGTCGCAACTTCGTCGAGTTCGCCCTGGGATATGATCGGGGCGACCATTCCTCCCAGCCGCCGGATGCGATCAACATCGCGGAGGGAAAGCTGAGTTTCGTTGTGCTTCTTCCCCATCAGGATGTCGTTGAACCCGGTGTGTCCCGAGATCACCGGGTAGCTCTCCGCCTCAGCGAGGTCCAAGGTGTCTTGTCGTGACTGATAGGACATGTGATCAATGTCGAACATGATGCCGTAGTTCATGAGTTCGCGAAGTAGTGTCCGGCCGAGTGGCGTTAGCCCTTGGACATTCCTTTGATCGAAGCCCAGATCGGGGGCCGGAACGGTCGTGATGCGGTTTGGCAGAAGAACGGATCCCCAAGGGGTGCTAAGGGAGGCGGCGTCAAGCACCTGATCAATTTGGGAGTACTCGGTACCGTTCTGATGCGCGGTTCCACCAAACATGTTGTCTGCAAAATGAATGGGAAAAACATAACGCACTCCCATGTCATAGGCCTCCTTGACGGCCGCGACTACGCTCGGCTCGTCAAGGAGAGGGAATTGGCCAGCCGCGGTCCACGGTATTTGGGTCGGGTTCACCGGGGGATAACTGTTGAACAGATAGTCAACCTCAATGCCGAGAACAACAGCTAGCTTTCCCTGACCCATGACATCGATGGCTTCTAGTGGATCATCTACTATCCGATACCAGCCTTTGCCGGCACCCCCGTATTCACTATCGATCTCCTCCTGAAGTTGCCGCGCTCCTTCCAACTGCAGCCAGACGGACTGCATGTCGTTGCCGGTGTTTCCATCAGCTCGCCTCATGAACCAGAAATGAGCCAGCCACTCGTTATTGACCGCGAGCATCACCATCAGACGCAGACCACCGCGCCACGCTCGTTCCAGCCAATCCCTGTGCACGACTTGATGTGTGACGTTGTCGAAACGAGGCCACCCATCGAACTCCGGGTAGCCACCAACCTTATGACCGAATCCGAAGGGATAGCCGTAAACCCTTCCCATCACCCAGGCAGCAGCGTCGCCAAGCCCTCCCGGTCCGTGAGCTCCGTCGCACCAAGGAACCGCGTCCTCCAGTCTTCCGCGTGGCGAACCAAAAAATTCAACCCCGCCGAAGCCCAGATTCGCGAACTGGTGACAATGAAGATCTGCAAATCCATAAATTGCCACAGTTCACCTTCCAAGGACAGCTCGAGTGCTGACACCCGCCGCGGCCTGTTTGCCCGCCCGCAAAGCTTGCTTAATCAGCGTGACGGCGAGAATTGCCAGAATCACGGCAATTCCTCGCTCCAGGGCTCCGGACCCAAGATCTGGATCAGCCCCGGCAAATTCTTCTAGCCAGTCTGGCCAGAAGACTGTAAGGGCGCTTAGTGTCGAGAAAAGCCCTCCGAGGGAGAAGAGCGTCAAAGTCTTTACCATTTCGGGTTCTCCATCGATCTAACGGATGCAAAGAGCGCGTTCCCGTCGTGGCGGGTCAATTCGCGGTACCACTGCCAGTTGAACAGCTAATGTTCACTTTAGCCACCGGTCGTGGAGACAATTCGGTTTGAGAATGCTCCCTAGGCCGTCAACTGTCAAGTGCTTTAGGTAGTTCGGTGAAAAGCCCTAGCGAACCCCGTTCGTGGTGCTATATGTAGCGGGCTTTTCATCCCTAGTAGCCCCCCTCGACTCCCTATACGCGGCCAGGGCAGCACCCCTAATACCCCCATTAAGGTCCATAAACTCTAGCCCTGTGTTGGACGTCGGCGTACACTTCCGGTCAATAGAATCAAGGGGGAATGGTGAGCGACGCTAACGGTGGAAATGAAGAACCGCCCCCGAATGGCAAAAATACGTCAGCCGGGAATGGCTCAATTTCAAAGCGGATCGGTTGGCGCCCGATTTTCGCCGCCATTGTCTTGATCTCGATGATCGTGGCCATCGTTTTGGGCGGGGTCAACCTCCTGGGTTATCTCACTAAAATGCCTGCAGGCAGTCCATCTGAAGTTACCCTAACGATTTGGATCATTCTCGGTGTCGGCGTCTTACTCCTGATGCTTATGGCAATCGCGGTGCTCTCCTATCTTATAAATGGAAAGGGGGCACAAAGAGAGGCGCTCGGATTACCTGAGGGTAGTGTGAGCGCAGTTATTGCCCTCACACTCCTGCTGATCTTTGCGATCTTCACAATCTATTTGTACGGGCAGATCCGGGGGGTGAGTCAGACGGATTCGTGTCTACGGGCGTTACAGCTGACGCGTTGAAGACTCTTCCCCAGGACCGGATAGTGTCCCTAGATGTGGAAAACCAGGGCAACTCTGACACCGGTGCCGGCCGCACCTACCGAGTAAAACTCGCAGCAGCGCACCCGGCTAGCGACGATTACGCGAAGTCTGCGGCTGCGACTATCGGCACACTAGTGACCGCGGTGGCCGGTTTCTACTTCGGGCAAAGGGCCACGACGTCGGTGCTTAGCAAAGTTCAAGGCGATGGCAGCAAGACTTGAATAATGTAATCCTCGAGCGGCGTCTGACTCATCGCGTGCGTCTCCATACCCGTTCCAAAATCTTGCTGAGGCCGGTTGATTTAGGGAGCTTGTCAAGGCGGCAGGGGCACTGCGGAAGGCCTATCAAGCGCCCTCAACGGGTGGGCGAAAGGACCGAGCTGCGGGACCTGGCCTTTGCGTCATGCAGGATGAGGGGCAGGATCTTTTACCGGTTAGGTACCCGTGGCGGATCGGGGTTGGGTGACGTAAGCTGCGAAATAATCTTAGCGTCAACATTGCGTACAGGACACCGAGAACGCCGAACGCTGGACTCAAACTCATTAATACAGGCCTGTAGAAAGTAATCATCGCGGTAGCCCGCAGCCTCGCGGCACGAACAGATGAGGCTGAGCGCAGTAAGAGTGCCAACGGGGCCGTGTTTCACGCATAAACCCTCGGAACAGCCGGTTGTTCAAACCGTCGCCGCAAGGGTCCAGGAGCAGCTGGCTTTCAAGATGGAGAAGCAACTTGAGGAATTCCTGATCCACAACCGGGCCGGCACGTCCCTCGGCACTCGCCATCGTGGCGGCGGAGGCGCAAAAACCCCACTTTAAAAATAGGGGCCAGGCAAGGACCTTTGGGTATTGCCCGGCCCCTGGCGTAGTGCCACATTTGGTGCCATGGCCGAGGAAACTATTCCTCAGGGAGAAGCCTCTTCGCGCCGGACTTGGCAATGGTCCTGGTGGAAAGCACTTCTGGGGGCCGCGGCGGTCATCGTGGTGCTCGGGGGAGGACTACAGAGCGGAATCATCGGCTCTACTCATCTGATGGACCACCTCAACATGCTGCTGATATTGCCGCTGACATTTTTCTTCGCCGGACTAAGCATGTTCGGTTGGGCCTACTGGCGAGGTGGGCGAAAGATTGAACTCGAGACGGGCCTCCAGATCATCGGCGGCGCCGGCGTTTGTTCCCTGATCTCCTACGCCCTTGTCATGGGCACCAATGCGGACGAGACCTGCAAGCTTGATGAGCGGCTCGCTGGCCCCTTTTATGAGCAGTTGCGAGAAGCTTGCTATGGCGGTGTTGGTGCCTTTCGGCTGCTGCAGCACTACAGCGCCCCATCGTGGTGGATTGCGGGCATAGTCACCGGGGCCCTGGCCGGGACTGGGTTGTATTGGATGCTGCCGCACCATCCGGTGGATTCATCAACGTGAAGCGTTATCTTTAGCGCTACGGGAGTTCAGCCAGCGCCGCAGTCGCCCCTCAGGGCGGTCCCTGGCCAGCTCCTTCTCAGCTTCGAGACTGAAGTCCCTCCAAAAATCCCTCAACGGGAACTCTGCGTGGAGCTCCTCGTAAGCCGCCATGTCGAACCGCTCCGCATCATAAAGCCGGGCAAACCGATGAGCGAACACCGGCTCGCCGGTCTGTTGTGCCCTCTGGATGTACTTTTCTTTCCACGGCAGCATCTGTTCTCCCCTCTTGGGGGAGTAGAACACCCGGTCCATCTTCAGCCGGGCTTCCACCTCGCGCGCCATCCGTGCCATTTTGGGGGGCCCGACGATGACCACGACGTCCAGCGCATAGCTGACCTCTTCTTCATCCGCAAAGATGGCCGCGGCTCGTTCCTTCAACTTAGCCCGGCGGTGTGGCGCTGAAATGGAGCGGGACGCCTTCCTTGTCGCTGCGAGGAAGTTGACGTAGGCCTCTCGCCGTTTCTCCTGGAGCCAGCGGAGATGCTCCCGTGCGTCTGCTCTCCGGAAGCCAAGGACAGTATTCCAGGCGCTCCAGATCAGGGCGGCGACCGTCGCGATCGGCAGCAAGGGCGCCAAGAAGCTCACGATTGCTGCAAAGTCCATCCCATACCTCCAAAGGCGACAGGGGGCCATCTGTCCCCGAGCTCAGGCTACTGCTCGTCGACGGGAGATGGCCCAACGGCGCCGCGTGAGCCACCGCGCCAGGGTGGATTCCCTTGGCGACCGGCCCGTGATCGGCAGTCGGCCCTCGGCCTCACGAGCGGCGGGAGAGACTGGGGCAGGGGTTCGTGCTGATGCACATGAACCGCTCGGGCCGGACAGTCTCCTGGGTCAGCTTCCAGTCGCTCGGGATGGCGAAGCGGCCTGCCTGTGACAGCATTCGGTCGGTCACCTTGTCCTCGGCCGACCGGACCACGAAGGACGCCGTGACTCCCAGAACCAGAAGAACCACCAGGAGCAACCAGCTTCTGCGCCTAACTGGATCCCCCAATTCCTTCCTGATCCGACCAGCCTAACCCTGCCCCACCACCCTCAACAGACACACCTTTCGGGTGCTCGAAGGCTGTCAGGGCCGGGGAGCACCATGGAGGTATGATGGCTCCAACTGTGGAGGCTGCGATCCACGAACTGATGGATCTCGCCCGGAATGTTGTTTACGACCTGCTCGAGGAGCGGGGATTGCTCGGGGACGGGTTGTTCGTCGAGGAGTTCACCGGCATCCACTCTGGCTGGACGGGCCCACCCGGTCCACCGTCGTCCACTCGAGGGAGGTCGCGGTGCTGTTCCTCGACACCCGGCCGGTCGACGCCATCCCCTTCCACCACGATCTACCGGGCGCCGACGACCCGGCCAGCTTCTTCACGCTGCCGGAGTAAAAGCCGTAAGGGCTAGTCGTGGTCAGCGTGTGGTAGGCCTTGAACCCAGTCCGGTGAGGACAGGTGCCGGCTTGAATCCCTTGAAGGTCAGGTAGAGCCCCAATGACAGCTCCCAGAGGAAGATTGGAATGGTCGCAACCGCCGACAGAACGGAAACCTGGTCGTTGATGCCGAACATGGTCGTTATTGCCGAGATGAGCAGCAGCGGGGCGCCAATGAGCCCCATCACCGGGATGAAGCGCGATACGAGCCCTGAGCGGAATAGCAGGTAGCCCAGCAGCAGGGCATTGATGGCCGGGACCATCCCGGGCCCTATGAGGAACGTCCAGTCCCGCACGTCCACGAGTGCTCGGGCTGCGGCGGTCAGTGAGCTGTGGTCTGTTCCGCTAGTTCCTGTCTGCCTCAGGGTCACGACTGCCAGGAGGCTGACGACGCCGATGGCGATAACGGCGGCTTCGAACATGCGCGAGGTGACAAAGCCGAGCGCGAGGCTTTCATTCTGTCGCCTAACCACTGGGAACAGGGCCACTGAAGTGCCCACGCAGGCTGCGGCGTTGACCAGGTCGAGCAGGCAGCCCCAGACCACGCTGGTGTCGTTGCCGGCGCTGGTGACGTAGTTCGGATCGCTCAGCACGGGTCCCAGAAGGAAGACGGCCGGAATGGAGCTGGCGAATGTCACGAGGTAAAACACACCGGCCGCAAGCGCGGCTTTTCTTGCTGAATTCAACGGTCCCCCATCTGAGTTTCCAGGTCATGCAAGCGAATGGCCACAGCCTAGCCGCCCGCAGCTGAGCACAGACAGGGGCCCATCTAGCGTGGCCTACCTGGGCGGTCCAGGCAACGGTTCCAGAATGACCTCCGCGACCAGCTCCGGCAGGTTGAAGAGGGCAAAGTGATCAGTTTCGATGTCCCGGACATCGGCGACCGCTTCCCGCGCCCAGGCTCTTTGATCTGCCCCTGTCAGGTTGTCCCGGGCACCGAGAAGCACAGTCGTCGGAATCTCGGTCCAGGCCTCCGCGGGGACCGGATCGGTGCGGGTCTTCTTCGTGGCGAATCGGCGGGGATGCTTTTTGAGACTGGTGCGGACCTCGTCAGGGAGCCGCTTGCCGGCTTCGTCCTCGTGGAGCCACCCGACCCCGCCGACGTGGATCCAGGGCGAGGACCACGCCCCTTCAGGGGTAGGAATGGCGAAGGCAATCCAGACCGTGGCGACGCCCAGGAGCAACTCGACGCCGGCCTGCAGCGGCCGGGACCGGTACGGTCGCCGCCGGCGTCGGGGGAGTGATCCCGCCGATGCTGTTCCTGGTGGTTTTCTACATCTCGATGATCTTGCTCTCGAACCAGATGTTGAACTCGACCCTGGAGGAGAAGGAGAACAGGGTCAGGGAGATGATCCTGACCACCCTGAACCCGACCACGCTGATCACGGGCAAGATCATCTCCCTGTTCATGGTCGGACTGGTCCAGATCCTGGTGTTCCTGGCCCCCGTTGGGCTCGCCTATCTGTTCTTCCGCGACTCCCTGGCCCTGCCTGAAATGAACCTGTCCTCCCTGGTCTTCGAACCCGGGCCGATGATCACTGGCACGCTACTGCTCGTCGGGGGGTTCACCGTGTTCACCGGGGTGCTGGCTGCCATTGGGGCGATCATGCCGACCGCCAAGGAAGCCGGGTCCATTTTCGGCCCGCTGGTGGCCATGATGTTCATCCCTTTTACACATTCAGCATGGTCATCTCGAACCCGGGCGCCCTCATCGTGCAGGTCTTCACCTACTTCCCGCTGACGGCCCCGGTCACCGCCTTGCTCTGCAACGCCTTCGGCATCCTCAGTCCCGCAGAGGCTGGCATCGTGATCGTGGAGCTCCTGGTCTTCGGGGCCCTCATCATCCGCCTGGCCGTCGACCTGTTCCGCTACGGCTCCATCGAATATGGCCGCAAACTCTCCATCGCCGGGACTTTTCGGCGGAGCGAGCTGGCTGCCAAGTAAGCAGCGTCTGGCCTGGGCTTTGGTACCCATTCCCGTCTAGCGGCGCCTGTGCAAGGCTTCGGGCATGGACGATCCCCGCAGCCGGATTCTGCCCCTTCTCCGACAAGGCGAAAGGCTGCTATGGGTCGGTCGTCCTGATCCGCGGGTCCGGTTTACCGGCGCAGACGCCTTCTTGGTGCCGTTCAGCATCCTCTGGGGCGGCTTCGCACTCTTTTGGGAATTCATGGTTGTGACCACGGCTAAGGAGCCCTTTTTCATGCTCTGGGGCATCCCCTTCGTGCTGGTGGGCCTCTACTTCATCTTCGGCAGGTTCATCTATAAGCAGCGGCGGAAGCTGCGAACGGTATACGGCCTTACCGATCGCCGGGCAATCGTCTGCACGGGCAGCAATTCCGTTTCCGATTCGCCCGTGAGCGGCATGCCTACCAAGGTCGATCGGTCCAAAGACGGGAGGCATGTCAGCATTACTTTCGGGTCTCAAGGCATGCCTGGGGCTTTCGGTATGGGAATGTACCAAAACACCGGGATGGACTTTTTCAGCCTCGGACTCGGACAAGCCGTGGCCTTCTTTGACGTCCCGGACCCTGACGGTCTGCTCCGTGCCTTGGACCAAGCAACAGTCGGCTGACATCAACCGTTGGAATGTGGGTAGGCGCAGCACGATTACGTTATTACGGCGTTTCGGCCGTCTGATTGAGGAACCGTCCGAGCGTCAGGAACTGACGAACTGGGACGACCAGGGAGACCGTAAACGCTGTTCCAATGGTCGCAGACAGCCACCCGATGGGATTCTTGTTGTTCAGGACTTGCACCAGGAACTGAAATTCAAGGATGGAGGCAAGCACGATGAGCTGCGTTGACAACGCTTTTCTCAGCTAAAATGCCGCCGCACGTTTCCCTGTCAGGTGTTCCGGCCTGAGCGTTCCTTGTCCCAGGTTTTCTCGTCGGACCGCCTTACGCTCATCTATGTTGAGGGACAGCGTGATATTCATTTTGCCCATTTCCACCGCGCAGGAAATGACTTTCGCGTTGTAAGTTGTGTCCGAGGCGATGCCGCCTATGCCGGCCAGAAAACTCCCAGCAAACAGGTAGGACTAATCGTTGGCCCACTCTGTGGAGCAGCAGGATTCCGAGCCCAGCACCGATAATGAACAGCAGCACGACTGCGGCGGGCAAGTGCAAGCTGAAATAGGTCATGAGGGCTCTGCCGAGGCCCTTGTCGGCGACTCCATGTGTGCGCCGTTCCGCCCCCGGCCCATCGATCCTCGGACTCAGCCAGCAAGTCGGCCAGCCTGCCCAGCCGTCACCTCCTTGCTTGGGCCGAACCCGAGGGTTGACGCTAGTCTCGGGGAAAGCTGTGAGGCAACCGTCTTGGTCAAAGCCTGGGGGAGGCGAATCGACTTCCTTTGATTCGTCGCAGCGCCCACTTACATGGGGGAGGGTGTTACAGCATATGGCAGACGTTGATCGGGATCCAGCCGGCGCAGCTGAAGAGGAAAACCACGATCATCTGGAAGTAGATCCACCCGAGATCGTGCTATCGACGTGGCAGCGCCGCGACCTTGCCTAGAGCCATCACCCATTAGAGCAGCGCGAAAGAACACCCTAACCGTGGCTAAATGTGAAGATTCGTATTAGGGGTACTTATGTTAAAATACGCCTTGTTCAAGGCCCCGGTCAGGCGTATCGTTACTTGGCATCGGACGGTTTCATTTGCTGATAAGCACAATCAGCCCATGAGGATCCGACAAGCGGCCTAATGAAACTTCAGGGGAAGAAATGGCAAATATTCAAGTAACCTGCCCCAATTGCGGAAAGCAGACATGGGTGCGGGAACACTACAATGACCCATGTCAGCACTGCGGCGTAATTGTCATTATGCCAAAATAGTTGGGCTGTTGAGACAAATCTCCTAGCAGCTTGTATATTGCCAAAATATTAGTGAGCCTTTAAACGAATTTTGGCGAGCACAAACTCGATCGATTCACTTTCCAGGGAAAAGTCGGTACAAGCCGTGAGCTCAAGTAACGGAAGCGAAAAGAAAGCTATTCTTCTGCCGTTCTATGTCGTTGTAGACGTTTCTCACTCGATGGTCACTGAGAACTTCGAAGACGGGCTCTGGCCGCTTGATCGAGTGAATAACATTGTGCCCGAAGTGGTTGACGCCTTGCGAGAGGAGCCCACGGCTGCGGACAAGGTACGGATCGGACTAATCGATTTCTCGGGCGAGGCAAAGTTGCGGCTACCTCTTAGTGACGCTCGTGACCTTACTGGCGCCGATATGCCAAAGCTTACATCGCGTTTAACGGGAACACTATTCTCAAACGCATTTTTGAAAATACGCGAGACCATCGAGGCGGACGCTGCCCAGCTTCAAGCGAACGGCTTTGACGTTCACAGACCTGCTGTTTTCTTTTTGACTGACGGGGTTCCCACAGAGACCGACGCGGATTGGGAAGAAGCTTTTGCAATTTTGACATCCCGCGACTTTGAGTTACACCCGAATTTCATACCCTATGGATTTGCTGAGGCTAGTCGCGCAACGCTAGATCAACTCGCTGACTTCAAAACCGGTCATGATTCTGGTAGACCTTCCGGCTTTATTTCTAAAGATAAATCGGCAGCCGCCGCAGTAACTGGGATGATCAACACGCTTGTTAGTTCCGTCATAGCAACCGGACTGGACCTAGCTAGCAACGGCATAGAAGGTGAGTTCGTGCTGGCAGTGCCCGAGGAAGAAGACCAGGACGACGATTTTTCGTAATACTTTTGAAGGTTACAAGCAAAGAACAGGCGCTTCATACGGTAACTCTCCAACGTGAGTTTCGACCCATAAGCAAGATTTCCTTGTTGCGCAAATGAGCGGAGGGCCAGCTCCTGGCTCGGTCAGGGGGCGCCTCTCCTTATAGAGGGACGGACTTATGAAGTGGTGGACCAGCAGCCGGAGTAGTTGGTGGAGACTTCGCGGGGTGTTGCGGAGTGCTAGGACAGCAGGCCGGCAGGGCGGCGAACGGGTGCACTGGTCCAGCCATACTTTTCCAATGTCAGGTCCTTTGCGGAGGGCGCGGACGCGGCGGGGGAGAGGCAGCTGGAGTGGGTGGTGGGGAAATTGGCGGAGTGTGGAAGAGCGCTCGGGTGGCGGACCAGCGGGGGAGCGAAAGCGTACGGTGCTACACCCGTCCCACAGGAACATCGGTATTCTGGAGGGGCAAAGCGCGATAACGAAGGACACGACGGGTGTGGCACCTGCTGTTCCAAATCCAGAAACAATTCCTTCAAGGTCGGGCACCCCGGGAAGTGCCAACCTCAAGTTGGGTGGTTCTGCCGGCGATACGGCCATCGCAACGAAAAGACCGCCGCGCCGTGAGGCGCCATACACTTCTGAAACGATAATTGGACAGCCAGGGTCGCTAAGCACCTATTTGCCGACGGCGCTTTCTGAGCCTTTCGGGAGGCCGGACTCGGTTCTTGATGCAGGAAGGGTAGGTGACCTGGACGTCAGAGCGGCGTCCATCCGCGGCTACAGACACCGTTACTCCGCTGATTCGTTGTCAACAACACGCGAGGATGAATACTGCCTGCGGCTGTCTCAAGATGCCGGGTGGCTGGTCGCAGTTGTTGCGGACGGCGTGTCAAACAGCTCTTTACAATCCCACAAGGCGGCGGAAATCGCCGCCAAGATGGGTGCCCGTATTATTGCCGCAGAGCTTAGTGAAGGTAAACACCCGTTGGAAATCGACTGGAAGGATAATATTCACAATAAACTGAGCTCGGCAATCATTAGGAGTGCCGCGAAGGAAAGCGAAAGAACGCTGCCGACTGACGGTAGAATTAATGCGAAACTCCTTCTTGAGGCCGCTGAAATGATGGCCACCACTGCCGTTACGGCCATTATTGGGACAAGGGCTTCTGATAGTGCTGTCCCACTTTATGTAGTTGACCTTGCTGGCGATTCATCGATACTTCTACTTCGTGATATGAAGTGGGCTTTAATTGCTGGTGGCAAAACGAGTAGCGCTGATGTGGTTGATTCGACCGTATACGCCCTCCCTCTCTTCTCACCCGAGGCCCCGAAAGTTGTTTCGGAGACGCTGAGATCAGGAGAAGCGCTATTTCTAATGAGTGACGGCGTCGGTGACCCTCTTGGTTCGGGTGATGGTGAAGTTGGACGTCTCCTCGCTGGCAGATGGTCCAACGTCCCTGAAAAATGGTCTTTTGCAAGAGACATCGATTTCCATCGGGAAACCTTCGACGATGATAGAACTGTGGTAGGGGTATGGCTCCGATGACCAACGTAATCTTATTGCAAGATGTGATCCCCTATAGACAGGAAGAACTGGGTGAGGGTCGCTTCGCAAAAATCTACAGATTGCAAGACTTTCATCTCCCAGAAGTAAATTTTTCACTTGCCTATAAGCTCTATAAGAAGGCGCATCCACCAGTCTCGTCACTGGCGTTACGCTCGATACCAGCGGTTAGAGAGCGACTAGCTGAGAGTAAGCGGTTGACGTTCGATGAGTTGACAGCGTGGCCACTGCGCGTCGTCGTAGATGCATCGAATCCCGACATTGCCAGGGGCATAATCATGCGCCAAATACCCAAGAGCTACTTTTTTGAGTTGTCCATGATTAGCGGTCGATCAAAGACAAAGCTTCGCGATCTGGGATTTGCCATTCAAAGTGAGGCGGACTGCATAAACATGGGCACGCCATTCATGACAACCATGCAGAGGCTGACGATGTTAGAGAGCTTAGCGAATGTGCTATCGCTCCTACATCGACCGGAGATTGGAATAATTTACGGAGACCTTTCACTAAAGAATGCGGCCTTCAGGGTTAGCAAGAGTGGCTTTGCGGAAATAATTCTCATTGACTGTGACGCTGTGCTTCGAGCGGGTACTTCATCGGCTTTCGGCCACCAGCCTCATAGTCCCGGTTTCGTCCCCCCTGAGGCGGCCAAGAGCTTGCACGATGTGAATTCGCGGTCTCGGACCTCAATGGCTGCAAATCAAGCAATCGGTAATTGGCATCGCCAAACGGTTGCCACTGACACCTATAAGTTCGGCCTCATTGTTCTCCGCGTTATGGATCCGGGACGACACGCTTCCCAGAATTTCGACCCGTCGGTCGCCCTAGAGAAACTTCCTATCGAACTCTCGAAAATGCTTACCGCTTCGCTTGAATCAACGCCGGCGGACAGACCTCAAATGGATGAGTGGTACAGAGGCCTTGCCCAGGTGTGCAGTGTCCAGCCTATAAGTCGCGTTGCTGCAGCGACTCGCTCGTCAGAAAGTCTCGAGAATAGCCGCCGGAATCCGATTCCCGGTTGGAAGAAGGTTCGGCCCGGTGAATGGGTTAGGACCACTCGGCACGAGCCTTGAGAAACGCGGACCAGAGTTATACAGCGGAGGCGGCGCGGAGACTTTTTCTGGCTGGCGTCTTTGAAGTCCGTATCATGGACGTCCGGTATCCGAAGGTGTCAATAAGACTTTGTTGGCCGATTTCGATGGTGTCAGAAGTCGTTTATGTAGCACGTACCTCCGAGAACCAGCATAAACTTTATCGTGGATCACGACACTGCTGGTATGACGTTGACGATATGGGCGAACAACTGTTTCTTCACGAGTTGACGAGAGACGAACACTCAGTTGTGGCTTCAGCGTGGAGTTTAAGTCCTCCAGTTGTCGTTAATGCCTTTATCGTCGAAGGAAGTGGCGTCGTATGTGCCGGATGGCAGCCAGTAAAGTTTGTTTCTGCTGAGGTACGGTCCATGTACGTAAGGCAATTTGGATGGACTAGCATCCCTATCCATAAGGATTGAACAGTTCTCCCGGCAAAACTCGCCTAAATCCACGAACTTTGCTAGACGGCAGCGACGCTACCACCCTAGTTGGACGTGATCTAGAGGGCTACTTGGTTCGGAACACGGGCGGTCCCCCGTGGTTGATCACCCACGAGGGACCGTGCACAGAATCTCTACCTGATAGAGAGTAAACGAGACAAGAAAACAGCATTCTTCTTGTCGGTGTCGTAATCATCATCAATCTGCCGCGCGAAGCGGAAGCTGCCGCAAGAAGCGGACATGCTGACCTATTTTATTGGCAACGTCAGCAGCGAGATTTTAAGCTGTCGGGACTCACTAAAGGAGATGACACCGCTTGAATCTCTAGCCACGGTTTCCGTAGGGATAAAAGTGAAGTTCCCCATGCGGGGATCGACCGCGGAATGCGTGCTTAATAGCTCATCGGGCTCGTCAGCCCTTTATCTACGGCCTGGGAAATCTCGCAAATGCGGATCTCGATACGAAGGACCTACGGCAGAGTGTGACCCTTCGCGTGGCTTTAGGACCTCCTAGTGTGTGATCGTTGGCCTAGCCGGTCGACAGAATGTTCGCCGGACTTCCAGAATGGGCGCTAGGCGGCGTTAGCGCAAGAGGTTTGGAGCTGATCCTTAGCAGCCGGCGCCTAAGACTCGTTGGCACGGATGGCGGCTTGATGTTCTTCTGGTGTGTTGCATGCCAAGAGGTGACGGGTTCCGCGTTGACGGGCACGAGGAGTTCCTGGCGGAACAACCATGGAAACCTCAAGCTTGTCGCTGTCCGTGTAGTACCGAGCGGAGTATTTCCGACCATCAACCTCCCAATTCAGGTTGATTGCAGCAGGTGGAGGCTGACCGCCTCGATTTAGCCATTTGCCGAGTGCAGAACCTACGCCTCGGGCGGCTGTTCGGTCCGGCCCCTCACGCCGATTGCGTTTGTCCTCACGACGGTTCTTTTCCTGGCGCTGGCGTTCGATTTCTTGCGTGATTTGGTTCATGCCTTCGAGGCAATTATTGATGACCTTGTCTTGGCTTGCGGTTTCCTCGTCCTGCATCCAACCGCGTCGGCGTTGGTCTTCCTGTAGGCGGTCGATGTGTCTCTCTAGGTCACGATACTGTTCGCGAAGCACACTTATGTGCTGGTTACGATAAGCACCGTCGTCATTGGCCATTTTCGTCCTACTCGCTCTGGCGGCTCCCCCAGCCGGTCGCGATGTGAGGATATGGTATGCCAGAGCGGCTAAGAAGGCTACTAGTCGGCGTAGCAGGAACGTGGTTTTCAGTCCAGGTGAGCTGAACATGCCAGTCAGCATAACCTTGGTGTTCTCACTGGCCTTGCTTCCGCAGCTCCGATTCCTCCGCAGCAGCTGTCATCTTCGCCTCGGCGAGTTTGATGAATTGCGCCTGTTGAGGAGGTTCGATTGCATCTGAAATCGCATCGACTACACCACGATTTTGGCTGAAAACATAGGATCGGTCGTGGTTCAGGTTGGGCTTGGCGAGCTGGGCGTCAGGCAATCCCACCGTTGCCGGGTTGCCGTCGGAGGACAGTCCGGTCTCTGTCTTCGGCGTGGCACTCGCTGATATTCACGGGAAAGTCCTTGACCAGGACCAGGCCCATGCCCTGGTCTACGGGGGCTGGCTTCATAAAGAACCGCCACACAGGCGAAGACTGCCATAGCCTTGCCGACGCCTGAATGGCTTCTCTGGCCGACAGTGTCCTAACCGCGGACATTGAGGGGCGCCAGGAGTACGACGGCCTAGTCGCGTGGTCCCTGGAGAAATCCAACGCGTCGCCGGGACAAGTCGTGAGGACGTTTGACTACATACGGGTTAAAGCGGTTCGAGTTGCCATGAAAGTCGCCCAGAGGCGCGGCGAGGTCGGCCAGCACGACTTCCTTTATTAGGCGGCAGGTCATGAAGAAGTACCTAGCCGCAGGACCGCCCGCACTCGAGGTGGACGTCGAGCGGCGGCGGCCTGCCCGTCGCGTGCATGGTGAGGTGGCGTTCGAACCCTCTGGACTCGGAACATCAGGACGGCGCAGCCGCGCAGTCCTGCGCCTGGGTGATGCCCCGTCGGGTGATGGGGACCGGACCCCGCGTCCCTTAGGATCCTGGCATGGGAGAAGTCGCAAGAAGTAGGCAGCAACGCCGGTGGGTGCGGTGGGTTCTCTTGATCGCGCTCATCATCGTTGTCGTAGTCAGCGGCTACTCTGGTTACGTCGCGATCCGGGCCGCGCTGCCGGTCACACTGCCTGTTCCGACTGGCCCCTACGAGGTCGGTCGGACCCTTTTTGAATGGACCGACAGCACCCGCACGGATCTGCTCGCCGCGCAACCGGGTAAGCCACGGGAGCTGTCCGTCTGGCTCTGGTATCCGGGTGTCCCCGGCCCCGGTGCGCAGCACGCTCCCTACACGCCGGGCGCTTGGGCAGGATTGCATCTGGGCGGGGCGGCTGGTCTTGGCGAAACCAGCTTCGCGGACGTTCGCGACCACTCATACGCCGACGTTCCGGTCGCCCCGGGCAGGTTCCCCGTTGTCGTGCTTGAACCGGGCATGGGCTTGGCCGCGCCACAATACACGACGCTCGCGGAAGACTTGGCCAGCCATGGCTACCTGGTCGCCGGCGTCACCCCTACCGACAGTGCGAACCTAACCGTCCTGAACGGACAGACGGTATCCGCCACGGATGCGGGTCAACCACCGACGACCGGCACCGCGAACGAACACGCGGGCGAAGCTCAGGCCGCTGGCGACCGGCTGGTCGCCGTCTGGGCGGCCGACGACCAGTTCGCCGCTACGCGCCTTGCGGCACTAAACGCCAGTGGCCGCTTCGCCGGGCACATCACCGTCGGCACGATCGTCTATGCCGGCCACTCCTTCGGCGGTGCCGCCGCGTTGGAGGCGTGCCGCACGGACCCACACTGCGCCGGCGCGGCCGACCTCGACGGCACCCAGTACGGCGCGGTCGTCGATGCCGGGCTCGCCAAGCCGATGATGCTCATCGGCAGCCAGAACTCCTGCATAACCGGCGCTTGCCAACCGGCGGACGTCGGCAGCCAGACCAGTCGGGACACCGCACGGACGCTGCTGGCCGCCAGCACCGGGGGCGCCTGGTGCTACACGATAACCGGAGCCCAGCACTTCAATTTCAGCGACTACGGCAGCTACTACCTCGCCGCACCTATCCGGTCCCAAGTCCACCTCGGTCCTATTGACGGCGTCGAAGCGCTCACCATCACCAACGCTTACCTGAGCGCATTCGTCGACCACGTCGCCCAGGGGCGGCCCGAACCACTGCTGACTGGCCACCCGCCATATCCCCAGGTCGACGTTCAGCACACCCCATCCTGAGCCGATCAACCTCCACCAGCGGCAACTCGAACGCCAAGCGCGGAAGTCCCGTCCGCATTTCGACGGCTGCGACCGGAAGGGACCAGCTTCGATCACAGAGCTGAACCGCTGCGGCGCGACCTAACCCGCACCGTGACGCAATTCGCGCGTTGGTTCCGAGAACCAAGATGCCTGGCAATCTACATGCTGGCTGGTGGTGATCCGCTGGTGCTCGCACAGGGATGCGGCTGGTGTGCGACGTCGACCTAAGTGCGCCAAAGGGCTACGGTCGATAATGGGTCGGGAGCCAAGGGCAGGGGACGGCATGAGCAAAGTGGACATCAAAGGCAAAGGCACGTTGGAGTTGTCAGGTGGAGTCCTTCGCTTGCGCTGGAAGCGAGGGGCATGCATAGGCATCGACGTAGCCACGGCCGCCCTGGAGGCCATCGCCACTCTGGGCCATGGCGCCAGGTTGCCGATGTTGGTCGACATTCAGGGAGTGACCCATTCCGCGGCCGCTCGAAAAGTCTTCCCCGACTCGTCCAGCGTTTCTCGCATGGCGCTTTTGGGTTCCTCTCCCGTTGATCGGGCGGTTGCCATGTTCCGCTTGCCCCTAGTGCCAGCCGGGTTCCCGATCAGATACTTCACATCTGCGGACAGCGCGCTGGCGTGGCTGCTGGAGGCCTCGGGGGAGTCGGATACGGAGCCGGGCAGCAACCACTAGGCGCCGTTCTCATCCAAGCCGGAATCGGATCTCCCCGTCCTGGACGGTTCCTGCAGCTTGCGTCCGCGCCCCCGTCGGGCTGTCGTCAGGGACACCAAAAGGGTCAGGATGGTGCCCATCCAGGCAAGCCCGGTGAGGAACACCAAGCTGATTGCCACTAAGGGGTGCATGGCGAAAGTCTAGGACTGGAGGACGGGCATGGGCGGGCGAAACTCCGTGCGGTCAGCGCCTGAATTCCTGCAGGCAGGATAGTTAAAGGCTGCCCGCTTGTCCTCCTTGTGGGAGGCGCTGTTCTTTCAGGTGATCTCGTGGGACGGCGAAGCGGATTGCGTCGATTCCGGTTCCCCGGCACCTTCAGTGGGGGAACCCGCATAGTCCGCTAACGGTATAAGGGAAGGTAATTCGAGAAGGCCCGGCGCTCACCCGCTGGGCCTTATCGTTGCACGATGCAGCCAGATGGGCAGCCGACTTTATCCGGGGGCCGGGGACCTGCGGCGTCCGCAGCTGAATTCTGCACTGATCCTTCGGGCGTCGCCAAAGCAGCCCCTCCCTGAAGTTGCTCCACTGCGTACCAACTCCCCAAGAGCGAACCGTCAGGTGCGCAAGCCCTCACACAGGCGTTGGTGCCGCCGGCATGGCAGACTGGCTTACTTGGCAGCACCGCCGGCGCTCGCCGTCGTGAGGCCGGGGCCTGCCGGTATATCGCTTCCGTAAGCGGCGCTGCTTGCGGTGGGCGAAGGGGCGGCCTGGGTTGGACCAACTGAGGGCTGCGATAACGGTGTGCCTGCAGGGGTTGTCTGTTTCGGGCTGGCCTTGCTCGTGGGAGTGGCTGAGGCTGTAATTTCCTGGGCGGGCCTGGTGGACTCCGGAGTCGGGGTGGTGCCGGCGTCGGCGGCCTTGGAGCTGGGCTGCGCGCCCGTCACCTGGGTGGAGCGGGTGTTCGCCCCATTCGAAGCCACTTGGGAGATACCCGTTTGAAGTGCGGCGGTGCCGCTCGAGAGGCTCATGCCGGTCGCCGCCTGAACGCCGAGAACGGAACCCAGGCCCACCACGAAGATCGCTGCTGTTCCTGCGGCTGCCATTCGGGCCCGGTTCGTCACGGACCTGCGTTGCCGGGCACCCGGAGCAGCTTCAGCGCCTTCCCCGGGCAGGGGGCTGGCGGACACTTTGCTGGAGGTTGTCCGGATGATGCCGGCCGTGTCTGGGGCCATTTGCGGAGTGGCCTTGGTTTCCTCGGAGCCGCGGCGGGGCACGACGCGTTTGAGCTGCTCGTGACTCTTCTCCAGGGAGGCGCGGAACAGGGGGACTGCAACGGCGGACACGACGCTGAGGATGAAAGCCCCAACCACTGTCCCGCCAAGCCCGAGCTGGCCGCCGATGACGGACGCTACGGCGGCCGCACCCCCACCCGCAATAACTTGGATTGGGCTCAAATCAAGGCCACGCTTCGTCTTGGGGGCGTTCACGGCGGTTGCTTCGGATGTGACGTTCTTATTCATGGTTCCCGGTTATGTCTGTGCACGGTTTCAGGCGGGACGGCCGGCCTGCTGTCAGGTACGCCGGCTGCGTCGCGCTTCACCCTAAGGGTTCCATGTGTACCTGGGAGTTTCGGCCACTGCAGGGCGAACGTAACCAATGCCACACCCCGCAGGGGGGCGTCCATTGCCGTCAACGCGGCATGATTGCCGCTGACGGGAGCCATGGTGTTTCCGGTGGCGTGTCGAGCGGCTGTTCACAGTGGATTCATAGCAGCCCTTGTTATCTTCTCGATCGTGAACCGTACCCGCCACAGGACGCGCTCCTACCGCCGTGCCAGAGCTCTGATCCTCGCCGCCGCCCTGGCGACTGTAGTCATTTTCCTGCTCCAGCTCGTCCCTCAGCCGGGGGCGGCAGTCAAGGCGGGCGCGGCAGTCGGCAGCAGGAACACCGCGGGTTCGGGCGCGGGGGCATCTGCCGGTACTGCTCCGGGCCGGAATAAAAGCACCGCCGGTTCCGGGGCCAAAGCTTCCAGCACCGCCGCACCGGTGGCGGCCGGTGAAACCCCGGACGCAAGCATTAACGCTGTAATCCAAGCCAACAGCGAGTATCAGGTCGGGGTCGCCCTCCTCGACCTGAACACCGGCGCCCTGAAGCAGTACGGCGTGGAAGCTCCCTTCGAAGCCGCAAGCACTGCCAAGGTTCTGACGGCAGTGGCCTATTACGAGATGGTTGAGGCGGGACGGGCGTCCCTGGACGATCCGATGGGTGATTACACGTCCGGTTTCCAGCTGCGGGAGATGATCCAGGACAGCGACAATGATTCCTGGACGCTGCTGGCGAACGCCGTGGGCAATGCCACTCTTGAAGCGGATGCAGCGGCTATCGGGGTCACCTACGATTCGGCGGGCAACACCCTTACCGCCGCCGCCATGGCACAAATCCTGGGCAACCTCTACGGCGGGAAGCTGCTCACCCAGGAACACACGCAACAACTGCTTTCGTACATGCAGAACACCAACGACGAGGACCTGATCCCGGCGGCCCTGCCCGCGGGGGTGACTGTCTACCACAAATACGGGCTGCTCGACGGCGAACTGCACGATGCCGCGATCCTGGCCACTCCTACGCACAGCGTGGTCCTGGTGATCTACACCAAAAGCGCCGACCTCACGGATGTCCCGCAGCGGACCGCGATGATTCACGACATTACGTCCGCCGCCGCCAAGATCCTGGACTGACTTCCCCGGGGGCGCCGGGGCAGGTTCCTGTTCCCCGTTGGGCCCAGGGAGGATGGCAGCGCTGCCACGGATGGAATGCGCCGTGCCTAGGCGGATAGGACGTAGCGGAGGGAAAGGTCCGTGCCTAGGATGGCGCCATGAGGAAGTGGGGCGGGATGCATCCTGCGCTCCGTGCCGTTTTGGTGGGCGTTCTTGCCTGCGCCGTCATTTTGGCGGCGGGTTTCTTCGCCGGGGCCAGTCCCGACGACGCAATCTCCAATGCGGTCTTCTACGCGTTGTTGATCGGTGGTGGCCTGTTTTTTATGACCAGCCAGTTTCCGGCGGCAGGCCCCACGCTGAATGGGAGCGGCAAGCCTGTCATCTTCCTGCGGTTCCGCGACTCATCGCCAGGTTCGTTGGGCAGCATCTGGCAGATGGGGATCGCCAGCGCCGGCCCGGCCCGAATCGATTTCCAGCCGACCACGGAACGTAGTTTGATACCCAGCGGCCGCAGCAGGGCTTTTACCGGGCTGGGGGCCACCGGCGTCCCGGCGCGGAAGGCCAACCGCCATGACCATCAACAGGACGTGCCGCTGGATTTCTGGATCATCATTATGGACTCGGACAGTGGCGTCATTGAAATCGCGGCACGGCGGGACACGCTCCAGCAGATCCAGCATGCCGTGGGCTCGGCTTCCCCATAGCCCTCACCATCAAGCCGCAGGCAAACGAGGTCCGGTACACCGATGACTTCGAGAAACGTTCAGCCCGGCGTACCCGTCCATGCCTGGTCACCAGTTACCCGCACTCCGCCCACGGCTCCCGTCCAGGGAGTATCGCCACTGGCTGGCAAGGAGAGGTGTGCCGAAACATAGCCCTGCTGAAGCGTGATGACCTCCGATGTGGACCCTGGGCAGTCCACCGTGACCTCGACGGGCCAGAGTGTGACCTTCGGATTCTCCTGGCGTATGAAGATCGTGGCGTTGGGAGCACCGACGCAGGCGGCAGTAACCGTGTATCGACCCGCCACGGAAACCTGTTCCGTCGTGCCAAAGCCTTTGGCAGGACCGTCCAGCGGGCCCTCTTGAAAGAGGAGGACCGGACCAGGCGCTGACATCAGTAGCTCATTCAGGTCCTGGTAGTTCCGCCGGCCGCGCTCAGGCACCGAAGGATCATCAGGTGCTGCAGCGGATACGGTGACCCGCCGCGGTTCCGGTCCGGCTGTTCCGTCCGGTGTGGGCGTCGCAGTTTGGTTCCCGTCAGGGTAGTCATAGGAGCAACCCGCCGTCCCCTCAAGGGAGAACGACAGGCACAAAAGAACGCCGAGGCGCCGGATGCCTTTCGTACCCACGTCTCAATGGTCCCCATGGGCGCCCTTAGAAGCAACCAGTGGATGTGCTGGACGCAAGGGGTGATCTGCCTGGTACAGGAGGACGGGCCGGCGGCGGTTTGGGGGGCGGCATCCGTAGTCCTCCGGATGCACTGGCCGCCGGCCCTGTCCTCATTGGTAAGCCCCTGCCCCAGCGGCAGGTTCTTGCCTCCACGGTAGGTCCCGTTCCCAAATGCCGGCCCACGTTAGCCGCAAAATTCGATCAAGACTGCCCCGCGGCTTGGGCCCACCGGGAGTCCCGGCCCGGCGGAAGCCGGGTCGGGAGGCAGCATCACACCTCGGGAGGATTGCAGACGTGTCCGTCGGCGTCCATGGGGTATCCGCAGAGCGGGCACAGGGGCCGCCCTGCGCCCACCACCTCGCGCGTGCGCTTGGTGAACGCCCGGGCGGTGCCCACCGGCATCCGCACCAAAAGCATTTCGGGTACCTCATCGTTGTCCTGGTCAAGGGGATCGTCATGGGTGTCAGCCTCGACCTCGGTGAGCGGGTAAGCCTCAATGACCACCTGCGCCGTCGTCGGGTCCCAGCCCAGGCTCATTGCACCGGTCCGAAACTGTTCCTGCACGTCTTCAAGCGGATCGTTGTCGACCAATTCGATGGGTGTACCGGTGGGAACGCTGAAGGGGTTGCCCTCAAGGGCGATGAGCTGGTCGAGAATGTCGTCTATTTTGTCGGCGAGCAGAGCCGATTGCTGCTTCTCGAGAGCTATGCTCACGAGCTGCGTCCCTGCGCGCACCTGCAAGTAGAACGTGCGCGCCCCGGGAATACCGATGGTGCCAATGACGACGCGGTCCGGCCAAGCAAACTCGTGAACAAGTGTAGGCATGTCAGTATTTTAGGCAGGACGAGCCTCAGGGCACCGTCCGCCGTGCCCGCACCGCAAAACTCAGGCAGCACGCAGGTGGGCCAGCACCAGTCCCACGGGAATGCTGATGGCCACCACAGCCACCAGGACCCGGTAACCCCAAAGAGCCCAATCCTGTTTTGGGCCGGGGCGGCCAACAGTCTCAAACATCATTACCAGCGCTGCAACCAGCAGCGCACCGCCGGCATCAACAACCCAGGGGTTGCCGGCCAAAGTCCCGCCGATCACAGCCGCGGATGCGCTGTTCCACGCCACCAGCTCCGCAACGGCCTTCCGGTCCACGAAGCGTCGTGGCGCCAGGAAGTATTGGCTTATGCCCAGGGCGCCTTGTGCCACTCCACCGACCAACACAAGGTACGCTGCTGTCCAGGATCCATGCTCCAGATGCAGCGGGCTGGTTACTGCCGCAACGAGGCCGCCGCCCACAACACACAACAGGGCCACCGCGCCGAAAGCGACCGCCCCCTTCTTCGACCCTTCCGGCTCCGCATGTGACGACTCGCTCATGCCGTCTAAGCTACTGCACTGCACTCCGCCAAAGCTCAGGGAGCCCGTTGCTCCAGTGATGAGCAGGACGAGCCAGTGGCAGCTCGAGCGGACCAACAACAGCTTGACCAGGCTCATCAGCCGGGTCCGTTCACGCTACCGCCGGTTTTCCCCCACCACAGCCGGCCTTCCGCCCGGACCGGGCCAAGGGCCGGTAGGCTGCGCGGTATGGATGCCGCCACTTTGATGTCGGTGGTCATTCCCGCACGGAATGACGCCGCCCAGTTGGAGACGTGCCTGGCCCTGCTGTCCGTGCAGACCAGGCCTGCAGACGAGATCATCGTGGTGGACAACTCCAGCAGCGATGACACAGCCGCCGTCTGCGCAGCCGCCGGGGTGAGGCGGTTGCCGGTGGACCTGCCCGGCATACCGGCGACGGCGGCTGCCGGGTTTGATGCCGCAGCCGGATCCATCATCGCCAGGATGGACACTGACTCGCGGCCGCCCCGGGACTGGCTGGAGCGCATTGGGCGGACCCTGGATGCCTCACCGCCCCTGACCGCCGTCACGGGCCCCGGGGAGTTCTATGGGAGCAACGTCCTGGTCCGCCTGGTGGGGCTGCTGCTGCTCCGGGGCGGTTACTTCGGGGTCATCCGCTTCATGCTGGGCCACCCTCCCGTCTACGGATCCAACTTTGCGCTTCGGCGTGAGGTCTGGGCGGCCATCCAAACCACGGTGGTCCGGGACAACGCCATGGTCCACGACGACCTGGACATCTCCTACCGGCTGCCCCCGGACACGGATGTCATTTACGATCCCACATTGAAGGTGGGCGTATCCGCCCGTCCGTTTGCCACGTGGGCAGCGTTCCGCAAACGGATGGTCCTGTCCGTCGAAACTTTCCGCGTCGAGTTCCGGTACCAGCATCCGCTGCGTCGGCGGCTGGAGCGCTCCCGCCGCCGGCATGGTCACCGGCAGGCGGGGATCACCCCTCGTCCGCCTTGGCATAAAGGGCCAGCAGGTCGCGGCTGAGCTGGTGCGGCGACGTTTCACAGGGGCTGTGCCCGCCCCGGTAGACACCGATCCTGGCGCGGATGGCCTGGGCAAACAGGCGGTGGAGCTGGAGCGGCCACAGGTCGTGTTCGCCTACCGCCACGAACTTGGGAAGGGAAGCCTCGGCCAGCCGCTGCCGGACATCCGGAACGTTCTGCATGAGTGTGTAGATGTCCCGGACCGAGTCGCGGCGGGTGAAGCGGAAACGGGAATCCACAAACTTCTGCCGTCGAGGAGGAACGTGGACCGCCCTGCCGCTGCGGATGCCCCAGATCAGCAGGGCCGCACCGGCCCGCCCATTGACCCACGTGCTGAACCCGCCGATGCGGCTGACGCCCCTGAAGCTCTGGCCCGTCTCAGGCGGGCAGCTGAGCAGGGTAAGGGACCTGAAAAGTTCGGGGCGCTCCACATAAGCGAGCTGGGCGACGATCCCCGCGAAGGAATAGGCCACAACATGGGCAGGGGTATTGGTGCTCTCCAGCACCGCAACGAAGTCGTCTACGAAGAGCCGGTAGTCGTAATGCTTCCGGGGCGGCACAAGGTTCTCCGGGCCTGCTGCCGCCGACTGGTACTGGCCTGCCAGGTCGTAGGAGAGGGTAAAGTAGCCGGCGCTGGCGAGCTCCGGCATCATGAGTGAAAAGTCCTCTTTGGAGCCGGTGGCGCCGGGCGCCAGCACAACAGAAGGATCATCAGGGTTTCCCAGGGCCATGGCGGCCAGCTTGCCGCTGGGAACGTCGAGGGTGCGGAGGACAGCTCCAGCCGGGGGAACGAACCAGTCGACGTCGCCCAGATCAGCATCCAGCAGCGCAGCGGCGTCAACACGGGCCGACCCGAACTCCTCAGGGTTGACCCCATCTTCTCTCTGGTCCGGTACCGCCATGTACCCAAGATAGTCCACGCCCACCATGCTTAGTCAGAGGCGGATGCGGGTGGTTGCGCCACATCCCGGACGAAGGCGTGCAAGCGCCGATACACTTCCTGGGATTCCGGGTAATGATAATCCTGTTGCCAGGTGTGTTCGGTGTTGGCGCTGTCCCACGGATAGATCACGGCATCCACCGGTACGCTGTGCTGTTGAAGCCGCTCAATGAAATTGACGTTCGCCTGATAGAAGTAGTCACGCTCCGACGTACTGACAAACACCGGCGGATGGTTCCCGTCCAGCCACTCAATCGGGGACAGGAAGCCCGCCGCGGCCCTGAGCCGGGCGGCCGTCGTGCCTGCCGGGGCCCGCCTGCGGCTGCCGGGCGCGGAAAGGTATGGTACCGGAGCGGCCGCTGGCAGGAGCATCCGGACGAAATTGAGGCTGAGGACAAACCCTGCCTCGAAGAACACGGAAAAGTCCACCACGCTGCAGTGCTGGACAAGCCCTCTGAGCTGCGCTGCCGGAACAGCGGGCTCCAGCGAGTAGTGCGCCGCCAGTTCGGGACGCAGGCTGGCAGCGGTGAGCAACGCAGCAATCTGCCCGCCGGCCGAGTCCCCGCCCAGGACCAGACGCCGGGGATCTCCGCCGTACCTGCCGATATTGGCGGCAACCCAGGCCAGGGCGGCGTTCGCATCCTCAAGCACGTGTCCCATGTGGAACCGGGGTGCGTGCCGGTAATTGACGTTGACCACAACCATGCCGCCCAGCACCTGGCTGGCGCAGTACTTGGTCAACGCAGCCTTGTCGCCGGATGTCCAGCCTCCGCCGTGGAAGTAGACGTAGACGGGAAGCGGCGCCCCGGGACTGACCCCTCCGCGGGGGGAGTCGGGTGCCGCACCCAGCGGCGCCAGGACGTCTAGGCGGTGGGCGCGGAGTCCGTCGCCCACGTAGTCGATGTCGTGGGTGTAGGCCACCTCGGTTATCGGATCTGTATTGAACCGCGCCTGCTCGCGTGCACTGACAGAATGCATCAGGAGCCGCCAGGTCCACACGGGGACGCGGCGCAGCGCATTCCGGGCGCTTCGTGCGAAGGGGAAGGCCCTGCCGGTGCGTGCGGCCAATGTCATCCCTGCAATTTTACCGCCAGTTACGGAAACCTTACGCCTGGCCGGCTTCGAGGATCCGCCGTGCATCCTCCTGTGCCTGGAGGACCGGGGCGGCTACCACGTCGCCCCTAAGGTGGCCCGCGCCGGAGATCATGCTTTGGAGTTCGGTGACGCTCAATGGCGGAGTGGCGCCATGCGCCACCGCGTGGCAGTTGCGGCAGAGCGGAACGAGGTCGGCGATGGGATCCAATTCATACCCGCCCTCAAGCATCGCCGGCGGTACCACATGGTGCACGGCAAGTGCTCCTGTGCCGGTTTCGCCGTAAGTGGATTCGAAGGAAAAGCCGCAGGCGGCGCATCTCGTGCCATGGAACGCAAGACAAGCCCGCCGCGCGTCGGGGTCCCTCTCATACCGGTTCACCTGGATATTGCTGACTGCCGCAGGTGGAAGGCTTCCGCCAACCACCTCGGCCGGATCCGCCGTGGTCGGTCCCAGCTCGCGCCAGAGCCGGCGCAGGACAGGTACGTACGACGGCGGCAAGGTCACCAGGGCGGGCCCGGCCGCCTGGGCCCAGAGGTCCTTAGGGATAACGTTGCCAACGGTGCCGGCACGTATTTGTTCGCCCAGCGGGAGCAGGGCGTCGAAGGCGACGGCGACGAACCAGCCGGCGGCTTCGTGATCGCCGCCCGGGTCAACCCGGCAGGGCTGCGACATCACCAACCCGTGGCCAATCAGGCCGCTGCCCGCGTCATTGCTGCCGTGCACCAGGAGCCAGGCTTCGGTCCCCTCCTCCACATCGGGGCAGGAGTAGAGGGGCCAGCGCTTCAGTATCCCGCCGTGTAAGGCAACGTGCCCGACGGCGGCAGGGTAGCCCCAGCGGAGCAGGGCGTTTGTATCGCAGCCAAGAATTACCGCAGTCATTGAGCAGCGTTCCGTGGAGAGTGGACAAACCGGTGTTCAGGCGGCGTGGCGCCCATGGTCCAACCTCCTTGGCAGTGACTTCATGCGTCGTTTCATTCTTGCCTACGTTGTCATCACCGTCCACGAATGCGGGTTCCTGGTGGACCCACCATTCCGCTCCGGGATCAGCTGCCCCTGCGGGAGACGAGCACAGGTCCCTGGGCGTGGTGCAGAACGGCGTGCGCAGTGGAACCGATGGTCTCCTTGAGGACGCCGCTGCCTTGGGAACCCACCACCACCATCCGCGCTTCCTTCGACGCTTCCAGGATGGCACGCGGGATGGACGTGTCTGTCAGTACCCTGCCGCCAACGCGAAGCCCGGGCGCCCTGGCACGGGCCTGGTTAAGGGCGGCTTCAAGGACCTTCCGGGCCTCCGTCCCTGCTTCGTGCGGGCCACGCCGGGAGTAGCCGGGAGGGAGGTGCCGGACGTGGACCACCGTGAGGGGCGCCTTCAGCGCCGAAGCCAACCCGCAGGCGTCTTCCAGCACCGTGGGTGAACCTTCCGCGTCGACGGCGGCGACGACGGGGCCGTCCGGGTAGAGGTCCTGCCGGATCACGGCTACAGGGCAGGCAGCAGCAGCTGCAAGTTCCAGGCTCACGGAGCCTACCAGGAGCCCAAGGAAGCCGCCCAGGCCGCGGCTTCCCACCACCAGCAGCTTTTCCCCGGCGGAAATTTCAACCAGCAGCTTCGCGGGCAAGCCGTGGAGCAGGGTGCTTTTGATCTGAAGGCCCTCTGCTTCCGTGGCCGCATGCGCCACCCCTTCCTCAAGGACGGACCGGGCCGACTGTTCCAGGCCGCTGTTCGACACGCCCGGAACCGGACCGAGATGCCTGGTCAGCAGCGGCCACAGGGAACAATGCACCACATTCAGGGCCGAGCCAGTGGCACGCGCATGCCGCGCCGCCCAGCGAACGGCGGCCGCAGCCTCATCCGAGCCGTCGTAGCCGACTACGATGGCACCTGGGTCCTGCCTCATACGACTGCGCTCCCGCTAGGGCCGGGCTTCACCAGCGGGACCTTCGGCCCTTTGGCGGCCCCGCTCCCTGGTTCCATCCTGATTCTAAGTATTGGGGAGGGACATGGGCAGCGTGGTCAGCCGGATCGCCGCAATGATGCTTGCCGTCGCGGCCCTTCTCCTGGGGTTGGCGGCGCCAGGCGCGGCCGTGGCACCCGTCGCTGTTGTGGTGGAGGACACGGCCGGAGTGCTCGACCAAAAAACCCTGCTGCCCGCCGTCGAACGCATACAGTTCTACGAACCCACCAAGGTTGCCGTCTTCACGTACAACGGAAAGGCGGAGGACAACCTGAATGAAGAGGTCCTGAAGTTCGCGCGGTCCCGGCATCCGGAGTGGATCAGCGCAGACGGTCAGAAATGGGCGGACGGGCTGTTCATTTTCGCGCTTGACCCGGTTGGCCGGCATGTGGGGACGTACATGGGCGAGGACCGGAAGGTGTCGCTGGAGCAGCGCAGCGACATCCAGGATGCGTCCAAGGAACTGTTCCGGGATGCACAGTGGACCGACGGCACGGTGGCAGGAATCCGCCGGGCGGCGGAGCTGATCAACCAGCCGTGGTACAGGTCGGCAGCGTTCCTGATCACAGCGTGGGTTTCCTTCGGACTCGTTGTCCTGGCGGCGGCCGCGTGGCTTGTTGTGCGCGCGGTGACCCGGGCGGCCTGCCGCAAACAGATCGAACGCGGGGACCGAAGCTATTCCAGTGTCAGCATGGACCTGGACGTGACGGAACTCAATGCCGCCACCATCCCTGAAGAATCCCGCTACGGCAGCCAGGTCCTGGAGAAGCACAGGACCTTCCTCAGCCGGTATGCCGCTGCCACCGAGCTGTCCAACCAGGTGCACGCACTTGGCAAACGATCATTGAGCAGCCGGAAGAACCTCAGGCTTGCCCGGCAGTTTGCGGACAGTGCCGCCGAACTTGACGCGCTGGATGACGTCATCGCGGACAGCAACGCGCTGCTTAACCGCGCCGCCACGTGGCCAACCGCCTGGGACCGTCAACTCGCCCCCTTCCGGAAGGACCTGGCCGGACTGGAACAGCTCCTGGCCAAACGCCACGGGCAAGGGGATTCCGCCACGGCCACGGCCCTGCGGTCCTTCCGGGACGGGAGCCTGCGGGAGATAGAACAGTGGACGGCGGAACTTGCCGACGGCCGGATCACACCGGAAAAGGCCCTGGACCGGCTCTACGAGGCACGGACCCGGCTCTCAGGATTGCTGGAGAACCACGCTGAAACCGTGATTCAGGGGTTTGCCAGGAATGACCGCGAGGCACGCCTGATGCGCGAACAGATGGATACCGCCCATGAGGGACTGGACCACCGCAGGGGAAGGACCTACGAACCGAGCATCCTGGGCACCGTGTATCCGTCGTACCAGTTTTTCACGGTAGCCACGTTCAGCTCCGGTTTCAACACCGGAGTGGGCAGCGTCAACTCAGCCAGAGGCGGTGGCAGCACCACCGGATACGGCAGCAGCGGTGGAAGCTTCTCCGGCTCCGGCAGTTCCTCGGGCTTTTAGCCCCTCCCGGCTGTGCAGTGTCAGGCCGCCCCAAGGGCCCCCAGACGGCGGGAGGCCCGGCGTACTGCATACCGCGGGTGGGGTGCCGGAGCCAGGATAATTCCGGGAGGCGGCGGGGCAACGTCACGGATCAGTCCCGTCCCGGCGCATTCCCGTACCTCGGCTATGGCTGCGGCCGCTGCCTGCTTATCAGTGAACTGCCCGGAAACCGCCAGGACATGCCCATCCGGCATGACCAGCCGGAACCGGATCTTGGATTCTTCATCAATAAACAGTTCGAACGTACCTGCCATATGCCTGTTCTCTCCTTCGCGATCCTGCCGCCGCCGACTTCATTGTCGGCGGCGGGCTGGCCGACTTCCCGTCCAGCAATCCGGGACGCACAACCCCAGCCACGGTGCATCTTCCGGCCCCACCACCCTCTCAAACCACGCCGCCCCGCTTTTAGGGACCAAAGTCCCTGATCGGCGCCGGCCCATGAGTTCGACCGGGCGTCAGGCGTCCGGCCGGCGCAGGCGGATCAATGGTCGACAGGGCCTTCGCCGTCGTTGCCAGTCCCGAGGTTTGTGCGGGCTGGCGCCGGCGTCAGGCAGCCGGTGACCAAAGGCCCTGGCCCGCGGTCCCGGTCCTTGGCAGAATGCCACGTTGGAAGATGTTTGCGGTCCGCCGGGAGGAAGAAATGTCCACAACTGCCCGGCAGCCAAGCCACGGCGCAGAGGAACGGCTCCGGATTGAACTCGAGGATGCCGCATCGCGGAAATGGTGGGCCCGCATCTTCTACACCCTCGGGTCCCAATACGGGCGGACGCAGCTGCAGTTCGTGGGGAGGACGGAGGACGGCACGCGGCTTTACGCCAGCGACACCTTCCCCGGGCCACCCCTGGACCGGACCCCTCCGGAAGAGGCCTGGGCTCCTGGCCTGGAGGCCAGCCTCAAGCAGTTGCGGCAGGAAATTGCCCGCGACGGATGGCAGGAGACAGGCCAAGGCACGCAGCCTTGGGAACTCACGTTTAGCCGCCGCAGGACGTCATAGCACCGGGCCCAGGCCCCGGACCCCGGTCACCCGGGACCCCCGTTAAGCGACGGGCCAGACAACCCGGGTCTGCCATGTAGCAGGATCCGGCTGCTGTTCGGGGTCGGTCAGGTAGTACTCCCACATGCTGTCGGCAGGCGCCGCCCCTTCGGCAGCCATGCGTTCCCGGATGGCGTCGTATGTGGTGCCCAAAGTGTCGTACGGCCCCACATGGACGGCTTCGAAGGCATCCGTGTCGGGAAGTGTTCCGCTGGCCACGTCGCCGGTACCGTGGAAGTTTCCCGCGACGGGAAACCCCGCCTCGACGTCAACGGTTTCGCCCGGCATTCCGTGGTAGCGCGCGAACGGCGGACCGGCAGGGCTGGCGCCTTGCGTCTGGACCGCCGCCATGACGGCACCAAAGGCCCGGCCGAAGAAACCCGTCAGCGCATCCATGGGAACCCGTTCACGGACCACAGCGACTGGTTGTTCGGTGATATGGATCTTCTGGGGCTGGTCATTTTCAGTCATGGCACCAGCGTGGACGTGCTGCCTGGCGGCTGACAGGGCCATAGGACCCTGGAAGGAACGCAGGTTGATCAGGCGGCGTCGTACGCCTCCAGCATCCAGCCAGCCTCGCACCTCGGCGTCGAGCTGTGAAGTCTCCGTGAGCTCCAGGTGGTGCATCCGGAGGCAGCTTGCTCATGCCTTCCGGATGTCCAGCGACGCCGCAAGGTCGGCGGCCCACGCTGCCGCCCGCTCTTTCTCCCCATCGATCAGCGGGCCTTCGCTGCCTTTGACATAGAAAGCCATGGGGCCGCCCACGATGCTGGCGCCCGCGTCCGCGAGGGCTCTGGTCATCTTTTTCGCGGCATCACCATGAATGAACAGCTTTACCCTTGTGTCGAAGGCGGCGGCTTTCACTCCGGAGAGCCCGTGGCGGGCTAGGCCAGCCAGCGTTTCACTGATCCTGGCGGTCGGCTTCCAGCCGTTGATGGGGCTCCCGACGACGAGCAGGTCCCCCGGGTGCAGCGCGGCAGCATCAAAATCGTCAACCGGAACAGCGGCCGCGCTTCGCCCGAGATTGGCCGCCACGGCTTCGGCGATGGTTCTGGTGTTCCCATACGCGGTGTCATAAAGGATGACGGCTTTCATGAGGGGCTCCGGTTTGTCTGCGAATGTTTTGATGCCTCAACCTTGGGCCCGGATCCGGCCGCGGGGCAGGGCCAAAAGTCATCCTTGGCCGGCGGCTGGCACAAGGCGGGGCCAAATGCCCTAGCCCGGCTGCCAGGACCCGGGTAGGTTCGGATCCATGCGCCACGACCGTCACCATCCCCCTGGATGTGGGGCTGAATGAGGAGACAACCCGCTCCGCCCGCGGCTGCGAGCGGAAGCCCCGGCAATTCTGATGGCCAGGGGCCCGCTGCGTCGCCCCTCGAAAAGGGCCGGGACTTCGTCAGGCGGTATCCCGTTGTCGCCCTGACGTGTCTGATGCTGGTGGCTGCGCTGGTGCTGCTGCAATCCGGCCTGGGCGAGGAAGCGCGCGTCCTCGCCTCGGCCTACGCCGCCGTGATCGTGGTGGTCCGTGCGGCGGGGATGCTGCGCGCCCTGCGGGAAGGACGCTGGGGTATCGACCTGCTGGCCCTGATGGCGATAGCGAGCACCGTTGCCGTGGGTGAGTACCTGGCTGCCCTGGTGGTCATCCTGATGCTCACCGGCGGGGAAGCGCTGGAGAACTTTGCCCAGGGCCGTGCTGCCCGTGAACTCCGGTCCCTGCTGGACCGGGCCCCGCGTTTCGCGCACCGTGAAGGAGCCAGCGGAGTACTCGAGGAAACGCCCATCGGTGACGTTGTTCCAGGGGACGTGCTGGTGGTCCGCCCCTCCGAGCTGGTACCTGTGGATGGCGAACTCCTCTCGGACTCAGCGAGCCTGGACGAATCGTCGCTGACGGGAGAGAGCCTTCCCGTCGAGCGCACCAGGGGCCAACAGCTGCTCAGCGGCGCGGTAAACGGCGTGGCGGCCATCCGGCTGCGGGCAGCCGCTTCCGCCGCGGACTCACAGTACAGCCGCATCATTGCGCTGGTCGAGGAGGCATCCAACAGCCGGGCGCCGGTGGTCCGGCTTGCTGACCGCTACGCTGTTCCCTTTACCGCCCTGGCGCTGGCCATGGCCGTTATGGCCTGGTTCCTGTCCGGCGAGGCGCTCCGCTTCGCCGAGGTGCTGGTGGTGGCCACGCCCTGCCCGCTCCTGATCGCCGCCCCGGTGGCGTTCCTGGCGGGTACCAGCCAGGCAGCACACAAGGGCATCATTATCAAGAACACCAGGACCCTTGAGCAGCTTGCGAAGGCACAGTCAGCGGTCTTCGACAAGACCGGAACGCTCACCTCCGGCCGCCCCGTCCTGGACGAGATCCGTCTGGCCCCCGGCCAGGGCGAAACGCTGGGCAGCCGGAAGGTCCTGCAGCTGGCTGCCTCGGCGGAGCAGTACTCGTCACATGTTCTGGCAGCCTCGGTGATCGAAGCCGCTGCGGCAGCCAACCTGGATCTTCTGCCGGTGCAGCAGGCCACCGAGAGCGCAACCCACGGTGTGGAGGCCGTCTGCGGGGGCCGGCAGGTGGTGGTGGGAAAGGCCGGCCTGGTCCGAAGCTCCTCCAGCGGGTTCAGGGAAGCAGCAGTCCACAGCGGTCAGCTGGCCGTCCACGTCGCGGTAGACGGCCGGTACGCAGGCGCCCTGATCATGAAGGATCCATTGCGCGGCAATGCCGTGGACACCCTCGCCAGCCTGCGACGCCTTGGCGTGCACAACACCATGCTGCTGACCGGGGATGCGAGCGCCACAGCCGCGCACATCGCCGAAGAATCCGGCATCGACCATGTCCAGGCTGAATGCCTTCCTGAGGACAAGGTCAACACAGTGGCCGCGATTCGGGAACGGCCGGTCCTCATGGTGGGTGACGGTGTCAACGATGCTCCTGTCCTGGCAGCGGCAGACGTGGGGATTGCGATGGGGGCCAAAGGGGCCACGGCGGCAAGCGAATCTGCCGACGTCGTGATCATGCTTGATGACCTGTCCAAGGTGGCCCAGGCAGTGGCCATCGGAAAGCGGACCATGGCCGTAGCACTGGTGAGCATTTGGACCGGCATAGGGCTGAGCGTCGTCCTGATGGCCATCGCCATGACCGGGTACATTCCAGCCGTGGCCGGCGCCCTCCTGCAGGAGCTGGTGGACCTGGCAACAATCCTGAACGGCCTGCGTGCCCTGCATGGCGCCGACGCGAAACTAAAGCCCCGGGGGCTGCCGCCGGCATGACTTTTGGCCCTTCCCGTGGCGGGCGCCTGGCGGGATCGTGGTCTCCATGAATGCAGACACAGGGGCCAAACCTGTCATCGTGGGAGTTGACGGCTCGGAGTACTCGTCCGCAGCCCTCCGCTACGCGGGCATGCTCGCATCCCGCCTGGGCACCCGGCTCGAAGTCATCTCATGCGTCGGGATGCCGGACTACCTGGTGATGTCGCGCCTTGAAGGAGCGGACCGGCAGTTCACTGCAAGGCTGGAGGATGCTGCCGGGCGCCTTGTCGATGATGCGCTGGGCCGCGCCTTCTCCGGGGAACGCCCGGAGAACATCGACGTGACCATCAAGTTCGGGCCGCCGGCGAAGGTGCTGGTGGAGGAAAGCCGCCGCGCCCAGGCCTTGGTGGTGGGCAGGCACGGCGAAGGCGGACTGCTCAAGTCCTCCATCGGCTCCGTCAGCAAGGCCTGCGCCGCCCACTCCATCTGTCCGGTGGTCCTGGTGGGCCAGGAGGCGGACGCCGTGTGAGGACTGTGGAGGGCCTGAGCTCCGAGCGTGCTGCACAGCTGCTGAAGCAGGCAGGCCCCAATCAGCTTCCCGTGGAGAAACCCGTCCCGCAGTGGCGGAAGCTCTGGGGGGAGATGACGCACTTCTTCGCCCTCATGCTGTGGTGCGCCGCCGCGCTGGCCTTCATCGCTGACATGCCGCAACTTGGTGTGGCGATCGTCGTCGTCATCATCGTCAACGGGGTCTTCGCCCACATCCAGCAGGAACGCGCCCAGCACGCTGCCGCCAGGCTGCGGGGGCTGCTGCCCGCCGACGTGGCGGTCCGGCGGGACGGAACGGTTCGAAAAGTCCATGCCAGCGAGCTGGTGGTTGATGACCTGGTGCTCTTGGCCGCCGGTGACCGCGTACCAGCGGACGTGGTCCTTGTTTCCGCGTCGGCCTGCGCGGTGGATGAGTCGATGCTGACGGGCGAAAGCGACCCTGTGGCCAAAAACGCGGGGGACCTGGCGTGGGGTGGCACCTTCTTTGTCAACGGCTATGCAGAAGCCGCTGTTACCGCCACGGGGGCGAGGACCAGGCTGGCAGGCATTGCGGCCCTAACCAGCGGGGCCGTTTCGCCCCCCACCCCGCTCGCACTGGAACTGCGCCGGATCGTCAGGGTCACCGCGGGGATGGCCCTGGGCATCGCCGCGGTCTTCTTCCTGGCATCACTGCTGGTGGGCTTCCAGTGGCGCGACTCATTCCTGTTTTCCATCGGCGTTGCCGTCGCACTGGTCCCGGAAGGACTCCTGCCTACCGTCACGCTGTCCCTGGCCATGGGAGCCCAGCGAATGGCGACCCGGAATGGACTGGTCCGCAACCTGGAAGCCGTGGAAACCCTGGGCTCGACCACTTTCATCTGCACCGACAAAACAGGAACGCTGACGCAGAACCGGATGAACGCCGTCGAGGTCTTCACCTCCGATGGGACAGTGAGCATCACCGGCGAGGGGTATGCGCCCACCGCTGATGTCCGGGGAAACGGTGTGGAACGGGCCGTCCAGGTGGCGCTCGCAGCGCGGACGGCTTCGCAGGGCAGGGCTGAACTGCACAAGGGGCAGTGGCGCGCCCAGGGTGACCCGATGGAAGCGGCCATCGACGCCCTGGCCCGGCGGCTGACAGGATCGGAGTCGGTTTCTGTTCCATCGCGGCGCCTGCCGTTCGATCCGGTACGGCGCCGCGAATCCGCCCTTGTGGGGCCGGACCTGTTCTGCAAAGGCGCCCCCGAGACGGTGCTGCCGGTCTGTGAATCCGTGCCCGGACCGCTCAAGGAACAAGTGGAGGAGATGGCGGCGCACGGCCTGCGCGTCATTGCCGTGGCCAGGCGACGGTTAAGGGGGAATCCGGAAGCCTGGCTCGCCGGCACCGCGGCTGAACTTGAAACAGGACTGGAGCTGTTGGGCCTGATCGGACTGCAGGACCCGCCCCGGCCGGATGTGGGAAACGTGATCCGTGCTGCGCGAAAAGCGGGAGTGAAAGTCGCCATGATCACCGGCGACCACCCGGCCACGGCGGCCGCCATTGCGCGGCAGATAGGGCTGATTGGAGCCCCCGAATACGTGCTGGAAGGCGCGGACCTGCCAGAGGATGAGCAGATGCTCGGTGCACTGCTGGACCGTGACGGGGTGGTGGTCAGCAGGGTTTCGCCGGAGCAGAAGCTCCGTGTCGCCAAGGCGCTCCAGACCAGGGGGCACGTGGTGGCCATGACCGGTGACGGCGTCAACGACGGGCCGGCCCTTCGCGAGGCAGACATCGGCGTGGCCATGGGCCGAAGCGGAACCGACGTTGCCCGCGAAGCCGCGGACCTGGTCCTCCTGGACGACCATTTCGGCACCATCGTCTCCGCCATCGAACAGGGCAGGGCCACGTACGCCAACATCCACCGCTTCCTGACCTACCACCTCACCGACAACGTGGCGGAGCTGACCCCCTTCGTCATTTGGGCGCTCTCCGGCGGCCGGTTCCCGCTTGCCCTGGGTGTCCTCCAGATCCTTGCCCTGGACATCGGTACGGACCTGCTGCCGGCGCTGGCACTTGGCGCTGAACCGCCGGGCCGCCGAGTCCTCGCCCGGCCACCCGAGCGCCGGCACCTGATGGACCGGCAGCTCATCATCCGGGTTTTCTGCATCCTGGGCCCCGTGGAGGCTGCCACGGAGATGGCCGTGTTCTCCGCTGTCCTGGCCGGCGGCGGCTGGGCCCGGGGGCAGCTTCCGGCGGCAGGGCTGCTGATGGCCGCCTCCGGAGCCGCCTTCACCGCCGTCGTCCTGGGCCAGCTCGCCAACGCCTTCGCCTGCCGAAGCGCCACAGTGCCGCCCTGGAAACTTGGCTGGGGGACCAACAGGCTCCTGGTGTGGGCCGTGCTGGGCGAACTGGCCGTCCTCACGGTATGCCTGTACGTGCCCTACCTCGCCACCCTGCTGGGCCAGGCCCCGCCAACCCCACTGGGCCTCCTGCTGGCCCTCCTCGCAGCCCCCGCCGTCCTGTTGGCAGACTGGATCCACAAAGCGGTCCGCGCCCGGCTGCGCCGCGCATGACGGGAGCGGCAGCGCAGCCGGGCGCCGGGACCAAAGACTCTGCTGGCACATCCCGCCGGAGACCAGAATCGAGCCATGAGTGCCGCCGCAGAAACTTCCCTGGCCAATGCCAACGTCAAGTGGTTCGAAGACACCGGGATCACGGACATCCCCTCGGTGGGCGGGAAGAACGCCTCCCTGGGGGAGCTGAGCCGTGCACTGCAATCTGCGGGTGTGAGAGTGCCGGAAGGGTTCGCGACCACCGCCGCCGCCTACCGCGCTTTCCTCGCTGCCAACGACCTGGAGCCCCGGATCAAGGCGTACATGGAGGACCAACGAGCCGGAAGGGCGACACTGCGCCAGACGGGGGCCGCGATCCGGGAGCTGTTCCTGCAAGCGAGCTTTCCTGACGCCATCGCCGACGATATCCAGGAGCATTACCGTGACCTGTGCGGCCGGACGGGGCAGGCCCAGCTGCCGGTGGCCGTCCGCAGCAGCGCCACTGCAGAGGACCTGCCGGACGCCAGCTTCGCTGGCCAGCAGGAAACCTTCCTGAACGTGGCCGGCGAACGCGGCGTCCTTGATGCCTGCAGGCGCTGCTACGCATCGTTGTTTACCGACCGTGCCATCAGCTACCGGGAGATGAAGGGCTACGACCACCTGGACGTCGCCCTGTCCGTGGGCGTCCAGAGGATGGTCCGGTCCGACCTCGGCGCCTCCGGGGTGATGTTTTCGATTGACACCGAGTCCGGCTTTCCCGACGTTGTGGTCATCAGCGCCGCCTGGGGGCTGGGGGAGACGGTGGTCCAGGGGACCATCAACCCGGACAAATACCAGGTGTTCAAGCCGCTGCTGGCGGACCCGAACTTCAGCCCGGTGATCGAACGGGCCGTGGGTGCCAAGGAGCGCAAGATGGTTTACAGCCAGGGCGGTGATGCACGGACCCGGACCGTTGATACCAGCGCACGGGAGCGGCGCTCGCTGGTACTGAGCGACCCGGAAATTGTCCTCCTGGCCCGGTGGGCCGCCGCCGTCGAAAGGCATTACGGCCGGCCGATGGACATGGAGTGGGCAAAGGACGGGGTGACAGGTGACCTCTTCATGGTGCAGGCGCGGCCGGAAACGGTCCAGGCGCGCAGAAGTACGTCCACCTTCCGGACCTACCATCTCCTGCATCCCGGCCCGGTCCTGGCAACGGGGGCTGCGATCGGTGATGCCATCGCCAAGGGCGCGGCGTGCGTTATCCGCGACGCGAAGGACATCGAGTCCTTCGTTGACGGTTCAGTGCTGGTCACCCGGATGACCGACCCCGACTGGGTGCCGGTGATGAAGCGCGCCGCCGGCATCATCACCGACCACGGCGGGACCACCAGCCACGCCGCGATCGTCAGCCGAGAGCTTGGCGTGCCCGCCGTCGTCGGAACGCGCAACGCAACGGAGATATTGGCCGACGGCGTCCCGGTCACCTTGTCCTGCGCGGAAGGGGAGGAGGGGCGTGTCTACGAAGGACTGCTCGAGTACTCAGTGGAGGAAGTGGACATGGCTGGCCTTCCCGACACCCGCACCGATGTGATGATCAACATCGCCAGTCCGGCTGCGGCGTTCAAATGGTGGCGGCTGCCCGCAGCCGGGGTGGGACTGGCCCGGATGGAGTTCATCATCAACAGCCTGATCCGCGTCCACCCCATGGCACTGGTCCATCCGGAAAAGGTGGCAGACCCGCAGGAGGCGGATCTCATCAGGCAACTCACCAGCGGCTACGACGATCCGCAGGAGTACTTCGTGGACATGCTGGCCACAGGGATCGCCAAGATCGCCGCCCCCTTCCACCCCAAACCGGTGATCGTCCGGCTCAGCGATTTCAAGAGCAACGAATACAGCCACCTGATGGGCGGCAGGTTCTTTGAACGTCCCGAGGAAAATCCCATGATCGGCTTCCGCGGCGCCTCCCGCTACTACAGCAGCCACTACCGGGAAGCGTTTGCCCTGGAGTGCAAGGCCCTCAAACGCGTGCGGGAGAAGGCAGGGTTCGGAAACGTCATTGTCATGGTTCCCTTCTGCCGTACCGTGGGGGAAGCGGACCAGGTCATCCAGGCAATGGAGGAGCAGGGACTGGTCCGCGGCGCCGACGGGCTGCAGCTCTACATGATGTGCGAGATCCCGTCCAACGTGGTCCTGGCGGAGGAGTTCGCCAAGCGCTTTGACGGTTTCTCCATCGGCTCCAACGACCTCACCCAACTGGTGCTCGGGGTGGACCGTGACTCGGAGGAACTGGCGGGATTGTTCGATGAGCGGGACCCTGCCGTGATGTCCATGATTGCCCAGGCCATCAGCAAGGCCCATGCTGCCGGCATCAAAATCGGGATCTGCGGCCAGGGGCCCAGCAACCATCCGGACCTCGCCGAGTTCCTGGTCAGCCAGGGGATCGATTCCGTGTCCCTGAACCCCGATACCTACATCCGGACGCTGCCGGTGATAGCTGCAGCGGAGGCAAAAGCAGCTTCGGTTTCGGCGCGCCAGGGGAGTTAGCCAGGCGCGCCCACGAAAAAGTGCCTGGCTCCAAGGGGTAGTTCCCCACGGAGCCAGGCACCGGCGTCGTACCGTCCCGGTCCTCAGCCCCTCGTGATGGGGATCTTGGAACCACCGGATGGCTGCCCCTGGTCCGGCATCGGAGCCCGGACTTCAAGGAGGCCGTCCTTGTAGGAGGCGGTGATGTCGCCCTGCTGCACCCCGCCGGGGAGCGGAATCCGGCGCATGAAGGAGCCGTAACGGAACTCGGACCGGTAGCTGTCCTTGTCCTTTTGTTCCTTCTTTTCCTGGCGCTCCGCCTTGATGGACAGCACGCCGTCGGCGACTGTCACATCAACATCCTTCTCGGGATCTATCCCGGGCAGCTCTGCCCGCACCACCAGCGTGTTGCCATCCACCATTTCCTCGACCTTTATGGCCGAGCTGCCCATATCGCCTTCGAAAAGCCGTTCGATGACATCGATGGGGGAACGGCGCGTGTCGAACCATCTCATCAGGTCAGTCATTCCTGCCTCCTGCTCATGTGGAAGCCGGACCATCGCGTTGCCCGGCAGTTCCACCATCCGCTTCGGGCGGCGCAGCTTCCAGAGTCAAAGGTCCCAGCCCCTTTCGCGCGGCACTCCGGGGAGGACGGCGGGCATAACGGCCGGCCAGCTCCACCGCCAGGCATCCTGCGGCAGAAACCACAACGGCCAGGACCAGCAGGCCGGTGGGCGGCCAGTCCACCCGGAAGAAGTCCTGCGCCAACGGAACGGTGAACAGCAGGGCAAGCCCCGCATACATGCCGGCAAGAATCAGTCCCTTGGTCAGGTTAAGGGGGCGGGATGCCACCACCAGGACCCACGCCGCCACCAGGCCCAGGGTGAGGGTGGCCGCGGACTGCGCCGAGTCCGGGGTGTGTCCGCCCCAGGTCTGTGCGTAGCCGCTGACCACCAGGACGCACAGGGCGGTGCAGATACCCGCCGGCACGGCAAAGGCAAGTGAACGCCGGAGGAAGCCCGGCGCATACCTCTGCCCCCCGGGTTGCAGGGCCAGGAAGAACGCCGGCAGGCCGATGGTCAGGCCGTCCAGGGCGGACAGCTGCCGCGGCAGGAACGGAAAGGCCAGCAACAGGACGCCGGTCACGACGGAGATGACGGTGGCGTATACGGTCTTGCTGAGGAAGACCAGGGAGACGCGCTCGATGTTGCTGATGGCCCGGCGTCCTTCGTCCACCACTGCAGGCAGCCGCTCGAACCGCCCGTCCAGGAGGACCATGCGGGCCACGGCCTTGGTGGCGGGGGAGGCCGAGTCCATGGCGATGCCCAGGTCCGCCTCCTTCAGTGCCAGGACGTCATTCACCCCGTCCCCTGTCATTGCCACGGTGTGTCCGCGCCGCTTCAGGGCCAGGACCAGGTCACGTTTCTGCGACGGCGTCACGCTTCCAAAGAGGCTGTGGGACTCCACCGTTTCCTCCAGTTGGTGCGGATCGCCGGGAAGGGTCCGCGCGTCATAGGCCCTCCCGGGGCCAAAGCCCACGCCGCGCGCCAGTGCGGCTACAGTCCGGGGATCATCGCCCGAGATGATCTTCACGCTTACCCCCTGCTCCCGGAAGTAGTCGAGCGTGGCGGCGGCATCCTTGCGGATCGATTCCCGGAAGGTCAGCAGGGTCACCGGCACCAGGCCCGGCGGCATGCCCGCCTCTGCGGCGTCCGGCGGCAGCGGACCCGGCAGATGGGCCAGTGCCAGGGTCCGGCGGCCGCTGGCGGCAAGGGCCGCGGCTTTCCCGTGTGCGTCGGCGCAGCCGGGCGCGCCGAGCACGGCGTCCGGTGCTCCCATGATCCAGGTCCCCGGGGCGGCGGATTCCGCCCCAAAGGTTACCGAGCTCCATTTTTGCGCGGACGAGAACGCCACGGAGCCCTGCTCGTGCAGCGGAGCCTGCACCGCAAAGGCGGCCCCGATTGCTGCCGCCGTGCTGCTGGCATCCGGATTGGTACCAAACCATTCCAGCGCGTGACGCCACCCGGCCACCGGTGCCCTCCCGGCGTCGTGGAGGGCGTCGAAGACCACGGTTCCTGAGGACAACGTGCCGGTCTTGTCCAGGCAGAGGACATCGACCCGTGCCAGCACTTCCACCGCGGCAAGTTCCTGGATCAGGACTTTTTGGCCGGCAAGACGTAGTCCCCCTACGGCAAAAGCCACGCTGGTCATCAGCAGCAGCCCCAAGGGGATCATGGCCATGATGCCCGCAACGGCTCCCACCACCGCCGGAATCCACCGTCCTGATCCCATGGCACCGGCCCAGCCGCCCTGGTCCTGCATCTGCGCATTCGTGAGCAGCAGGGCGGTGGGAAGAAGCAGCCACGTTATGACTGTGAATACCTTTTCCAGGCCCCTGCGGATCTCGGACGTGACCAGGGAAAAGCGTCGGGCTTCGGCCGCCAGGCGGTAAGCGAACGTGTCAGGCCCCACCCGGCTTACGGTGGCCCGGCCGTGGCCTGCAAGGATGAGGGACCCGGACAGCAAAATGGCGCCGGTCTGTTTGGGGACGGGCTCGGATTCACCGGTCAGCAGGGACTCGTCCACCTCGAGCGGGCCGCCGTCCAGGAGCAGCAGGTCTGCCGTGACCTGGTCTCCCGCATTGAGCACCACAAGGTCGTCCGGCACCAGTTCGTCAGAGGAAACGGTCTCCCGGGCTCCATTCCGGATCACAGTGTTGCTGGCAGCCTGGAGAATGGCCAGTTGATCCAGCGATCGCTTGGCCCGGTATTCCTGGATGATGCCAATCAGCGAATTGCTGATTGCGGACAACCCGAAGAGCGCATCCCGCCACTGGCCGAGGACCAGCAGCAGGATGAAGCACCCGCCCACCACGCTGTTGAAAAGGTTGAAGACGTTGGCCCTGACAATCTCACCGATGCTCCTGCTGGTTGCCGTGGGCACGCTGTTGAGGCGGCCGGCATCCGCACGCTCACGCACCTCGGCGGTGGAGAGCCCGTCCCGGGCATGGTTCACGTCCAGGCCCGGGACCGGTGCCCCGTTGTCCCCGGCTATGGTCATGGCGCGGTCTGGCTGTTGGCCCCGTCAGTCGCTGTGCTGCTGTTTGTTCAGGCGGGTGATCACCGTGGGGCAGGGCGGCTGCGTCAGGACCGCGTGCGCCGTGGAGCCAAGGAAGAACCTTTCGAAGCCACCCTTGCCACGGCTGCCCAGGACAAGCAGCCGCGCGTCCGCGGCAGCACGGAGCAGGGCATCCGCCGGCTCCAGGACCGTCTCCATCACGGCGTGAACCACAAGATCGGGATAGTCCTGCCGAAGGCCCGCCTCCGTTTCGGACAGTACGATCCGTTCCTCCTCCACCACGTGGGTGGCAAAACTGCTCTGCGGCAGCCCGGCCGCGATCCAGCGGTTGGGGCCGGTGAAGGCGTAAAGGACTGTCAGTTCTTCTCCGAGCGCGTCAGCTTCGGCAGCCGCAAAAGCCACTGCCTGAGTAGCTTCCCGTGATCCATCCACGCCTACCACGATGCCGCGGCCGTGCTCCTGGCCCTCTCCGATGACGGCTACCGGGCACTCAGCCGTGGCGGCCGCCTGAAGTGCCCGGTCCGTCAAGGCGCCGCGCGAGCGGCCGCTGGTGCCCAGGACAAGCATCGAAGCATTTTTGGAATAGTCGCCCAGGGCTGCCCCAATGCCTCCTTCGAGCAGTTGGAGGGTGACCTGCAGTCCGGGTTCCGCGGCCGTGGCCTTTTCGCCGGCCTCCTTCAGCAGGCCCAGGCCCGATTCGCGCAGCACTTCAAGGTAGGGAAGCACCTCCGCTGCCATCCAGCGATCGTCCACAACGTTGACGACGGCGAGGGGAAGCTTGAGCCTGTTGGCCCGGGCTGCCGCCCACAGCAGGGCGGCATGGGACGCCGGCGTGTCGGAAATGCCGACGGCGATTGGCTTGGCAGGTGCCATGGGGGACCATCCTTTGTGGCTGGGGGTGAAGGTTTCGGTTCTGGCGCGGTCGGCCTGCCCGGCCCCCGCTTAGTCGGCGGAGGGCTCCCGCGGGGGCCACCAGTGGGTTGGCGCGGCGATGACGAAGCGGCGGCCACTGATCTCCCCGGGCGTGATCCTGACCAGGACGTTCTTCTGGCCGGGCTGCCACGGGGACAAGCCCGCGTCCATGGCGTCCTGGGTTTCCTCGGCATCGGTGACAACTACGGCATGCCCCTTAAGGACGACGCTCCAGGCAATGGTCCCGTACTGGTTCATTCCGTCTGCCTCTACGGCCACCGTCTTCCGCTCGGAAAGGGCGGCGAGCTTGGTTCCTTCACCGGTCCGGATCAGCAGTGTGCCGTTGGTAGCGACGAAATTCACCGGATAGTTCTCAACGGATTCCCCGTCGCTGAACGCGATCCTGCAAAGGGACGTTGACCGAAGGTACCGCCAGCAATCGTGGACCCCGAGTTCCTTGATTTCCGGTTCTGCCGCTGCACTGTTCATGGCCGTAGCCTAGGGCCGCCAGCCGCCAGGGGATAGGGAAGAAGGTCCCGCAGCCCCCTATCCCGGAAGTATTAAGGAGCATTTTGGCCCTGGCACTCCTAGACTTAGACGCAAAGCGCCTTCATGCTCTGGTGAAGGTGGATGTGGGGGCGGAGGCCGGCACTTCCGTTTCGGGATTTTGACCGTGCCAGGAATCCGCAGCGCCGCAGGTTCCTGCCGCAGGAGGTGGAACGTGAACACTGGGCGGCCCTGGCGCTCCCCGGCAACGGACGGGGTGGAAGACACTGTGGGCGGATTCACCCCCAGTGGGGACGAGCCTCTGGATACGCAGGAACGGATCAACGGCTTGCTGGCCGCGGTAGTGGCACTTGCCGAGGACTTGAGCCTTGAAGCCGTCCTGGACCGTCTTGTACGGTCCGCCTGCGTACTGGTGGGCGCAGGCTACGGTGCACTGGGGGTCATCGGCGAAGACCGGAAACTGAGCCACTTCATCACCGTAGGAATTGGCGAGGCGGGCATCCGTTCCATCGGCGACCTCCCCACGGGGCATGGTGTACTGGGCCTGTTGATCCGCGAGCCAAAGCCGCTGCGCCTCCACGACCTTGGGCAGCACCCCATAGCCTCCGGTTTTCCCCCGAACCACCCGCCTATGCGGACCTTCCTGGGCGTGCCGGTCCGTGTCAGGGACGAGGTCTTTGGAAACCTCTACCTGACAGAGAAACAAGGTGGGGAGGACTTTACCGCCGAAGACGAGGACCTTGCCGTGGCCCTGGCAGCGGCAGCAGGAGTAGCGATCCAGAACGCCCGCCTGTTTGAGGACAGCAGCCGGCGGCAGAAGTGGCTCGAGGCCGGGATGGAGCTGAGCAGCAGGTTGATCATGACGCCCCATCCCGGTGGGGCGGACAACCTGGATATTGTCGCGGAAACGGCTCTGAAGGTGTCGGATTCGGCCCTCGCTGTGGTGGCTGTGCCGGGCAGCGACGGTGTGCTCCGCTGCCGTTCCTGCCTGGGAGTGCAGGGGCTCCAGGCGGGTCAGGAGCTGATGGTGTCAACTGCCGTGTCCGGCGTCGTTGAGCGCGGGGGGTCCCTTGTGGCCAAGGACCCGCGGCAGGTCTTCGAAGATGAGGTGGCAGGCAAGCTCGGCTCGGTCCTCGTGTGCTCCCTGGGGCACGGCAGCGTCCACAACGGGGTCCTGCTGCTGGCGCGCCCCCATGGCACTGCCATGTTCACCCAATCCGAGGCGGAGTCGAGTGCCATTTTCGGGAGCCGGATCGGCCTTGCACTGGACCTGGCGCGCGTGAATGCGCTGCGCGAACAGAACCTGCTCTTCACCGATCGGGAACGGATCGCCCGCGACCTCCATGACCTGGTTATCCAGCGCCTTTTTGCTGCCGGACTGAGCATTCAAAGCCTGCGCCGTTACACCCTGGACCCGGTGGCCTACGAGCGCATCGCCGCCGTGACCGGAGAGCTCGACGAGACCATCCGCGAGCTGCGGGACACGATCTACTCGCTCCGCTCGGCAGATGAGGAACACGAACCGCTGACGGGCCGGATGCTGCGCGTGGTCCGCGAAAACTCGCGCAGTTACGCCCTGACCCCCAGGGTATCCATGGACGGCCCCGTGGATTCGATCAGCGAGGACGTTGCGGTCCACCTGTTGTCAGTGCTGTCGGAGGGGCTCAGCAACGCGCTGCGGCACTCGGGCGCGGACGAGATCGACGTCACTGTTGCCGTAGGCGCGGACGGCGGCCAGCGCGGGGACCGGGTGCAGCTCCTTATCAGCGACAATGGCAGGGGCTTCAGCGACCCTGCCCGGGTAAGCGGCCTCGCCAACATGCGCCACCGCGCTGAAATTCTGAAAGGCAGCTGCACCATCGACAGCGTGCCCGGCAGGGGTACCACCGTGGCCTGGTCCGCACCGCTCACCTGAATTCCCGGCCGGGCTCCCTGCGGTTTCCCGGGTGGTCAGGCAGTATCCGTTGAACTCTTGGTGACATAGACGGCGGCCTGGGTCCGCCGCTCGAAGCCCAGTTTGGCCAGGATGGATGAAACGTAGTTCTTCACCGTTTTTTCGGCGAGGAACAGTTCATCGCCGATCTGGCGGTTGGTCAGCCCCTGGCCGATCAGGGTCAGGACCTTCTTCTCCTGCGCGCTCAGCCCTTCCAGCCGGGGGTCCGTTGGGGCCGTGGAGAGTCCGGTGATGATCTGCTGTTCGACCCCGGGGTCGAACAGGGATTCGCCCGCGGCCGCCCTTCGGATCCCGGCCAGGAGGTCATCGCTCCTGATTTGTTTCAGGATGTATCCGGAAGCACCGGCAAGCACTGCGCCGCGGAGTGCCTGCTCGTCGTCGTAGCTCGTGAGGATCAGGCAGCGAAGGCGGGGATCGAGGGAGCGTACGTCCCGGCACACCTCAATACCCGTGCCGTCAGGAAGCCGCCCGTCGAGGATGGCGATGTCGGGGTGCAGGGCCGGGATGCGCCTGGTGGCTTCGGCAGCGGACCCGCTTTCGCCCACCACAAGGAAACCTTCGCCTTCCAGCAGGTCCTTCAACCCTTGGCGGACCAGCTCATGGTCGTCGAGGATGAATACGCGGACCGGTCCCGAAGATCCTGTTGGTTCTCCAGTCCCTGCTTCATGCTTGTGCACCGAACGCTCCCACTGTCTTCAGGATTAAAAGGACCCCGCATGGTGCGGGGCCAGCCCGGGAGGGCCTGCCCCCATTGTTCCCCGGGGAGGCGTGCGCGGGAAGGGACCAAAGTCCGCGTGCCGGCGCGCCGAGGGGGACGCGCGCTGGTTGTCCGCTTCGCAATTGCCTTGATCCGGGATGACCTTCGGCCCTATGCGCGGAAAGAGGTTCTGGTCCAAGGTGGGTCCGACGGCCGCATGTGGGAACGCAGCGACGATGCAGAGATTGGAGCCCGGCATGAACGCCCCCAAACGGCACCCCAGGATCATCGTCGGTGTGGACGGGTCTGATTCCTCCATCTCCGCGCTCCGGGTTGCCCGGGTGATGGCGGAGCCACTCTCCGCGACAGTTGAAGCCTGGGCCTGCTGGGACGTCCCGGCAGGTTACGGGGTGTACCTGGCCGTGGGAATCGAGGGTTTCAAGTATGCGGCAGAGCAGGTGCTCCAGCAGGCGCTGGCGGACGCCTTTGGGGAACTACCGTCCTTTGTTCATCCCCGGCTGGTCAGGGGGAAACCCGGTCCCGTACTGATTGACGCCAGCCGCACCGCGTCCCTGCTCATCGTGGGCAGGAGGGGCCACGGTAGTTTCGTCCCCGGTTCGGTGAGTTCAGCATGCGTCAGCCGCGCGCATTGTCCGGTGCTGGTGGTGCATGCACCCGAGGCGGACGCCGAAGCCCCGGACCAGGGCGCCCAGGTGGGCGCAGCGGTCGCACCCTGATCCATCAACCCCGGCAAGTCTCCAGGAACGAGACCCCGTCATCAGCAACGGGCCCCGCCAACCCGGTCGCCCGGCGCCGTACTGCTGCCGTTGCCTTCTAGCGCCCTTCGCGGCCCTGCCCATGGTGGCCGGAGGCGCCTTCCCCCACGAGTTCGTGGAGCCCTTCCACAGCCTGGGCGAGGGACAAATCCTTGGATTCGACGACGAACGGCATCAGCAGGCGGTTCTCCTTGTCCAGGTGCAGTGCAAAGATGCGCTGGATGGCCCCCGCGGCAACGGCGGCGGGGACACCGCCGGCCGTCCTGAGCTCCTCCACGAGGTCGACGATCACCCGGTGCTCCGCCAGCATGCCGTCCACCAGCAGTTTTGCCCCGGGCATGGCGTGCGGACCGCTGTAGAGGGAACCTTCCTCGGCAAGGGCGTGCGGCACAAGGTGGGTGTCACACCAATCGAGCAGGGCAGCGTGCGTCTTTTCCTCGCTGCCGGCGTCCTGCGCTTCCACGGCCTCTGTCAACAGTCCCACCAGCACGTTCAGTTGCCGCAGCATGTCGGCATGGTGGGTTTCAACCGCCTGCAGCGCCTGCAACTCGGCTCCGGCGTCCTTGCCGGCCGCGCCTGGCGCGTTCATTCGGTGTTGCCTTCCAGTTGGGTGGCGTGCCGGTTCATGTGCCGCAGGGACCAGCGGAGGTCCTTGACCGCCCAGTAGCCTCCTCCGTTCATGACCGCGAACCCGGCGATGCCCAGGTAAGGCGCCCGGGCTGCCAGGCCAAGGAGCAGGACACAGACGCCCGTGGCGAAGAGCACGAGTCCGCGCCTGACCCGGCTCCGGAGCGAAATCCTGAAGGCGTCGCGGCTCAGGAGGGAGGCGAGCCTGGGGTCTTCGTCCTCCAGGCCGTGGCCGATCAGTTCGAGTTCGCGTTTCTCGAATTCAGAGAGTGGCACAGCTGCACCCCATTGTCCGTTGCCTGCGGGAGCCACGGCGTCAGGTGCCCGGGTGGCCGCGCAGGACGGCCAGCCTGTTCTGGTATTCGGCGGTGTCGATCTCGCCGCGGGCGAAACGCTCAGCCAGCACGTCCTCTGCCACCCGCGGCGGCGGGGGCGCGGGGTGCGGGGACGGCGCACGCAGGGACCGGGCCAGCAGCACGATACCGGTGATGATCGCGCCCCAGACCACCACCATGCTGATGCTCATCAGGACATAGCCCCACAGGCCCATGCCGTCATTCCAGCCGTACACTTTTGCGACCTCCGGTCCAATGAAGGCGGACGCCAGCCGTCTGCTTTCCCTTTCAGTATTGGATGCGGCGAGTGCCGCCGCGAGAGTCATTGGTCCCGGATTCCGGACCCGCGGGGATACCCGGAATGTGCGGCCGCTGCGGCCCGCGGTCCTCAGAAGCCCTGCCGCCGCAAACGCTTGTCCACACCAACAACCAGCGACGCGGCCAGTGCCAGTCCAAAAATCCGCAGCCATGCGTCTGGACCGATGGGGGCTGTATGGAAGAGATCGTTCATCAGGGGTGTATAGGTAAGGGCCAGTTGCCCGGCCCCCTGCACCAACACCCCTGCCAGGAGCCAGCGGTTGCCGAAGGGTCCTGTCCGCCATGCGGGCCGGGTCAGCGACCGGCAGCTGAAGAGGTAGAAGACTTCCACGGCTACGAAGAGGTTCACGGACGAGGTGCGCGCCTCTGCCACTGTTGCTCCATTGTTGAGTTCGTGGTCGAAGAGCCACCAGGTGCCGGCGACCAGGAGGGCCGATACGAGCAGGATCCGGACGGTGAGGGCCCAGGTCAGGAGGGGGCGGCCCGGTGCCCGCGGTGGCCGCGACATCAGGCCGGGTTCCTTTGGTTCGAAGGCCAGCATCAGGCCGAGCGCCACCGCTGTGGTCATGTTGATCCAGAGGATCTGGGTGGGCAGGATGGGCAGCGCGGCACCCAGCACGATGGCAACGAGGATCACCAGTCCCTCCGCCATATTGGTGGGCAGCGTCCAAACGATGAACTTGGTCAGGTTGTCAAAGACATTGCGGCCTTCCTCGACGGCTGCCTCGATGGTGGCAAAGTCATCATCGGTCAGGACAATGTCCGAGGCCTCCTTGGCCACCTCAGTCCCGTTGCGTCCCATGGAAATGCCCACGTTCGCCTGCCGAAGGGCCGGCGCATCGTTCACACCGTCCCCGGTCATGGCGGCCACGTGCCCACGGGCCTGCAGGGCCCTGATGAGGCGCAGCTTCTGCTCCGGTGAAACACGGGCAAAAACCGTGGCCCGCTCCACCGCATCCGGGAACTCGCCGGCCGGGATGGCGTCCAACTCCTCGCCGGTGAGGGCCGTCCCGGCGGCGCTGTCAGCGGCCAGCCCCACCGCTGCAGCCACGGTCACAGCGGTCCGCACATGGTCTCCCGTGATCATTTTGACGGCAACCCCGGCCTGCTGGCACGCCTGAACGGAGGCTGCGGCCGCTTGCCTGGGCGGGTCCTGCATGGCCTGAAGTCCCGTAAAGGTCATCCGGCCCCGCAACTCCGCGGCGGCGAGGGAGCCGCCCGCCACGGGAAGGGACATGGTGGCAGTGGCAAGGACCCGCAGTCCGCTGTCCGCAAAAGCGTGTGCGGCAGTGAGCACAACATGCCTGCGGAGTGGCCTCGTGTCACCGTCCGCGCCCATTTCACCGCGACAAAGATCCAGGACCCGTTCCACGGCCCCTTTGGCGAACACAGTGCCGCCGCCGGACGGATGCGTCGAAGCATGCAGGGTTGCCATGAACTGCCGCTCCGAGGTAAACGGCAGTTCTGCTCCGCGTGGGTTGGCGGCCAGGAAATCCGACACGATGATGCCGCCCTTCCCCGCAGCCACCAGCATTGCAGCTTCCGTAGGGTCGCCCCGCACCTGCCAGGAGGATCCCTCCCGGCGGACGGCTGAGTCGTTGCAGGCCGCGCCGCCAAGCAGGCACACGCGGAGGGCCTCGTCCTCGATTTCGCGGGTCGGGGTGGCGGTGTCCACTTGCCGTTCGCCGCCTGCTGCTGCGGGCCGGATGTGTCCTTCCGGCCCGTACCCGGATCCTGTTACGTCGTATGTTCCGGAGGGGGTCCACACCGAACGGACTGTCATTTGGTTCTCGGTGAAAGTGCCCGTCTTGTCCGAGCAGATCACTGTGGTGCTGCCCAGTGTTTCCACTACCGGAAGGCGGCGCACCACGGCCCGGCGCCGCGCCATGCGTCGGACGCCGATTGCAAGCGTCACCGTCACCGCGGCGGGCAGTCCTTCGGGGATGGCTCCAACTGCCAGGGCGACGGCGGCCGTGAACATTTGTCCCGGCTGTTCGCCGCGTGCCACGCCGGCAAGGAAGGCCACGGCAGCGAGGGCCAGGATGGCCACGGTGAGCGTGTTACTGAACCGCGCGAGTTTCAGGGTCAGTGGCGTGGCCGCAGGCTGCACGGTGCCCATGAGCCGGTGGATTTCGCCAAGTTCGGTTTCCCCGCCGATGGCCACGACGATGCCTGCACCGCTGCCGGCTGTTACCAGGGTTCCGCTGTAGAGCATGTTCCTGCGGTCGGCCACGGCTGTGAGCCGGGGCAGCACTACTTCGTCCTTGGACACGGGGTCCGACTCTCCGGTCAGCGCCGATTCGTCCACCCGGAGCGCGGACAGGCGAACCAGGCGGAGGTCGGCGGGGACCTTGTCGCCGGCCCCAAGCAGGACGAGGTCGCCGGGGACCAGGTCTTCGGAGGGAACCTGCTTCCGCTCACCGCCGCGCATGACCGCGGCCCGCGTGCGGACCAGTGAATGGAGGGCATCCAGCGCAGCTTCCGCCCGTACCTCCTGGATGAAACCGATCAGTGTGTTGACCAGGACCACTGCCAGGATGACGGCGGAGTCCAGGAACTCGCCCAGGAAAACGGTAACCATTGCGGCGGCCAGCACGACATATACCAGGGGGTTGTTGAACTGGCGCCCCAGCTTGCGGGCAATGCCGGGTCCGTGCGCGCGGGGGAGCTCGTTGGCGCCGAACTGGGGCCTTCTCCGCGCCACTTCGTCCGGGCCAAGGCCCCGGGCAGCGTCGGTTCCAAGCAGGAGCACTACTTCGTGGATTGGCAACCCGTGGTGCGCGGTGTCACCGGCATTGTCCGCCCGCCTGGCTTTCGCCTGGCGGTTCCGCGTGGGCCTGGTTTTCGCCACGGTTGGCTCACCGCGCCAGCAGGGCATCGAGGGTAGTGAATCCATATCCCGCAGCCCGGATGTTGTCGATCACCTGGGGGAGGGCATCCGCGTCAAGGGTGGTCCCGTCATCCGGGTTGGAACCGATGTGCATGAGGACGATTTCCCCCGGCTGTAACCCCTCGCGGACGCGGTCGGCTACTACCTGGGCGCTGATCCCTCCACTGGTGCCTTTCCAGCCGAGTGTGTCCACGGTCCACCGGACAGCCACGTAGCCAAGGCTGTTCACTGCGGCGATCGTCCGGGCATCCCGCTCACCGAACGGGAAGCGGAACAACGGCCTGGGATCGGCGCCCGCCGCAAGGATGGCCTGCTCCGCACCGCGCACCTGTTGGGCGATCTGGTCGTTGCTCAAGCCCGTGAATCCGGGGTGGGTCATGGAGTGGTTGGCCACGCGGTGCCCGGCTGCGGCGATCTGTGCCACGGCCGCCTGGTTGTTGGCGACCCAGTTGCCCGTCAGGAAGAAGGTTCCCGTGACGCCTTTGGCGGAGAGGGTGGAGAGGATTTTTGGCAGTCCTGCCGCATTCGCGCCGGCATCAAAGGTCAGTGCAACCACGCGGCCGGCCGCCGGAATGGCGGTCAGGTCCTGGCCGCGGAGGGATTCCGGAAACGGTGCCGGTTGCGGGGGAGTGCCCGGCGCCGGCGGCTGGGGCGGAATATCTGTGGGCTCCGGTTCCGTAAGGGGCGGCACCGTAACCGGGGGCTGGACGGGGGTTTCCCCTGCTTCGGGAGTGTCCGTCACCTGCAGCGGCACGGAAGCACCGGGGCTGGGAGTGGTGGTCTGGCCGCCCCGTGCTGAGGGTGAAACGGCGGATGGAGACGGCGCGCCCGACGGCGGACCGGCAGTCCGTCCCGGAAGCAGCAGGGCGAGGGCAACGGCGACCACCACCAGGGCGCCAGCGAGCGCGAGGGCTGGCGCCCGCCGTCGTCCAGCACTGGCCGGCACCGTGCTCACCTGCCCCGGACATCGGTAGCTCTTGCCGCCTGGGGCCGCTTAGGAACCCCTGGCCGGTTCGAAACCGTCCTCGGGGGTGTGCACCACCAGGACGGGGCAGTGGGCGTGCGCGACGATGGCGGAGCTCACCGAGCCCAGGAGCAGGCCACCGAATCCACCGTGCCCGCGGCGCCCCACCACGATCATGTCTGCCTCGCGGCTGGCGTCGATCAGGGCCTCACGGGGATGGCTGCGGATGAGCGTGGAGGTGACGTTGGCCGGCGTCTCGGCTCCGAAAGCCTGCGCGACGGCCTCTTCCAGGACCTTCCTGGCACCTTCTTCGAAGCCCTCGATGCCCATCATGACGTAGCCGCTGTACATCTGCGGGTACTCCCAGCAGGCAACCGCCTGCACCTTGGCCCCCAGCGGAGTGGCAAGCCGTTGGGCCTGGCGGAGTGCCTCCACCGATGCTTCGGATCCGTCCACGCCCACCACGATCCTGGCTATTGGTGCCCCGGCGATGCTCATGTCTGCTCCCTCGGTAGGACCGCGCTGTCATGGCCCATCATGCCCGGGTGCCCGCAGCCGGGCTAGGGCCGAAGGTCACGGGGCACCTGCGGGAGGGGTGCGGCCCGGCGGTGACCCTGTTGGCGGGGCACTTGCGGGCGGGGCAGCCGCCGGGGGAGCGGCCTCCGCCGGCCACACGGGTTCGGCCGGCCCCTGGTCGAGCCGGAACGGCGGATACTCATCCCGCATCAGCGCTGTATACACCAGCACCCGGTAGATCCAGCGGTCGATGCCAAGGATGAAGTCGAACAGCGGCCGCTGGTAGCGGCCGGTGAACAGCAGGATGACTGCCGCGATCAGGACCAGGAGTCCCAGCAGGGACGGCCCGGCGTCCTGGACATAGGTTGTTCCGTCGACGTTCGTGTCCGCGCGCCACCTCCACGTGGTGTTGGTAAACGCTGCGATCAGCAGAAGGTGTGGAATGGACAGCAGCCACCATTTCACCAGGACCAGGCCGCGGGAGAGCCGCTCCGGATAGTCCACATCAAAATCTGCGGGGTAGGCGGTGCGTTTGAGGGTGAAGGGCGGGTACAGGTCGGTGCCCACGGCAGCGTACGCGTAGAACGCCACCCGCCAGTTCCACCGCATCACGCCTACGTTGAAGTCAAAGAGCGCCCTTGGATACCGGCCCGTAAACAGGACGGCGAACCCGGCCACGATGGTTGTGATGACGAACGCGAACCAAAGGAAGAACAGGAGGATGAAATGCGGTATCGCCAGGAACCATTTGACCAGCCACATCCACCGTGAGAGTCCTGGGTCGAGCTCACCGAAAAGCCTCGCAGGGTAGGGGGCAGGGCCGCCGGGGACAGGGATAAAGGGCTGGGTCGGCGGGATGGGCGCGGTCCCGGGCGTTGACCCGGACTGGTCCCACCCGCCTGCCGGTGCTCGCTGCTGATGACCCGGAGCCGGATACGCCGGAGCCGGATACGCCGGACCAGGATACGTTGCGCCCGGATAGGTTGGGCCTCCCGTTGGCGGTCCCCCAACGGGAGGCTGTGCGTGCCTGCCCAGTCCTGCCGCGCCGACAATGATGAGCGGTATGCCAATCACCAGGGCAATGGCCCCGCCCACCAGCAGGGCAATTGCTGCAGGGCGGATGAGGTCGGAACGGAAGCCTGCCTGCGCCTGGACGTCAATGCCGGGAGAAGCGTCCGCGTTCATGACCACCACTTCCCACGCGCCGGGGGTGATACTCCAGGTAAGCTCCTGTTCCCCGGTACCTGAGACGGATGCCGTCCAGAAGCCCTGGCCGGCCGGTGGCCCCGGCGGGTTGCCGCCGGGCACGTCGCGGTAGTCAGCGCGGAAAGGCCGCTGCCGGATATTGAGCAATTCCGAGTGGTGCACGCCGGACAGGTACTGTTCGACGTCGGACTGCCGGCCGATGCCGACGAACACTGGTTTGTCCGGCACCACCGGCGCAACCCGCAGCCTGAGGGTGCCGATATCGAACGGGACCCTTCCCGGGACGTCCTCGCCCATGGCGCCGGCCCGCGGCGACGTCAGGGCAAAGGAGTTGACGGAGAAGCGTGACGTGCCGGAGGTCAGGTAACCGTCACCCTGGACCGACCCCACCGCGGATGCCACGGCACCGCCCGCCAAAGCGGCCAGCCCGGGAAGCGTGATGAGGATCCCGAGGATCAGCATGATGATGGCGGCGGGTTTCTTCATGGCGTCCTGACCTTCCGCGGCGGAGTTCGCAAAGGCGTGGCAACGGGAACGGCAGGCGGACCGGCCTAGATGGTGTTGAGTGCTTCGTCAGTCCGCGTGATGACGGTGGGGCAGGGAAGGTGCCTCAGGACCCCGTGTGCAGTGGAACCGAGCAGCAGGCGCTTGAAGGCCCCCCTGCCGCGGCTGCCCACCACCAGCAGCCGCGCCCCGGCGGCAGCCTGGACGAGCGCGTCCACCGCGCCTCGTTCGGTTTCAAGCCGCTGGTGCACGGTCAGGTCCGGGTAGTCTTCCTTGAGCCCGGCGACAGTCTCGGAGAGCACCACCCGTTCCTCGTCCACGATGGCCTCCGCGAGGGCGCCAGGTGTCAGGCCGGCGTCGACTATGGGATTCGGGGCATTCACGGCGTAGACAACGGTGAGTTCATCGCCTTCCCGGTCCGCTTCGGCGGCCGCGAAGGCGACGGCCTGCGTGGCCTCGGCGGACCCGTCAACGCCCACCACAACCCCGGTCCGGCCTTCCAGGTCCTGGGTGCCAACGACGGCGACCGGCACCTTGGCAGCCGTGGCCACCTGGAGCGCACGGTCGGCGAGGGTACCCCCGAAGTGCCCGCTGCCGGAGCCAATGACCATCATCGAGGTCTTCTTGGAATATTTTGCCAGCGACCCTCCCACACTGCCGGTCAGCAGTTCTGTGTCAGGCGTGATGGGCACGGTCCCGTCGAGGCGGCCGGCGGCGGTCTTGAGGAGTTCTTCGCCGGCCTGCTGGAGGGTTCCGAACCAGGGGTACGGTTCAGAAACCCACCGGTTGTCCACCACGTGGAGGATCACCAGCGGCAGCCCCGCGCGGTGTGCGCGGCGGGCTGCCCAGAGGACGGCGGCCTGGCTCGGTGCTGAGTCGTCGGTGCCAACAGCGATGGGTTTCCGGGATGTCATGGCCGCACTTCCTGCTCGTTTGGGGAACTGGCTTCCTGCCTTTCAAGAGTGGCCCCCGGGACAAGGGCACTGTAGGGCCAAAGGTCACAGAAGCGCTGTTCAGGCTCTATTCCCCGGGCATTGCCGGTGCGATGGGCTCCGGGCCGGGCGTGTCCTTTTCGGCAATGGTCTTGAAGATGGTCCACCCGACGGCCGCCAGGGGGACCGCCAGCAGCGCCCCGATGACGCCGGCCAGCGTTGCCCCCGCCGCCAGGGCAAGGATGATGACCAGCCCGTGGATCCGCAGGACCCTGCCCATGAAGAGCGGTTGGAGGATGTGGTGCTCGAACTGGTTGGCGGCAACCAGGAGCACCAATACAATAAGCGCGGGAACAGGTCCGTTCTCCACAAGAGCCACCAGCACAGCGAGGCTCCCCGCAGAGGTGGCACCAATGATGGGTATGAACCCGCCCAGGAAGACCACTGCGGCCAGGGGGACCGCAAGCGGGACCTGCAGGATCAGGAGGCCCACCAGGATGATCACGGCGTCAATGGCGGCAATGATGAGGGTCCCGCGGACGTAGCCGCCCAGCACCACGATGCTGCGTTCGGCGGCCAGGTGGGCCTTGCCCTGGCGGCTCCCGGGCAGGAAACCAAACAGGAAGGACCGGATCTTTTCGCCGTCCTTTAGGAAGAAGAAAAGGATCACTGCCGTCAGGATGGATCCAGCAACGATTTCACCGGCAGTCTGCAGCCCGGTCAGCGCGTCGGCACCCAATGTACCTCCGGCGAGGAACTTCTGGAACTCGCTGCGGGCGGCGTCTATCTGGGCATTCGTCAGGGCGACGGGTCCGGTGGTGATGAATTGCTGCAACTGGGCGATCCCTGCTTCTGCCCGGGCGGCGAGGACGGAAGCCTGCTGCCTTACCAGGGCGACGATGCCGCCCACCACGCCGGAAGCAACGGCCACGATCACCAGGAAGGACGACAGTACGGCGAGCGCCCGCGGCCATCCGTGCGTCGACAGCCACCGGACCGCGGGAGCCATTGCCGAGGCCAGGATCAGGGCGACCAGGACAGGGATGGTGACCAGCGGAACCCGCGTGGCTGCCACCACCACTACCCAGGCAAGCGCCAGCACGCTGAGCGTCTGGATCGCGCGGATGCTCGCCCGCCCCAGGCCGTCCAGCCAGAGGCCGGACATCCGGGCAGCGACAGACCGGGGCACGGACGGCTCCGCCGCGGGGCCGTCCGGTGCAGCGTTTCGTTCCATGGTGTTCTCCTTAGTTGCCTGTGAGCGTCGAATCAGCTTCCTTCCTTTCTTACCCCAGTGATTCCCATCCATCCCCATTGGTCAGTATGCTTACTATTGTCAGCCTTACGGTCAACGAGAAAGGCAGCATGATGACTGAACAGAACGTTCCCGACGATGACCTCGAAGTTGTGCAGGAAAACGACGTGCTTCTCGATGAAACTCCGGGCGCCGCGTCCTCCTTCGAACTTGACCCTGTATCCGGCGAACCTGACAACTACCCCGGCGCTGCCGAGAACAACCCCGACCGCTGGCAGGAAGATCCGCTGCTGCAGGACGAGGGCATTTCGGGTGAAGAGGAGGATTTCCTGAGCGACCAGACGCTGCGGGACGAAACAGCCCGGGCCCGTTACCGCTCAGGCGATGAACAGGTGCCGCCGGACGCCCCCACGCTGGGGGAAGCAGCGGCCGACGTCGACTTTGGTGAAGCGCCGGCAGGCCTGGGAGCGGATGCCAGCGACGACGAGGAAAACTTCGGCGGCTCTCCGCTCAGCGAGTTCGAGCCTGACGATCTGGAACACTAGCGGCCCAGTCAGGGGACGCGGGCACGAGGCGGCCGCGGAGGCCGTGGGAGGACACACATGCACTCCAAGGAACTGCTGCTGGAAGCCTTCGGCCGGCTCCCCGGGCTTGTCCGGCATACTCTGGAGGGGCTCAACGAGGCGGACCTGCAGCGTCGCCCCGCCGGCAACGGCAACTCCATCGCGTGGCTGATATGGCATACGGCCCGGGTGGAAGATGCCCAGGTTGCCTCCGCTGCAGGGATGGAACAGGTATGGAAAGCCGGCGGGTTCCAATCCCGCTTCGACCTTCCCCTGGCTGACAGTGACACCGGTTACGGGCACTCGAGCCGCCAGGTGGACGCTGTCCGCGCCCCCGCGGAACTCCTGCTGGAGTATTACCAGGCGGTCCACCGGCAGACCGCCGGGGTCCTGGAGGGGACGGATGATCCGGACCTCGACCGGGTCATCGACAGGCATTGGGATCCACCGGTCACCCTTGGCGTGCGGCTGGTCAGCATTTTGGGGGACTGCCTCCAGCATCTCGGCCAGGCCGCCTACGTCAAAGGGCTGCACGCCGGAACGGCGGGCGCCGGCGGTGCGTGAACTCGTGGTCCTGGGCACCGCGTCCCAGGTTCCCACCCGGACCCGGAACCACAACGGTTACTTCCTGGGCTGGGACGGCCAGGGGCTGCTGTTCGACCCCGGCGAGGGAACCCAGCGCCAGATGATCCACGCCGGGGTGGCCGCCGGCGACATTACCCGGATCTGCCTTACCCACGTGCACGGGGACCACTGTTTCGGCCTGCCCGGCGTCCTCTCGCGGATGGCACTGGATGGCGTGGAACACCCCGTCCACCTGCACTATCCGGCCACCGGGGACCAGGTGGTCCGGGCCCTCATAGCCGTCAGTGCGCCCGGCGTCGACCTCCGGCTGCACCCGCATGCCGGGAGCGGGCCTGTTGCCGAGGGCCTGGAGATCCGGCCCCTGAAACACCGGATCGAGACATATGGCTACCTGCTCACCGAGCCGGACGGCCGCACCTTCCTGCCTGACCGGCTCAAGGCGGCAGGAATCCAGGGGCCGGACGTTGGACGGCTGCAGCGCCAGGGCACGATGGGTGCGGTCAGCGTGGCCGACGTGAGCATCCCCAGGCCGGGCCAGCGCTTTGGCTTCATCATGGACACCGCGCCCTGCCCGGGCGCAGAGGAACTGGCAGACGGCACCGACCTGCTGGTCACTGAGTCAACGTTCAGCGACGACGACGGCGGGCTGGCGCAGCAATACCTGCACCTTACGGCCGGGCAGGCAGGGGAGCTCGCGGCGTCCGGGAAGTCGCGGACCCTGGTGCTCACGCATTTCTCGTCACGGTACGGCGACGACGCCACTTTTCTTGCAGGGCAGGCAAGGGCCCGTGCCCCCGGCACGACGGTCATTGCCGCCAAGGACCTGGACCGCATTCCCGTTCCCCGGCGGCGGCAACCAGTTGGGGAGTCTGCGCGACCAGCGACGGCGATAGGGTTAAAGCATGACGGCAGCAGCTGAATCCACCGTGGCTTTTGACGGCCGCTTCGCCCGGGAACTGACGGAGCTGGCCGTTCCCTGGCAGGCCGAGGAAGCGCCCGGCCCCGAGCTCCTGGTCCTGAATGAGACGCTCGCCCATGACCTGGGCCTGGACCCGGAATACCTGCGCAGTCCCGAGGGCGTGCGGCTCCTGGTCGGCAACCATGTACCGCCCGGTGCCACCCCCGTCGCGCAAGCCTACGCCGGGCACCAATTCGGCGGTTACTCGCCCCTGCTCGGTGACGGACGCGCACTCCTCCTGGGTGAGCTCACGGACCGCAGCGGCCGTCTCCTCGACATCCATCTCAAAGGTTCGGGGCGCACGCCTTTCGCCCGCGCCGGGGACGGCCGGGCCGTCGTCGGACCCATGCTGCGTGAGTACCTGGTCAGTGAGGCCATGCACGCACTGAACATTCCCACCACCCGCTCGCTCGCCGTCGTGGCCACCGGGCGCCAGGTACGGCGCGAGGGCATGCTGCCCGGCGCCGTGCTGGCCCGGGCCGCAGCCAGCCACCTGCGCGTGGGCAGCTTCCAGTACGCCCGGGCCACGGAAAACCTGGACCTCCTGAAGAGGCTGGCCGACCACGCCATCAGCCGGCACTACCCGCGCGCCGCCCACGCGGAAAATCCCTACCTGGCATTGTTCGGTTCCGTCGTCTCAGCGCAGGCTGAACTGGTGGCACAGTGGATGCTGGCCGGATTCGTCCACGGCGTCATGAACACGGACAACATGACCATCTCCGGGGAGACCATCGACTACGGCCCCTGCGCCTTCATGGACACCTTCAATCCCGCAGCCGTCTACAGTTCCATCGACGTCAGCGGCCGCTATGCCTACGCCAACCAGCCTGTGCTGGCCGAATGGAACCTTGCCAGGCTTGCCGAGGCAATGCTGCCGCTCATCGACGAGGACCAGGAAAAGGCGGTGGCCCCGGCCGTCGAGGTACTGGGCGGTTTCCGCGGACACTACAGCAAGGCGTGGTCCAGCGGCATGGGGAAGAAGCTGGGCCTGGAGCACGCCAGGGAGGACCACCCGGACGCCGTCTCGGGACTCATTGATGACGCCATTGCCATCCTCCAGGACGGCCCGGTGGACTACACCAGCTTCTTCCGGAACCTTGGCAACGCGGCAAGGGGCGATCTCCGTCCGGTCCGCGGCATGGTGCTTGACCTGGCAGCCTTCGACGCGTGGGCGCAAAGGTGGCAGGAGCTCAGGCCCGACGCCGGGTTGATGGACAGCGTAAACCCCGCTTACATCCCCAGGAACCATCTCGTGGAGGAGGCTTTGTCCGCCGCCACTGCCGGAGACCTGGCACCCCTGCAGCAGCTGCTGGATGCCGTCAGCAATCCCTTCACCGAGCGGCCCGGGCTGGAACACTACATGGAAGGGCCGCCGGAAGACTTTGGCAAATACATGACGTTCTGCGGAACCTGAGGTTCCCCCGCGCACCTGCCTTGAGGCCTGGCTGCAGGTGGCGGCCGGATGGCAAACGACAGGAGGGCGGCGGCCGGATACACCGGACGCCGCCCTCCTGCTCTGGCCGGACCTCCTGGGAGGCGGCCGCCTGCCCGCAGGTTAGGCTACGCGGACCACGGAGTAGCCGCTGAGCCAGCTGATGGGGTGGACCTGCGTGGTGTAGCCGTTGACGCCGCCGCTGACAACCTGGCCGGCACCAGCGTAGACACCAACGTGGCCGGAGGTGATGATCAAGTCGCCGGGCGCCGGGCTGCCTACCACGGTGCCGTATTGGAAGAACTGCGTGGGGGCGAGGTCGCCAACGCTCTTGCCGACCGAACGCAGGGCCTTTTCCACCATGGCGGTGCAGTCCTGGTTCACACCGATCTGGCTGTAAGCGGACGCCAGGATGGCAGCGCCGGTTCCGGTTCCGGTGGTGGCGGACGCGTAGGACATGTTCATGCCGGTGTTCGCGGGGGCCGTGGCCGCCGCAGCCTGGACGGGAGCTGCTGCGGGGGCGGGAGCCGGTGCGGCGGTGTAACCGGCGCCGGGAATCCGGATCTGGTCGCCCGGGTAGATGATCGAGGACAGTCCCAGTCCGTTGGCGGACAGGACGTCGTTCAGGCTGACGCCGTAGGCCGTCGCGATGGCACCCAGGGTGTCTCCGGAAACAACAGTGTGGATGGTGCCCGTGGCCGCGGCGGGGGCAGCGGGCGCGGAGTATGCCTGGACATTGGTCTTCTCAGTGGTATCCGGACCGGTCACACCGGCGTGGGCCGGGGCGCCGACGCCGAAGGCAATGCCGGAGGCTGCTGCAACGGCGAGTGCGGGACGGCCCAGCGAGCGGGCCTGGGACCTGGCTGTCACGGCGATGCCTTCGAGCGCAATGGAGCGGGCCGGAGTCGCGCGGTGACGGGCGGTAGTGGAATTTTTTGACACGGTTGATCGCCTCTCCCATGCCTGCGGGGTGAGCTGTCGGGTTCGGGCTGGAGATACCCGGCCGGAGTGACTCCGCGATGGACGGAGGCGCTGTCGACTTAACCCCAAGGCCGCAAGTGGCCGTGGAAACTTGGTTCCCCCGTCCCTGCCAGCTGGAGCGGTTGAATCCCATGGTCAGCGGCAGGGCTCGGCATGCTGACGGGAATGTCCCGTCTGAGAGGGACACCAAAAGACCATAACCCGCGCTCGGACTAATTGTCACATTTGGATAACATACGAGTTTCTCCTCTCGGATTGAGCAATCGAATGGATGGCGTGTACCCCTGAACCGGCACTGACGGACGCGCTAGGCTTTCCCCATGCCAGATTTCGACCGGTTCCGCGCGCTGCTCGAGGAGGAGCGGGAGCGGCGGATGGCGCTGCTGCCGGCGCTGCGGGCCGACATCGAGGCGGCTAATTCAGCCCGCCAGGACTCCAATGTGGACGACGAACACGATCCGGAAGGCGCCACGATAGCCTTCGAGTTGTCGCAGGCCGCGGCGCTCCTGAAGCAAAGCTCAGCTGGCCTTGACCAGATCGAGGCGGCCCTGGCCCGGTTGGCCGCGGGCACCTACGGAACCTGCGCCGAGTGCGGGGAGCCCATCGCGGAAGGCAGGCTGGAGGCCCGGCCGTGGACTCCGTTTTGCATCCGGCATGCCTCCTCAGGGCGCGGGCGATGACCGCTGCGGACGTCGTTTCCGCGGCGGCGGAGTTTGTTGACCGGACCCTTCGGAACGAGGGCGCCTGGTATCGGGCGGACGACGTCGGAGCCCGGCTGGGCGGGGCGCTGGCCTCCTACGGATCTTCCGTGGGGGCCGTCCGCGGCACGGTTCGGGACGCGCTGCGCAAGTTCAAGGACCTTGACCACGATGGAACGGTGATGCTGGCCTCCGCCCTGTGGGGGCAGCCGCGACCAGGCTCCCGTCCCGTGTTCGAGCGGCGCCTGGCCGCCGTGGTGCTGCTGCAGTCAAGGGTGCGGCTGCTCCGGCATTCGGATTTGACCCGGCTGGAAGGGTTCCTTCGGTCTGCCCAGGCAACCGACCTGACGGAGCCCTTGCTTGCCGATGTCCTGGCTCCGCTGTTGGCCGGGCTCGGGGAGCGGGACCGCCAGCGGGCCGGCGTTGTCCTGGCCCGGTGGCGCGGCGATCCCGACCCCCAGCTGCAGGCAGCGGCCGCTGCCCTTGAAAAAGATTTGGCGCTTTAACAATGAACCCAGGAGATCCCTATGTATGAGCCCTTTGACCTTGAACGTTATGTCGCCGCCCAAAACAGCGGCGGAACCTATGAGCAGGCGCTGGGGGAGCTTCAAGTCGGCCGCAAGTCCGGGCACTGGATGTGGTTCATCTTTCCGCAGATCGCCGGGCTGGGGCAGAGTGCCACCTCCCGCAAATACGCCATCTCCTCGCTGGCCGAGGCCCGCGCCTACCTGGACCATGAAGTCCTGGGGCCGCGACTCCTGGAATGCGCGCTGGTCCTGGCCAACCATGCTGAACAGTCGGCCGACGAGATTTTTGGCGGCATCGACGCCAAGAAGCTGCGGTCGTCCATGACACTGTTCCTCCGGGCCGCGCCCGGAGAAACAGTGTTCAAGACCGTCCTGGCCCAGTTCTTCGACGGCGAGCCGGACCCTTCCACCGACGAGCTCCTGGCCGGCCAGGAAGCCGGGTGACGCCTGCCGGCGGGGCCAGCCGGGCCCGTGGATGTTGCTAGGGCGTGGGGCTGCCGCCGTTGACGTTCAGCGTCTCGCCCACCACGTAGCTTGACTCAGGCGAGGCCAGGAAGACGTACGCGGGTGCCAGTTCGGCCGGCTGGCCTGCACGGCCCAGGGGAGTGGACTGCCCAAACTCCGGCAGTTCCTCCTTTGGCTGCCCGCTGCTGACCTGCAGCGGTGTCCAGATCGGCCCCGGAGCCACTGCGTTCACCCGGATTCCCTTGGGCGCCAGCTGCTGGGCCAGGCCCTTCGTGAAGTTGTTGATGCTGGCCTTGGTGGTGGCGTAATCCACCAGCGTGGGCGAGGGGTTGTATGCCTGGATGGACGTGGTGTTGATTATGGTCGAGCCAGCCGGCATGTGCGGGACGGCGGCCTTGGTCACCCAGAACATGGCGTAGACATTTGTCTTCAGGGTGTGGTCGAACTGCTCGTCGGTAATATCCTGCAGATCCTCCTGGGCCACCTGCTTGCCGGCATTGTTGACCAGGATGTCCACCCCGCCCAGGACGGCCACAGCGGTGTCCACCAGGTCCCGGCACGCCGCAGGGTCCTTGAGGTCGCCCGGCGCCTTGACGGCCTTGCGGCCGGCCGCCTCGATGAGCCCGGCAATGCGCGAGGCGTCCTCCTCTTCCTGCGGCAGGTAGGAAAGCACGACGTCGGCGCCTTCCCTGGCGAAGGCAATGGCCGTTGCGGCGCCGATCCCGGAGTCCGCGCCGGTCACAATGGCGCGGCGGCCTTCCAGCCGGCCGGTGCCGCGGTAGGTTTCTTCGCCCAGGTCGGCCTTGGGTTGCAGTCCCGCGTCGAGGCCCGGTTCGGGCTGGTGCTGCTTGGGCGGGGAGATCTTTTCGTAGGCAGTTACGGGATTGCGGAAGGTGTACTGGTCAGTCATGGTGGTCCTCCTGTTCGTGCGGACTCGGGCTTCTTCGTCGCCCCGGAACTGAAGCATCCTGCGGTCAAACCGCCACAGCCTGGAAGCTAAGCATGCTTATGGTTCCCAGCCTAGGCAATGGATACCGCCCTGCCAAGCGGCCGCGGGCACTGGCGCGTCAGCCCTGCCGGACTCCCACCAGCCTGACGTCAGTCAACCGGCCGGCGTCTACCGCAGCCTCCATGAACGTGCAGGAGGGCTGGCGGCGGCGGTCCGTGGGGGAACCAGGGTTCAGCAGGCGCAGGCCGCGCGGCGAGACCGTGTCCCAGGGGATGTGGCTATGGCCGAACACCAACACATCGGCATCGGGGTAGAGTGCTTCGCACCGAAGTTCGCGGCCCTTGGCCTGGCCGGTCTCATGGACCATCGCAAAGCGGACTCCGGCCAGAGTGACGGTTGCCGTTTCGGGCAGGCGCCGGCGTAATTCAGGGCCGTCGTTATTGCCATGGACGGCCAGCAGCCGCTTGCTCCGGCGTTCGAATTGGTCCAGCAGCGCTGCCTCCACCCAGTCGCCGGCGTGGAAGACCACGTCGGCCTTTTCGACGGCGGACCACACCTGTTCCGGCAGGTCCCGGGCGCGTTTGGGTACATGGGTGTCGGCGAGCAGCAGGAGGTTCAACGGCATACCGGAATCCTGCCATGCGGCCCTTTTCCGGCGCGTCCGCGAGCCGTACCCTTGGGGCGTGGAGGTGATTGCCATGGAGGCAGCCCAAGGTGACCGGATCGTGGTGCGCGGCAGGAATGTGGGGTCCGCAGACCGGCACGGGGTGATCCTGGAGGTGCGGGGTCCGGGTGGTGGGCCGCCCTATCTTGTCCGGTTCGACGACGGCCACGAAACTGTCATGTATCCCGGCGGTGATTTCGCCGTCGACCACGGGCAGGGCACCTGACGTCCCGCCGCTTCACCTGTCAAACTGGGGCAATGGACCATTTCCCTACCTCCAGCCTGTCTTCCACTCCGCCGCAGCGGACCGGCCCCCGCGATCCCGGCGATGCCTGGGTGGAAGGCGAGCGCGGCCGGTTCTGGGGCAGGTTTGGCGCGGCCGGCGTCCTGGCCTGGGATCCGGCCAGGGGAGTCCTCCTGCAGCACCGCGCCGTATGGAGCCATAACGGCGGAACCTGGGGCCTGCCCGGCGGTGCGCTGCACGAAGGTGAGGAAGCGGTTGAGGGCGCCCTCCGGGAAGCCCGGGAGGAGGCTGCCGTCCCGTCGGAGAGCGTGGAGGTGCTGTTCACCTCGGTGCTGGACCATGGGTACTGGTCCTACACCACGGTGGTGGTTCAGGTGCAGGAATCCTTCGACCCCGTCATCAGCGATCCCGAGAGTATCGCCCTGCTCTGGGTTCCGGTTGCCGAGGTGGATTCCCTGGACCTGCATCCCGGTTTCGCGGCAGCGTGGCCGGACCTGCTGGTGGCGCTGGACGGGCTGGCGGAGCCCCGCTAGTAGCCCTCGCCGTATTCGGCGCTCACCAGGATGGGCAGATGGTCTGAGTTGCCGCGCGGCAGGGTTTCCACGCTCGCAATGTCGAGGCCCAGCGAGGTGGCGAAGTCGAAGTGGCCCTTGAACACCTTGTACCGCGTATAGGTGCGGCGGTTGCTCAGGGAGAGGGCATAGCCGGAGTTCTTCATGTGCATATCGAGGTTCTTGGTGAAGAACGGGTAGTTGAAGTCGCCCACCATGAGGGTCATCAGGCCCCTGCCCATGCTGAGCAGTTCTGCGTGCGCTGCATGGATCTGCTTGCGCCGCAGCGAGTTGGAGGCCGTCAGCGGCGCGGCATGGAATGAACCGATAACCAGCTCATGCTGGGTTTCATTGTCCACCACCCTGGTGCCGATAAGCCGCTCGTGGGCCGGGGCCAGCACCCGGTCATGCATGGATTTCTTCAGGGCAAAGGACTGCGTGTCCAGCGCCGTGAACCGGCTGGTCCGGTAGTAGATGGCCAATCCCAGCCGGTTGCCCTTGGTGGCGTCCGCCAGGTGAAGCGGGCCCAGGGTTTCCGGGAGGTCGCTGGCATCCACCTCCTGGAGGCACAGCGCATCGATGTCATGGTTCCGGGCCAGGGCGAGAAGCTCGCCGCTGGCCTTGTGCTTGCGTAGGTTGTAGCTGATGACGCGCATGAAACACCTCTTTTGAGGGTTGCCGACAGGACCAGTTCCTTACTCTAGTCCGATTGCCACCCGCACCCTCCAACATTTCGTGTGCCGTCCCGGCGTGCCGTCCACCGCGAAGGATAGAGTTAGTGGCAATTCACTGAACTTCCGTAAGGGGCCAGCTTTGACCGCAGACCTGCCCGAACTCGCCGAGGGCAACTTCTACTACCAGGACCTGGGCGGCGGCCGGTTCCGGTCCACCATCCACGCGCAGGGCGCCTGGAATGTCCACGAGCAGCACATGGCTCCGGCATCCGGCCTCCTGGCAGACCTTTTGGAACGGCACCAGCCCAGGGATGACATGCGGATGGCCCGCATCAGCTACGAAATCCTTGGCCTGATCCCCGGCGGCGACTTCCGGATCGACACCGCCACGCTGCGGGCCGGCCGCACCATCGAACTGGTGCAGGCCGAGCTGGTGGCGGGCGGGAGGACGGCGATCCGTGCCACCGGCTGGCGCATGCTCACGAGCGACACCAGTGAGGTTGCCGCCGTCGAGGACGCAGCGATACCCGGCCCTGACGAATGCAAGCCCTATGACGGTTCCGCCGTCTGGCCCGGCGGCTACATCCGGTCCCTCGAGATGCGGGTGGCCGAAGGGCACCGGCCGGGTGCGGGAAAAGTGTGGCTCCGCACCGAACACCCGCTGACCAGCACCGCGGACAGCGGCGACTTTGCCCGCCTGATGGGCCTGGTGGACACCGCCAACGGCATCGCCGCGCGGGTCCCTCCGGGCAAAGACAGCTACGCATTTCCCAACCTGGACCTCCAGGTCCACATGTACCGCCGCCCCCAGGGGGAGTGGCTGGGACTGGACAACGCAGTGTCGTTCGGCAGCGACGGGATCGGCCTCACCTCGACTGTGCTGCACGACCGGCAGGGTCCGTTCGGCCGCGCGGAACAGATCCTCACCCTGCGCAGGACCTGAGGCTTCGGGGAATCCTGCACTTCGCGGCAGCCGGCCGCGCCGGCAGTTACCGCGCCTGCTGCAGGTCTCCCGGTCCCCTTCCGGCTCTGGTGCCGTCCTGTATCGCTGAGTATCGTTGTATATCGTTCGCGATTGACGAAGGAGTTCATCATGCGTGCTTCACACCCTGCAGGTGCTTTTGGCGGAAGCAACCTCGAAGGAATGTGGCAGGCCGTCGAAGAGCTGCGTTCGCGCTTCGAGAAGCGGGCCGGTACCCGGGCCGGGAAAGGCGAGGTCCGGGCCGCAGTGCTGGCCCTGCTTGCTGAACGGCCCATGCACGGGTACCAGGTCATCCGGGAGATCGAGGAGCGCAGCGGCGGCAGCTGGAAGCCAAGCGCGGGCTCCGTCTATCCCACGCTGCAGCTGCTCGCCGATGAAGGAACCATCAGCGCCGAGGAATCCAACGGCCGCAAGATCTACTCGCTGACCGAAGCCGGACGCGAGGAGGTGGCTGCCCACCATGGTGCTGCCCCTTGGGATCCGGAAACTACGACGGCCGGCACTGCTTCCCTCCCAAGGGCCGGAATGGAGCTGGCGCAGGCCGCGGCGCAGGTTGGCCGTACCGGGTCACCGGACCAGGTGCGGCAGGCGGTGGCGGTGCTGGACGAGGCCCGCCGCCGGCTGTATGGCATCCTTGCCCAGGACTGAAGCGGGTGGCGTCGACCGTCCAGGAGGGGAATGAGCGGCCGATCCCCGTGCGGGAGCACCGTGGGCGCTACCGGCGGATCCTGCGGTTCGCAGCCTGGCACCTCGCCACCACCTGGTGGTTCGAGCTGTTCCTGCCCCGGATTGGACTGGGCCGGATAGCCGCGCAGACCCGCTCCCGGAGGATGCGGCGTTTCGCCCAGAGGTTCCACGACCTCGCGGTGGAACTTGGCGGCCTGATGATCAAGGTGGGCCAGTTCCTGTCCTCGAGGCTCGATGTCCTCCCGCCGGAGATCACCAAGGAACTCGAAGGGCTGCAGGACGAGGTCCCCCCGGTGGCTTTTCCGGCGATCTCCGCACTGGCGGCGCAGGAACTTGGGACTCCACTGGCGCGCGTCTTCGACTCCGTGGACCAGACGCCCATCGCGGCAGCTTCGCTGGGCCAGGCCCATCGGGCCCACCTGAATCCAATGGACGCCGCTGACACGGGACTTGGGGCGGTGGTGGTCAAGGTTCAGCGGCCGGGCATCGGCGCCGTCGTCGACGTCGACCTCGCTGCCCTCCGGAAGGTCGCAGGCTGGCTCAGCCACGTCCGGCTCGTGTCCCGCCGCGCCGACATGCCGGCGCTGGTGGAGGAATTTGCCCAAACCAGCCTTGCGGAAATCGACTACCTCCAGGAGGCCGTCAACGCAGAGCGTTTCGCGGCGGACTTCGCCGGCGACGGGCGCGTGGCGGTACCGTCCGTGGTCTGGGAACGGACCACGCGCCGGGTACTCACCCTCGAAGACGTCACGGCCATCAAGATCACCGACGTCCACGCACTGCGTGCCGCCGGCATCGACCCTGCGCAGGTTGCCCCCGCGTTCGCGGCCATCATGTTCGACCAGCTCTTCACCAACGGCTTCTTCCATGCCGATCCGCACCCCGGGAACATCTTCGTCACCCCGGCCACGGCAGGAACAGGGGAACTGCCCTGGAAACTGACGTTCATCGATTTCGGCATGATGGGCGAGGTGACCGCCTCCACCCGCAGCGGCCTGCGGAAGCTGGTGATTGCTGCAGCCGCCCGCGACGGCAAGGGACTCGTGGCGGCCATCAATGACGTAGGCGTGCTGATGCCGTCGGCTGACAGTGCGGCGCTGGAGCGGGCCATGACGCAGCTCTTTGCCCGTTTTGGCGGCATGGGCTTCGCCGAACTGCGCGAAGTGGACCCGCGGGAGTTCCGCGACTTTGCGGTGGAGTTCGGTGACGTGGTCCGCTCCCTGCCGTTCCAGCTTCCCGAGAACTTCCTGCTCATCATCCGGGCCATGTCGCTGACGTCCGGCGTTTGCAGTGCCCTGGACGAGCGGTTCAACCTTTGGGATTCGGTGGAACCGTATGCGGCGCAATTGCTGCGCGACGAACGCGGCAACCTGGTGCAGGATGTGGCGCGCCAGGCCCTCGACGCTGCAGGTGTTGCCCTGCGCCTGCCGGGAAGGCTTGACGCCCTTGCCGCCCGTATGGAGGAGGGGTCACTGCAGGTTGCCGTCCCGCGGCTGGAGCGCCAGGCCGCCCGCGTGGAAAAGGCCGTACGACGCTCCGCTTCCGCCGTTGTCTTCGGTTCCCTGCTGGTCGCCGGTGCCATCGTGCGCGCCGATGACCTGGTGCTGGGCAATGTGCTGATGGCTGTCTCCGCAGTCCCTTTACTGCATGCGCTGTGGGTAGGGCGCCGGCGTTAAGGCTGCTGCCGACGTCGGGCGTAACCTAGGTGAGGCCTCTCCGGCCGCCACCGTCGAACCTGCCGGCACTGAACCTGCCGACGCCTGAGCCCAAGGGAGTTTCACCACGATGCACCACACGGGAACCGGACTCCGCACGCTCACCGTGGTCCGCCAGGACCTGTCGCTCGGCGCCGGCCGGGACCTGGAGTTCGGACTCGAGCTGCTGGCCAGGGCAAGGAGTGGAAGCGTAGGCCCCACCCTGCGGCTGTACCGCCCGGCCCCCACCGTGGCATTCGGACAGCGGGACACCCGGCTGCCCGGCTTTGATGCGGCAGCGCAGGCCTGCCGGGACAATGGCTTTGAACCACTGGTCCGCAGGGCCGGGGGGCGCGCAGCGGCCTACCACCAGGGCACCCTGGTAGTGGACCACGTCGAACCGGATGCGGACGCCGTTGCCGGGTCCAAAGCGCGGTTCGGCTACTTCGGGGAGCTCTTTGCGCGGGCCCTGCAGCGCGTCGGTGTTCAGGCGGCGGTGGGGGAAATTCCGGGGGAGTACTGTCCCGGCGAATTCAGCGTACACGGCACCGACCCGGCGGACAGCTCGCGGCAGGTGAAATTGGTGGGAACTGCCCAACGGGTGGTGTCCGGCGGCTGGCTCTTCAGCTCAGTCATCGTGGTGGAAAATTCCGCCCCCATCCGCAAAGTCCTCACAGACACGTATGCGGCCCTGGGCCTGGACTGGGACCCCGCCACCGCCGGCGCCGCGGATGACCTGGTGCCCGGAGTGGATGTCGCGGCCGTTGAGCAGGCCCTCCTGGAAACGTATGCGGGCCATGCCACCCTGGAAACTGCTTCGTTCAGCAGCCTGGGGGCATGACCCGCATCAGTCCTGCGGCGGCGCCGCCGGTGGAGTGCCTAGGCGGCCAGGCGGCTCTTGACCTCGGCAGCCGACGGGTTCGTGGCCGCGGTGCCGTCCGGGAAGAGAACCGTGGGAACGGTGCGGTTGCCGCCGTTGAGCTGCTCCACGAGTTCGGCGGTGCCGTCAACCTCTTCGATGTTGATTTCGGTGTAGCCGATGCCCTGCGCATCCAGCTGCTTCTTCAGCCGGTTGCAGTAGCCGCACCAGGTGGTGGAAAACATGGTGATGGTGCCGGATTCGGGAGTGAAGTCCACAGGGATCTCCTAAATGTCGCTTGAAAGGTTTCCTTACGGTCAACGGTAGCGCGGCTTTCGGTATTCCCTGGTGTTGTTGCGCCGCGGAGGGGCCTGTATGGCATCCCTGCCCAAGCAGCACCGTTCAAGCAGCCCCGCCCGGCGGGGCCGGTCATCACACGGTGACCGTGCCGGCGTCGTCCACTGCCCACGCGGGGTTGTACGCCACTTCCCAGCGGAAGCCGTCGGGATCTGCGAAGTACCCCGTGTAGCCGCCCCACGGCTGGGTGACCGGCTCCGCAATGATGGCAGCGCCTGCTGCCGCCGCCTCTTCCATGACGGTGTCCACCTCTGCAGGGCTTTGACAGTTATGGCTGAGGGTGATGCAGGGAACGCCGGCGGGTGCGTTGGTGAGGGCCTCCGCCTGCATCTGGCGCGCGTCCCACAGTGAAAGCACCAGACCATGGTTCACCTGGATGAAGAGCACCTCCCCGGTAACTTCGCGGTGGACGGGCCAGCCAAGGCCATCGACATAGAAGGCGCGGGAATCCTGGACGCTGCGGACACCGAGGGAGATAAAGTCGACTCTGGGCTGCATGCTTCGATACTGTCAGATGATGGCGACAATTCAAGGAAACGATAGGGATGCCCGGGCCGACAGGGAACAGCTCGCTGCCGTCCGGGTTGCCGTTGACGAGGTGGACGAGCAGATTGTCACCCTCATCGCGCGCCGCGAACGGCTGATCAGGATTGCCGGGACGCTCAAGGGTGATGACGCTGAAGTACGGGCCCCTGGCCGGGTGGAACGCATCATCGAACATGTGCGCTCCGCGGCCGAAAAAAAGGACATCGACCCGGACATTGTGGAGTCAACCTACCGGGCGATGATCTCAGCGTTCATCGAACTTGAACTGAAGATCCACAAAGAAAACAGCTAGCAGATGGGTGGAGGAGGCCCTAAAGGGCTTCCTCCACCGGCACTCCATGCTGGAACTCCCGTCCGTCCGCCTCGCTGAATGCGGACAGCACATGGCTCTGTCCGAGCCCGTTCAAGGCTGTCAGGGGAAAGCTTCCAGTGATGCTGTTTTCCGAATGGGAAACTCCTGCCAGGTCGTAGTCTTCCTCGATTCCCTGGTCACGGTTGAACGAGTAGCAGGCGATGGCCTCCCCGTTCATGAACTCGATGCACAGCCGGCGCTGTAAGGAATAGTCCGGTGAGGCTCCCATCAGGCCCACCACGTAGGCGCCGGATCCCGGAATGGCGCCATCGATATCGAATGTGGCTACCAGCGTGGAGTCCTGGGTCTTGATGCTTGCCTGCTTCAGGAGTGCGTCATCGGTACTCATGCCATCATCCTGCTCCCTGCCGCACGCCCCGTCCACCCCCGGCTATTTTTTACTTCCCACCCGGCGTAGACTGGCTTTATTCGAATACATATTCGAATACCAGTACAGGAAGCTCGTCCGGGAGGTGTGCATGGGCATGTTCAGCGAATCCGTTGACGTGGTGTGTTCCGCTTCCGGTCAGCCTGAATCTTTGACATGGGCTGGCAGGCCCTACGCTCTCTGCGCAGAACCCGTGCGCTGGTACGAACGCCGGCAGTGGTGGGCTGAGGACAGCAGGGCACCACTGGGAAGCGGGGCAGGTGTGGTGGACCACGAAATCTGGCGGGTCCAGGTCCTGCCTGTCGGCTGGACATCCCGCCCCGGAGCTCCGGAAGACGCCGCCGGAGTGGAACCCCTCACCCTTGACCTGACCCGCCATATCCGAAGCGGCCGCTGGCGCCTGCTGCGGATCCATGACGGTTTACGCCACAGAACTGCTTGAACGCGGAACAGCATGAGTTTCACCCACCTTCACGTCTCCACTGCGTTCAGTGCCCACTACGGCGTCTCCTGGCCAGAGGAACTTGCCATGGCAGCCGCCGCGGACGGCGCTACCGCCCTTGCCTGCACAGACAGGGACGGCCTCTACGGAACCATTAAGCACCTCAAAGCCTGTATGGCTGCGGGCATCGACCCCATCGTTGGGGTGGACCTTGCAGTATTTGACGACGACGGCGATCACCGTACGCAGGTCTCCGGCAGGGTAGTGGTCCTCGCCCGGGGCCACAACAACGGCGCAGGGTACCGGGCGCTCTGCCGGCTGGTGTCCGATGCCCATGCCAGGACCTCAGGGAAAGCAGGGGGAGCGGTACCTGCCGCGGTCACCCGCGCCGAACTCGCTTCCCGTACCCTTGACCCCCAAACCCTTAAACCGGTGCTGACCGTCCTGCTGGGCCCTGACTCAGATGTGGGACGGGCCATGGGTGGACGGCGCTACCTGCGTCCCCGCACCCTGTTCAAAAAATGGGTGGACGCAATGCCGGCAGGAACGGTGGTGGCGGAAATCGTCTCCCAGCTCAGTGCACCGGGGACGCCATTCAGCACTGCGCATGCTGTCCGCATGCTCAGGCTGGCCGAGGAACACCACATACCTGCCATCATCACCAACGCTGTGCGGTACTGCGCGGCGGATGGAGCACCCACAGCCGACGTCCTTGACTCTGCACGGACCCTGAAGTCACTGCCGGAACTGGCGGGCGAGCCGCTCCTTCAGCCCACCGGACAGGGATGGCTGAAAACCCGGGAACAGATGCTGGGGCTGGGCAGGGAAATCATTTCCGCTGCAGGGTATGGGGCCGCGGACCTTAGGCAGCTGATGGCACAGACAGAGGCGCTCGCCGACCTCTGCCGCATCGATCCCGTCAACGACATGGGCTGGAAGCAGCCCGTGGTGCCGGAGGCATCCGTCATCGGCATCAACCAGGATCCCCACGCCGAACTTATCCAGCGCTGCCAGGCAGGAATCGGCAGGCGTTTCCCTGGCGTCAACGGTATGGCGGAACAGGCAGTACTTGCCCGGCTGGACCATGAGCTGGGGATCATCCACAACCTTGGCTTCTCTTCCTACTTCCTGACGGTGGCTGAGGTTTCCCGGATGATCCAGGATATGGGGGTCAGGGCTGCTGCCAGGGGGTCGGGGGCCTCCAGCCTGGTCAACTACCTGATCGAGGTCAGCCATGTGAACCCGCTCCAGCATGACCTGATTTTTGAACGCTTCCTCTCCAATGACCGCGCCACCCTTCCCGATATTGACATCGACGTCGAAAGCGCTGAGCGCCACAACGTCTACCGCCGGATTTTTGAACGCTTTGGATCCGAGCGGGTCACCCTGATGAGCATGCAGAACGGATACCGGGCACGGGGAGCAGTGCGCGACGCCGGCCTGGCGCTGGGCATGGACGACGACGAAGTGGGGGAGATTGCCAAGCAGTTGTGGCGGTTTTCCGCGCGGAAGTTCCGTGAGGCGCTGCAGGAAAAACCCGAGCTGCGGGAATTTGCGGGCCGGGTTGAGCGGCGCGACACCGATGGGAACCAGCAGTTGGATCTCCTGGTGGACCTGACCGAACGGCTCGACCGGCTCCCAAGGCATATTTCCATGCACCCCTGCGGAGTGATCCTGGGAGATGCCACGCTCCTGGACCGTACCCCGGTCCAGCCAAGCGGCCTGGGACTGCCCATGAGCCAGTTCGATAAACATGACATGGACCCCATGGGAATGCTCAAGCTCGATGTGCTGGGCGTCCGGATGCAAAGTGCCATGGCGTTCGCCGTCCGGGAGATTATCCGGATACACCCCGGCAAAGAGGAAGTGGTGGCGGCAGGCGGCCACCCGCAAGGCCCTGACGGCTCCGGGCCCGACTACATAGCGGCCGATGGCAGGATCGACCTCAATGCTGTTCCCCTCGACGACGAAGCTACCTATGAGCTGATCCGGAGCACCCACACCCTTGGCTGCTTCCAGATTGAATCCCCCGGGCAGCGGGAACTGATTGGCAAGATGGCGCCAAGGGAGTTCAACGACCTCATCATCGACATCTCGCTGTTCCGCCCGGGCCCCATGAAATCGGACATGGTGCGGCCCTTCCTGGAACACCGGCACGGGTTCGCTCCTGAGGTCTATCCCCACCCGGACCTCAAACCGGTGCTTCAGGAAACCCATGGCGTCACGGTCTTCCACGAGCAGATCCTCAAAACCCTGGACACCATGACCGGCTGCGGGCTGGCCAAGGCAGACGAATTCCGCCGGTCGTTGGGAAGCGAGAGCGGTGAAGCGCAGGTAGAGGAATACTTCCGCAGGAACGCCAAAGGGAGGGGATATTCCCCTGACGTGGTGGACAAGGTGTGGGGGACACTGAAGTCCTTCGCCAGTTTCGGCTTCTGCAAGGCCCACGGAGCCGCTTTCGCCGTCCCCACCTACCAGTCGGCCTGGCTGAAGGCACATCACCCCGAAGCCTTCCTTGCCGGCTTGTGGGAACACGACCCCGGCATGTACCCAAAACGGCTGTTGGTGGCTGAGGCCCGCCGGCTGGGCATCCCCATCCTTCCCCTGGACATCAACCGGAGCAAAGCCGAATACCGGGTGGAGCGGATAGCGTCCGGACAGGACGCGGGAAAGCTGGGGATCCGGCTCAGCCTCAACGGGATCTACGGGTTGTCTGCTGCCGAATTGAAGCGGATCGTGGCCGGACAGCCTTATGACTCTTTGGCAGACCTCAGGGCGCGCTCGCGGCTCAGCAAGCCAAGCATCAGGCGCCTTGCCCAACTGGGTGCCTTCGACTCCCTGCACCGCGAAGCAGGTGGCCCTGCCAACCGGGCGGACCTGGTGCACCACCTGCAGCAGCTGCAGTCTTCCACCGGGTCCCGCAAAGGTACTGATGTGGTTGACGGACAACTCTCCCTGCCCCTGGGGGACATTGAACTGCGCAACCTCAAACCCGGCCTGCCCGCCCCCACGCTGGTTGAAAACGTCAGGGCAGAACTCGATCTCATGGCCGTCGACGTCAGTACCCACCTGATGGAAAGCCACCGGCCTCTGCTGGAAAAACTGGGTGTCACCACCGCGGATCAGCTCCTCAACCTGCGCAACGGCACGGAAGTGCTGGTGGCAGGCGTGCGGGTGGCAACCCAGACACCCCCCATGCGCGGCGGCAGGAGGGTGGTTTTCATCAGTATCGACGACGGCACCGGCTGCGTGGATTCGGTCTTCTTCCACGAAGCGCAGGAAACCGCCGGTCCGCTCCTGTTCGGGACCCGGCTGCTGCTGATCCGCGGGACTACCCGGAGGACCGGGCCCCGGGGCATCAGCCTGAGCGCAAGCATGGCGTGGGACCTGAGCCGGACGGAGACCCTGCCCTTCCCGGAGTCCGCTGCCGCCGCCGTCGAGGACGTGCCGCATCCCCTGGATGGGATCAGCAGGGCCCTTGCCATCACCGGTTTCAACGGCTGACATCCGTTCGGCACACCCCGTGTGCCGCGTTGGTCGGCCCTGAACCGAACCGATAGCATTGACGGTGGCTGGCTGTGGTCCCCGTATGCCGCAAGCTATGAAGCCTCAACTTTGAATAGGAGACACCCGTGTCAGATGCCCAGCAGATCACCCTTCTCGTCGACGGCGAAGAGACCAAGGTGACTAGCGGGACCACCGGTGCGGAACTCTTCTTTGAGCGCCGTGACGTCGTTGTAGCCCGCGTTAATGGCGAACTGAAGGACCTGGACCAGGAACTCCCCGAAGGCGCCGAAGTGGAGGGTGTCACCATTGAGTCGCCGGACGGCCTGAACGTCCTGCGCCACTCCACCGCCCACGTCATGGCCCAGGCCGTGCAGCAGCTGCGTCCGGACGCCAAACTTGGGATCGGCCCCTACATCACTGATGGCTTCTACTTCGACTTCGACGTCGCCGAGCCGTTCACTCCCGAGGACCTCAAGACCATCGAAAAGATGATGCAAAAGATCATCAACCAGAACCAGAAGTTTGTCCGCCGCGTGGTCAGCGAGGATGAGGCCCGCGAAGCCATGAAGAACGAGCCCTACAAGCTTGAGCTCCTGGGGAAGAAGAACGATGCCGCCGAGGCCGGGGAAGGCGTCAACGTTGAGGTCGGCGCCGGCGACATTACGATTTACGACAACGTGGAGCGCAAGGAAGGCACCACCGTTTGGTGCGACCTCTGCCGCGGCCCCCACCTGCCCAACACCAAGCTCATCTCCAACGCCTTCGCACTGACCCGCTCGTCGTCGGCCTACTGGCTGGGCAACCAGAAGAACCAGCAGCTGCAGCGCATTTACGGCACCGCCTGGCCTACCAAGGACGCCTTGAAGGCCTACCAGGAGCGGATCGCCGAGGCCGAGCGCCGCGACCACCGCAAGCTGGGCTCCGAACTGGACCTGTTCTCCTTCCCGGACGAACTGGGCTCCGGCCTGCCCGTCTTCCACCCCAAAGGCGGCATCATCCGCAAGGAGATGGAGGACTATTCCCGGCAGCGCCACGTCGAGGCCGGCTACGAGTTCGTCTACACCCCGCACATCACCAAAGGGCACCTCTACGAGGTCTCCGGGCACCTGGACTGGTACAAGGACGGCATGTTCCCCGCCATGCACGTGGACGCCGAACTCAATGATGACGGCACCGTTCGCAAGCCCGGCCAGGACTATTACCTGAAGCCGATGAACTGCCCCATGCACAACCTCATCTTCCGTTCCCGCGGCCGGTCCTACCGTGAACTGCCCCTGCGGCTGTTCGAATTCGGTTCCGTCTACCGCTACGAGAAGTCCGGCGTGGTGCACGGACTCACCCGCGTCCGGGGGATGACACAGGACGACGCCCACATCTACTGCACCCGCGAGCAGATGAAGGACGAGCTCACCAAAACCCTGACCTTCGTCCTGGACCTGCTCAAGGACTACGGGCTTAACGACTTCTACCTGGAGCTGTCCACCAAGGACCCGGAAAAGTACGTGGGCGACGACGCCACCTGGGAGGAGGCCACCAGGACCCTGGCCGAGGTGGCACAGGAGTCCGGGCTGGAGCTGGTGCCGGATCCGGGCGGAGCCGCGTTCTACGGGCCCAAGATTTCCGTGCAGGCCAAGGATGCGCTCGGACGCACCTGGCAGATGTCCACCATCCAGCTGGACTTCAACCTGCCCGAACGCTTCGAACTGGAATTCCAGGCCGCCGACGGCAGCCGCCAGCGGCCCGTCATGATCCACCGTGCACTGTTTGGATCCGTGGAGCGGTTCATGGGCGTCCTCACCGAGCACTACGCCGGAGCATTCCCTGCCTGGCTGGCACCCGTGCAGGTGGTGGGGATCCCGGTGGCGGAGGCCTTCAACGAGTACATGTTCGACGTCGTCGACCAGCTTAAAGCTGCCGGCATCCGCGCCGAGGTGGACACTTCCTCGGACCGGTTCCCCAAGAAGATCCGCACCGCCAGCAAGGACAAGATCCCGTTCGTGCTGATCGCCGGTGGGGACGACGCCGAGGCGGGTGCCGTTTCGTTCCGGTTCCGCGACGGAAGCCAGGACAACGGCGTGCCCGTGGCGGAAGCAGTCAAGCGGATCACCGACGCCGTCCGCAACCGGACCAGCTAGCCGAACGGAATCAGCACAGTGCAGGAGAACACAGGCGCAGGATATCCAGGCGATGACGGCGTTACCGACGACTTTGCCCTCGCCGGTGTCCCGGACGCCTTCCAGCGCCTGTGGACTCCGCACCGCATGGCCTACATCAAGGGCGGCCAGCACCAGTTCAAGAACGAAAACGACTGCCCTTTCTGCGTAGGCCCCAGCCGCACCGACGAAGAGGCGCTCATCGTGCACCGTGGCAGGACCTGCTACGTGGTGCTGAACCTCTTCCCGTACAACCCGGGCCACCTGCTGGTTTGCCCGTACCGGCATATCCCGGATTACACAGACCTCACGGTTGAGGAAACAGCCGAGTTTGCCGACCTGACCCAGACCGCCATGCGCGTCCTGCGCAAAGTGTCCAATCCAGGCGGGTTCAACCTTGGCATGAACCAGGGGGTGGTGGGGGGCGCCGGCATTTCGGCCCACCTGCACCAGCACATCGTTCCACGATGGGGCGGCGACGGAAATTTCTTCCCCATCATCGCCCAGACGAAGGCCATCACCCAGACCCTTGACGAGGTCCGGCAGCAGGTGTCCGACGCGTGGCCCGGGGAGTCGGATGCTGAATAAGCATGCCCGCGGCTTCTTCACCGCGCTGTTTACCCCGCTGGCCCGCTGGCTCCTGAAGATCGGCGTCTCCCCGGATGCGGTGACCATCCTCGGCACTGCCGGCGTGGCTGCTGGAGCCCTCGTCTTCTACCCCCTGGGCCAGCTCTTCTGGGGCACCCTCTTCATTACCGCATTCATATTCTCGGATGTCCTCGACGGGATCATGGCCCGGATGCAGAACGTGAAGAGCCGCTGGGGAAACTTCCTCGACTCAACGCTGGACCGGATCGCCGACGGCGCGTTGTTCGCGGGCGTGTCCGTCTGGTTCTTCACCGGCGGCAGCAACACCCCCATCGCTGTCTCCGCGCTTCTTTGCCTTGTCCTTGGCATGGTTGTCTCGTACGCCAGGGCGAAAGCGGAGTCGCTGGGATTCACCGCCAATGTCGGGATTGCGGAGCGGGCCGAACGCCTGGTCTCCGTCCTGGTGGTGACGGGCCTGACGGGGCTTGGGCTCCCGCCGGTGGTGCTCCTGGTGACGCTGGTTCTGCTGGCAGCCGCGAGCCTTGTCACCGTCGCGCAGCGGGTGGCCTCGGTGCGCCGGCAGGCCCTGGCAGAACCCACTCCGGCTGATTAAGCCTGATTAAGTTCCCCGGGCAACAGGGGACTAGTATATAAGTGCCCGGTCAACGGACCCGGCAATCGGTGCGTGCACGTCCGGCAGCTGCCGCCGCATGCCCGGCGAAGATCATCTGTCTACCCATAGGGGTTTTTGTGTCTACACCTGATGTAAGCAACGAGGCCGGTTCGTCCGCGAACAGCGTCACGGGCAGCAGCCGCGTGAAGCGCGGCATGGCCGAGATGCTCAAGGGCGGCGTCATCATGGACGTCGTCAACGTCGAGCAGGCCCGCATCGCCGAAGACGCCGGTGCCGTGGCGGTCATGGCGCTGGAGCGCGTTCCGGCCGACATCCGTGCCCAGGGCGGCGTGTCCCGCATGTCCGACCCCGACATGATCGACCAGATCATCGACGCCGTGTCCATCCCGGTCATGGCCAAGGCCCGCATCGGCCACTTCGTCGAGGCCCAGGTCCTGCAGTCCCTCGGCGTCGACTACATCGACGAGTCCGAGGTCCTCACCCCGGCCGACTACGTCAACCACATCGACAAGTGGAACTTCAAGGTTCCCTTCGTCTGCGGTGCCACCAACCTCGGTGAGGCCCTGCGCCGCATCAACGAGGGCGCGGCCATGATCCGGTCCAAGGGCGAGGCCGGCACCGGCGACGTCTCCAACGCCACCGGGCACATGCGCAAGATCCGCTCCGAGATCGCCAAGCTGTCCTCCCTGCCCGAGGACGAGCTCTACGTTGCCGCCAAGGAACTGCAGGCCCCGTACGAACTTGTCAAGGAAGTTGCCGCGGCCGGCAAGCTCCCCGTGGTGCTGTTCACCGCAGGCGGCATCGCCACCCCCGCTGACGCCGCCATGATGATGCAGCTCGGCGCCGACGGCGTGTTCGTCGGCTCAGGCATCTTCAAGTCCGGCAACCCCGCCCAGCGCGCCGCCGCCGTCGTCAAGGCCACCACCTTCTACGACGACCCCGACGTCATCGCCAAGGCCTCCCGCGGGCTGGGCGAAGCCATGGTGGGCATCAACGTCGACGAGATCCCCCAGCCGCACCGACTCGCCGAGCGCGGCTGGTAACTCTCTCCCTTTTCGGCGCCTCGGGCGCCGGGCGGCGTCACCCTCTGCGTGCTATTCCCCGCGCTCCTTTGGCAGCTTTCGCCGCTGGCTGGGGCGCGGGGCCCCTTTTACGCACGCTGCCGGGTAACGCCGTCCGACGCATTGGGTCGCCTTGTGATTTTGTGACGACGCCGGTTCCTCACCATTTGTTGGTGGGGGACCGGCGTCGTTCTTTTAAATCGATTGCTCCGTAATTGTCGTATTCCGGGCGCTAAACGACAATTACTCAGCAATCGATGGGGTTACTCGAGGCCTCGGCGCTTTAGCAGCGGGGCCAGGTCCGCGTCTCGGCCTCTCAGGATCCGGAAGGACTCCAGGGGGTCCCGGCTGTTGCCGCGGCTGAGGAGCTCCTGGCGGAAGCGTTCGCCGTTGCTTCTGGTGAGTCCGCCGTGCTCCTTGAACCACTCCACCGTGTCCGCGTCGAGGACTTCGCTCCAGATGTAGGAGTAGTACCCCGCCGCATAGCCGGCGCCGGCGAAAATGTGCTGGAAGTAGCCGGTCCGGTAACGCGGCGGGATCAGCGGATGCGCGATGCCTGCCGCTGCGAGGGCCTTTGCCTCGAACTCTGGGGCGTCGTCCGGAATGTTGTCCGGCTCCAGTGTGTGCCAAGCGAGGTCGAGCAGGGCGGCTCCCAGGTACTCGGTGGTTGCGAACCCTTCGCCCCAAAGCGCGGATGCGTCAAGCCGGTCCACGATGTCCTGCGCCAGCGGCTCGCCACTGACATAGTGCCGCGCGTAATTCGACAACACTTCCGGCCACAGGAGCCACATTTCGTTCACCTGGGACGGGTACTCCACGAAATCCCGAGGCACTGCGGTGCCGGAAAAACGCGGATAGGCCACGTCGGAGAACAGTCCGTGCAGGGCGTGGCCGAACTCGTGGAACAGGGTGCGGACTTCGTCCAGGGTCAGGAGTGCGGGTTCACCTGCCGGCGGCTTGGAGATGTTCAAGGTGTTGACCACCACGGGTTTGGTGCCGAGCAGGGCCGACTGGTCCACGAGCGAGTTCATCCATGCCCCGCCGCGTTTGGATTCACGGGCATAGTAATCGCCCAGGAACAGGCCCAGGCCGCTGCCGTCCCCATTCCGGACCTCCCAGATGCGCACATCCGGGTGATAGGCACGCAGGTCGGTCCGCTCGTGGAAGGTGACTCCATACAGGGACGTGGCGGCAAAGAACACGCCGTCCCTGATGGTCCGGTCCAGTTCAAAGTACGGGCGCAGAGCATGTTCGTCGACGTCGTATTTCTGGCGCCGCACCTTCGCCGAATAGTAGGCCCAGTCCCACGGCTCCAGGGGGTGTCCGGCAACCTCAGCCAGGGCCGCAGCCTCGGCGTCGGCATTTCGGACGGCAGCCGGTGCAATCCCGTTGAGCATGGTCCGCACCGCCTCGAAGTCCGGTGCCGTCTGGCGGTCCGCCACAAGTTCGGCGTAGTTGGCGAAGCCCAACAACTGGGCCTTCTCCGCCCGAAGTCCGGCCATCTCCCGGGCCAGATCCAGGACATCGAGGCTGCCGCCGCCGCTGCCCCTTGCCACGGACGCTTCAAACAGACGACGGCGGACGTCCCGGTTCCCAAGCGCGGCCAGTGCTGGCTGGTTCCCCGGCTGGATCAGGGTGAGCAGGTACTTGCCGTCGTGCCCGGCGGACCGGGCAGCCTCAGCGGCGGCTGCCACCTCGTCAGCCGGCAGGCCCGCCAGGTCCTGCTCATCCTCGAGCAGCAGTGCCGCGGACTTAATCCCTTCCTTCACCCGCTGACCGAACTCCGTGCCCAGCCGGGCCAGTTGCCTGTTGATGGCACGCAGCCGCTCCTGGCCCGGCGCATCCAGCTGGATTCCGGACTGCCGGAACTCCTTAAGGTATTCCTCCACAAGGCGGGCGGATTCCGAGTCGTGGCCCGCGGTATCAATGGCGGCAAAACGATCGAACAGCTGCCTGTTGAGGAATACCTCGTCCTGGTGGGCGGAGAACCTCGGGGAAAGGTCCGATTCGAGTTCCCGGATCTCCGGCGAAGCATCCGCTGACACCAGGGTGAAGAAGGCGGCGGCTGCGCGGTTCAGCAACTGCCCGGACCGTTCCATTGCGAGGGCCGTATTAGCGAACGTGGCTGGTTCGCTGTTGCCGACGATGCCCTTGATCTCGTCCAGGTGCGCACCAAGCCCCGCTTCTATCGCTTCGCGGTACTGCTCCACCGTAATCCCCACAAAAGGCGGGAGGGCGTAGGGCAGGGGACTGGCGGAAAGAAGGGGGTTCGTCATGGGGTAAACCTTTCACAAGGTGCAACGCTTCTCAATCGTCCAAAAATGCCCGTGTTCCCAGCGTCCATCCCTACAATGGCCGCTATGGGGTCCAGTCCGGGCCGCATTCTGTGCGTCATGCTTGGCAGCGCTGGGGTTGGGCACTGACGAAGGGAGCCAGGTCCATGGCCGAACGCGGCACGAGGTCGGGGAGTGCCTTGGCGGGCTTACCGTTCCGGTGGGTGGGACCCGCCGTTATCCTGGCGCTGGTGGCTGCCTATGGCATCTTTTGGTACCTGGCGCGTCCGGCCAGTGAACCTGTCCTGGGACACGTGGGGCAGTTGTTCGGCGGGGAATCAGTTCTGCTGTACTCAATCGCACTGGTCCTGGTCAGCACCCTTCCACATGTCGAGCCGGTCTTCGGCGGGATCGACCACGCCGCCATCTGGCATCGCAGGGTGGCCATCACCGCAACCGTCCTGCTCCTGCCGCACATAGAAATGGCGTCCAATCCGGAGGCCACCAGCCTCGGAAAGACCCTGGCGGTAGTGGCTATTTGCGGCCTCACGGCCCTGGCGGTGTGGGCCATCCTGCCGCGCTGGCGCACCATGCTTCCGGCGCCTGTCCGCCAGCTGGTGGTGGCCACGCTGCAAACACGGCCGGCCCGGCTGCTGGCCCGCCTGCTGGGTGGCTACGAACGGTGGCGGGGTTTCCATCGGCTCACCGGCCTGTTCCTGGCGGCGGGCTTCCTGCACGGACTGCTCGATGCCAGCGCCTTCGAGGCAGTTCCCGCGCTGCGGTGGAGCTACGTGGCCATCGGCGGAACGGGACTTGCGTTTTACGCCTACCGTGAGTTGCTGGCGCGGCGCTTCCTGCCGCACCACGACTACCAGGTGGCAGCGGTGCGGCCGGTTGCGCCGGACCTGCTGGAGGTTGCACTCCGGCCTCTCGGGCGTCCGTTGGCCTTCAAGCCCGGACAGTTCGCCATGGTCTATCTCGAGACGGCGGATGGCTGGCAGCGGCATCCGTTCTCCATCTCGGGCCCCGCCCCGGAAGGCGGGATCAGCATTACCGTCAAAGCCCTGGGTGACCACACCACAAGGCTCCCCGATGTGGTCCAGCCGGGAATGCCTGCGGTGGTGGGTGGACCCTATGGCCGTTTCGACAGGCATCGCGGCACTGCCCATCAGGTATGGATTGCCGGTGGCGTGGGCATCACGCCTTTCCTCAGCTGGCTGCGGTCCCTTGACGGGGAACTCCAGGAAGACGTCCACTTATTCGTTACCTCGGCTGGGCAGTCCCCGTTCGCGGACGAGATCACCGCCATCGCCCGGAACCATCCGCGGCTGGCAGTCCATCTTGTTGACACGGGAAGGGATGGGAGGCTGACACCGGAGGCGGTCATCGCGGCGGTGGACACGGAGCCGCGCCATCTGTCCGTCTTCATGGGTGGCCCTGACGCCATGCTGCGGCAGTTCCGGAAGGGCTTCCGGGCGGCAGGTGTGCGCCGCGCCAACATCCACCGGGAGTACTTCCAATGGCGGTAGGGCGCCCCTGAAACCGCCTGTTCCTGCGGCCCTTTTGCGGGTCAGCGGGGACGGCGACCGGCGTGCTCGCGGGCCAGGAGAGCGTAAGTGTCGTCCGGGTTGCCGGGGGAAAAGCTGCCAAACTTGCGCTCAGCGGCCGTGCGGATGAGGAAGTCCGCAATGGCCGGGTTCTTGGGCAGCAGCGAGCCGTGCAAATAGCTGGCCACTATGTTGCGGTAGCGGGCACCCTCATGGCCGTCGTTGCTGTTGTTTCCCGTGCCCTTGGGTACGGTGCCGAGCGGGCGGACCCCAGTGCCCAGGGTCGTCTGGCCGCTGTGGTTCTCGTAGCCCAGGACCTCGCCGAACTCCTGGGTAGACACCTTGACGTTGCCGATCAGGCGCTCATCAGTGCCGTGTGTTTCCACGTCAAGGATGCCGATGCCCGGGATGACCGCGCCCGTGCGGGTCTTGAAGAACCGGCCGAAAAGCTGGTAAAGGCCACAGATGACAAGCATGGGTGCGCCGTCCTCCGCCAGGTCCTTCAGTTGCCCGGCCCGGGCCTGCAGGTCATCCTGGATGACCAGTTGGCCGCTGTCCTGGCCGCCGCCGCCGACGATGATGTCCACGTCCTCCGGGAAGGGATCGCCGACGTTGTACTCAAGCAGTTCAGGGGTGTAGCCGTGCCACTGGATGCGCCGCTGCAGGACCAGGGCGTTGCCCCAGTCGCCGTAGATGTTCATGTCGCGCGGGTACAGCTGCACCACGCGGATGGTGCCCTTGGACCGGCCGTCCATGGCCGCTGCTTCTGCCTGGTTCACGAGACAACCTCCACGGTGGTGATTTTGGACAGTTCGCGGCGGATGGCCAGCATGGCAGTGTAGGTGCAGAAGATGCGCTTGGGCTTGCCCCGGCCCTCCCGGACGAACGCTGCCAGCGCCGCGGGAATATCCGTTTCCACCGCTCCGACGGGAACCTGGTCATACTGCAGCCGAAGTGCCATGTCGTAGGCCCGTGACCCGGTCAAAACGTCCACCCCGCCCTCGCGGAGGGAGTCGAATTCGACATCCCACAGCCAGGACATGTCGCGGCCGTCCGCGTAGTTGTCGTTGATGGCAATCATGGTGGCATAACCGGCGGCGGGGAAGGACTTCAACCCCAGGCGGAAACCGCTCGGGTTTTTCACCAGCACCAGGTCCAGCGGCTGGCCCTCCACGGTGAGACTTTCACCGCGGCCGAAAGCCGGGGCTACCCGGGACAGCGCCTCCAGCAACGTGGCGTGGTCAGCTGTTGCGGCGCCCGCTCCGCAGATGCTCCGGGCCAGCGTCAGGGCGGCGGCGGCGTTGAAGATGTTGTAGACGCCGCGCAGCTTCATCGCCGTGGTGACCGTCCCGCCGTCGTACTCAAACTCGGCGCTGTCCGCGCCCACCTTACGGAGTACGACGTCGGCGGCGGGCTTTTCCGGCAGGGCCGCCGGAGCAGGGCTGCCGGGGGCGGCGCGCATGTCGTCGTCGTTAGGAAAGGTGCCCAGCAGGGAGTGGTCAAGGCCGAAGTACTTGACCTCCTGTCCCGTCAGGGTGTCCGCGATCCTGGCGACCCTTGGGTCTTCACGGTTCAGGACAACCGTTCCGGTGGTTTTGGCGGCGATATGCTGCAGCAGCTGCGCGGTCTTGTCGATCTCGCCAAAGCGGTCCAGCTGGTCACGCAGCACATTGAGGAGCAGGCAGTACCGGGGCGGGACACTGTTCACGAAATGGACGGCATGTGCTTCGTCCAGCTCCAGGACAGCGACGTCTGCGTCCAGCCTCCCGCGCCAGTCAACCTCGCCCAGGAGGGCAGCCGCCACGCCCCGCGTGAAGTTGCTCCCGGTGCGGTTGGTGAACACCTTCAGGCCCTGGCTTTCCAGCAGCTCAACCACCATTTTGGTGGTGGTGGTCTTGCCGTTCGTGCCGCTGACCACCGCAACACCGTGTGGCAGGGTGGTGAGCGTCCGCCGCATGAAGCCGGGGTCGATTTTCTCGACCACCAGGCCTGGGAGGGCGGATCCGCCACCCCGGAGCCGGGAGACCCTGCGGACCAGCTTGCCGAGCGGAACAGTGAAGAAGACCATGTTTTGAATATATCCCAGCAGGGGCATGCAACCTTTGCCGGCCGCGTGCCCGCGGCTTCGGCCATCCTTCACGGCCCGTATGCTGGAGGGATGATTAATCCCCCATCTGCTGCTCCTGCACGCGTGGGTTCGGGCCTGAAGATTGGCGTCCTGGCCCTCCAGGGAGACTTCCGCGAGCACCTGCGTGCCGCGCAGGACACAGGCGCCCAGGCCGTGCCCGTACGCCGTCCGGAGGAACTGGACGGCCTGGACGGTCTCATCATTCCAGGTGGCGAATCCACCGCCATCGATAAGCTCGCACGGGCGTTCGAGCTTGCCGACCCCCTCCGCAAGTACATCGCCGAGGGACTGCCCGTCTATGGATCCTGCGCAGGCATGATCCTGCTCGCCTCGGACATCGCCGACCCCGCAACCGATCTGTCCGGCGCGCCCCAACAGACCTTCGGCGGCCTGGACATCACCGTCCGCCGGAACGCGTTCGGCCGGCAGCGTGAGTCCTTCGAAACCGCCCTGGACTTCAAGGGCCTGGACTTCAGCGCCACCGAATCCGGCGTGGAACCGGTGCACGCGGTCTTTATTCGCGGTCCCTGGGTGGAGCGCGTGGGGCCGGACGTGGAGGTCCTGGCCCAGGTGGAACCGGCGGACCCCGGGCAGGCGTCGCACGCCGTATCGCTCCCCGGGGCGGCTAGAATTGTCGCAGTGCGTTCCGGCCAGCTGCTGGCCACCTCCTTCCATCCGGAAGTGACCGGCGAAAAACGCGTACATGAACTTTTTATCCGAATGATCAGAGGAGAAGCGTAAAGCCATGTCAGGCCACTCCAAATGGGCAACGACCAAGCACAAAAAGGCGATCATTGACAGCCGCCGCGCCAAGTCGTTTGCCAAGCTGATCAAGAACATCGAAGTTGCCGCCCGCATGGGCGGACCGGACCTCGCCGGCAACCCCGGCCTGGAACTGGCTGTCACCAAGGCCAAGAAAACGTCGGTTCCCAACGACAACATCGACCGCGCCATCAAGCGCGGCGCCGGCCTCACCGGCGAAGTGGTGGACTACACCGAAATCATGTACGAGGCCCGCGGGCCCCAGGGCTCGGCCCTGCTGATCGAGTGCCTTACCGACAACAAGAACCGTGCGGCCTCCGAAGTGCGCCTGGCCATCTCCCGCAATGGCGGCACCATCGCCGACCCCGGTTCGGTCAGCTACCTCTTCACCCGCAAGGGCGTGGTGAACCTGCCCAAGAACGGCCTGAGCGAGGATGACGTCCTGATGGCAGTCCTGGACGCGGGCGCGGAGGAAGTCAAGGACAACGGCGAGACCTTCGAGATCCACTCGGAACCGGGCGACCTCCAGGCCATCCGTGAAGCGCTGACGGAAGCCGGCATCGAATACGACACGGACGAGGTGGAGTTCGTGCCGTCAATGCAGGTCGAGCTCGATGTGGACGGCGCGCGCAAGTTCCTCAAGCTCGCCGACGCCCTCGAGGACCTCGACGACGTGCAGAACGTGTACAGCAACGCCGACCTCAGCGACGAAGTCCAGGCTGCCCTGGAATCAGAGTGACGTCCGGCCTTGCCAGGTAATCGGCCGCCCGGGCTGGAACCGGCTGCGCCCGGGGCGCGGGTGCAGGCGTGACCCTCCGCGTCCTCGGCGTCGACCCCGGCCTCACCCGGTGCGGCATCGGTGTGGTGGATGTCGAGCGGAACCGCCGCGCCAGCATGGTGGCCGTCGGCGTCGTGGGCACGTCCCCGGACGAGAGCCTCGACCGGCGCCTGCTGGTGATCGCCACCGCCATTGACGAATGGCTGGACCGCTACGAACCGGAGGTCCTCGCCGTCGAGCGCGTCTTCTCGCAGCTCAACGTCAGCACCGTGATGGGCGTTGCCCAGGCCTCCGGCGTGGTCATCGCGGCGGCGGCCCGGCGGGGAATACCGGTGGCGCTGCATACGCCGTCGGAGGTCAAGGCGGCGGTGACCGGAAGCGGGTCCTCCAACAAGGACGCCGTGACCAAGTTGGTCACCAAGATCCTCCGGCTTGATGCCCCGCCGCGTCCGGCTGACGCTGCCGACGCCCTGGCACTGGCCATCACGCACGCGTGGCGGGCCGGAAGCGGGGCGGCCGTGGCAACCACCGGCCCCGGCAGTTCATCGCTCACGCCTGCCCAGCGGGCGTGGGCCGAAGCCGAGGCCAAGGCGCGCCGCGCACGCTGATTGTCCCTGCTGCTTGCTAGGGTATTCGTAGATATGTTCGGATAGCCGGGGCCACGATATAGGGTCCGGCAGAATAACGGGAGCCCGGCCTTGATCAGTTTCCTCCGCGGAACCGTAGCGCACGTTGGCCTGTCAACGGCAGTGATTGACCTCAACGGCGCGGGCATGAGTGTCTACGCCACGCCGCAGACCCTCAGCCGGCTGCGGGTGGGTGACCAGGGGCAGCTGTTCACCTCCCTGATCGTCAGGGAAGACTCGTTGACGCTTTTCGGCTTCGCTTCCGATGACGAACGCGAGGTATTCGACATCCTGCTCAGTGTCAGCGGTGTCGGCCCCCGCTTGGCTTTGGCAGTCCTGGCGGTGCATGATCCTGAAGCCATCCGCGTCGCAGCGCACACAGGGGACAGCAAGACCTTCACCAAAGTCCCCGGAATCGGGCCCAAGGTGGCCGGCCGGATCGTGCTGGAACTGGCCGGGAAGCTCGTCCCCCATGGAACCCCGGCAGCGCCCGGTGCCGCCACCCCGGCAGAAGCCGCCTGGAAGCCCCAGGTGGTGGCCGCCATGACAAGCCTGGGTTGGTCCGAGAAAGACGCCTCCGCCAGTATCGACAAAGCCCTGGCCGACGATCCTGAGGTGTCCTTCCGCGGCAACGTCCCGGAAATCCTGCGCACCACCCTCCGCTGGCTGGGCCAGGACGGCGCGCGCGCCGGCAACCGCGTAGGCACCCGTGGCTGAACACTCGCTGGTTGCCGCGGGGGAGGAGCCGGAGGAGCGGGCCATCGAGGCCGCGCTCCGGCCCAAGAACCTGGACGACTTCGTTGGCCAGCACCGGGTGCGCAAGCAGCTGTCGCTGGTGCTTCAGGCTTCCCGGATGCGCGGACGGACGGCGGACCACGTGCTGTTCTCCGGTCCGCCGGGCCTGGGCAAGACCACCCTTGCCATGATCGTTGCCGCGGAAATGAACGCCCCGCTGCGCCTCAGCAGCGGACCGGCCATCCAGCACGCCGGCGACCTCGCGGCCATCCTGTCCTCGCTGTCCGAGGGCGAGGTACTGTTCCTCGACGAGATCCACCGCATGTCCCGGCCGGCCGAGGAAATGCTGTACATGGCCATGGAGGACTTCCGGGTGGACATCGTGGTGGGCAAAGGCGCCGGTGCCACCGCCATTCCTCTCGAGCTGCCACCTTTCACCCTGGTGGGTGCCACCACCCGCGCCGGGTTGCTCCCGGGTCCTCTCCGGGACCGGTTCGGCTTCACCGGACACCTCGAGTTCTACTCCGTTCCCGAGCTGGAGCTGGTCCTTCGCCGCTCCGCAGGGCTGCTGGACCTCAAAGTCAATTCCGCCGGGTTCGCCGAAATCGCCGGCCGTTCCCGTGGGACCCCGCGCATCGCCAATCGACTGCTGCGCCGCGTCCGGGACTGGGCGCTGGTGCATGGTGTGGAACAAATCGATGCCAGGTCCGCCTCCGCTGCCCTGGATATGTATGAAGTGGACAAGAAGGGACTGGACCGGCTGGACCGGGCAGTCCTTGACGCCCTCATCACCAAATTCGGCGGCGGTCCCGTGGGTCTGTCCACCCTCGCCATCGCCGTCGGCGAAGAGACCGAAACCGTGGAGACGGTCGCCGAGCCCTTCCTGGTCCGTGAAGGCCTGCTTGGACGCACCCCCCGGGGAAGGATCGCCCTGGCGGCAGCATGGACGCACCTGGGCTACGCCGTCCCGGCCGGTGTCTTCGCACAGGAGCAACTCGACCTTTTTGAAGCCGGCGCAGATGAGTCCCCGGCCGCAGACTTGGCCCCGGACGCCCAATAGCAGGCTCCCTTCAGCTTTTCCCTCTAGACTGGTATGACGCCCGGCACGTTCGGGTCTTTGTTTCGCGGGAGGCCCTGACGCCCCCGTCGCTTGGGGAAGTAGTTGTCAGGCGCTCTGCCTGCATCATGCCAGCCCCGGCCGAAGCGAAGCCGACGTCGCTGGTAAACCAGCTGCACCCGCAAAAGAACGGAATTCCCCCTTGGATCCAATGTCAATTCTCCTGTTCGTCATGCTCGGCGTGTTCATCTTCATGATGTTCCGCCGCAACAAGAAGACGCAGCAGCAGCAGGCAGAGCTCCAGTCGAAGTTCGCCCCGGGCGTGGAGGTCATGACCAGCTTTGGTCTTTTCGGCCGGATCGTTGACATCGACGAGGCCGAAAACAAGGTCACCCTTGAACTTTCCCCCGGAAACCTGGCCACCGTCCACCGCCAGGCAGTTACCAAGGTCGTGGAGCCAGCCGTGGAACCCGCGGCCGAAACCGGCGGGCCCGCTGCCGTTTCGCCGGTGGTACCGAACGACGCTTCCTCGCTCACCTTTGGGGAGACCGGAAGCACGGCCACGGGTACCGAGACCCCCGAAGAAACCCTGAAGCGCCTCAACGACGAGGGCAAGAAGGACAGCTAGGCCCGCTGGCCCCTTTCCTCCCTCTACCGCTGCGGACCACCGCCGGCGCAGGCAGCAGCCCGCGCCGGCGGTTCCTCCGCGAATAAGAGAAAGATCGACAATGGCACGAACTGGCCGCAAGAAGCCGGGGCTCCGCGTCCTGGTCTGGCTTGGCGTACTCCTGGCAGCGCTGACTGCAGTCCTGGCCGGCGGGACCGCCGTCGGACAGGCCAGCTGGGCACCCAAACTCGCCCTGGACCTTGAGGGCGGCACCCAGATGATCCTCGCCCCGAAGGTCGAGGGCGGTTCGGACATCAACGAACAGCAACTCAACCAGGCCGTGGCGATCATCCGCCAGCGCGTCGACGGCTCCGGCGTTTCGGAAGCTGAAATCAGCACCCAGTCAGGGCGCAACGTGGTGGTCAGCCTTCCCGGCACGCCCTCCGCAGAAACCCGCAACCTGATCCAGGCCTCCGCGGACATGAACTTCCGCCCCGTCCTTCTCAACGGAGACGGAGCAGCGGTGCCGCCGGAGTCGCGGACGCCGGATGACAAGCTGCCCAAGCCCACGGCCCAGCCCGCCAACAGCAGCGACACCAACTGGATCACCCCTGACATCTACAAGCAGTTCGAGGCACTGGACTGCAACAGTGCCGCCGCCGAGAAGTCCCAGCGTTCGGATCCCACCAAGCCGCTGGTCACCTGCGAGCCTGCCACCGCCAAGTCTCCGGCCATCAAGTACATCCTGGGTCCCGTGGAGGTCAAGGGCAGCAACATCGTCACGTCGTCCTTCCAGCTGCAGCAGGGTGCGCAGGGTGCCGTCACCAATGACTGGGCCGTCAACATCCAGTTCGACGCCGAAGGAACAGCAAAGTTCAAAGACGTCACCGAGCGCCTGAACCAGTTCTACGTGGCCGCCGGCGGTCAATCGGGCACCGACCCGAAGTCCCAGTTCGCCATCGTCCTGGACGACCAGGTCATTTCCGCGCCGCGCGCGCTGGCAGTGATCACCGACGGACGTCCCCAGATCACCGGCGGCTTCACCGAGCAGACCGCCAAGGCACTGTCAGACCAGTTGAAGTTCGGCGCACTGCCCATCAGCTTCGACATCCAGAGCGAACAGCAGATCTCCGCCACCCTCGGTGGGGAGCAGTTGCGGATGGGCCTGCTGGCCGGCCTGATCGGGCTCCTGCTTGTGGTGGTGTACTCGCTGTTCCAGTACCGTGCCCTCGGCTTCGTCACCATCGCCTCCCTGGTGGTGGCAGGCGCCCTGACGTACCTCGCCATCGCCATCCTCGGCTGGACCGAGAACTATCGTCTTTCGCTGGCCGGCGTGGCAGGCATCATCGTGGCCATTGGCCAGACGGCAGACTCCTTCATCGTCTACTTCGAGCGAATCCGCGACGAACTGCGCGAAGGGCGCGGACTGGTGTCCGCCGTCGAAAACGGCTGGAAGCGCGCCAAGCGGACCGTCCTGGCCTCCAAGGCCGTCAACCTGCTTGCGGCCCTCGTGCTGTATTTCGTTGCCGTGGGCAACGTGCGCGGTTTCGCCTTCACGCTGGGCCTGACCGCCATCGCCGACCTCATCGTGGTGTTCATGTTCACCCACCCCACGCTGCAGCTCCTGGCCCGCACGCGCTTCTTCGGTGAAGGACACAAGTTCTCCGGCCTGGATCCAGAACGGCTGGGCGCCGTGCCGCTGTACCGCGGTGCAGGACGCATCCGAACACCGGAAGACAAGCCTGCGCTGGTTCGGACCAAGAACACCGGGGCGGCTGCAGAGGCTGAGCGACGCATGACCATCGCCGAACGGCGTTTGGCAGAGAAGCAGGAACAGCTGGCTGGCTCGTCCAAGACCTCCGCGAAGGAGAACAAGTAATGTCAGGCTTCGCCACTTTCGGCAACGAGCTCTACACCGGCAAACGCTCCTACGACTTCGTCGGCGCCAAGAAAATCTGGTTCATCATCGCCGCGGTGGGAGTGGCCCTTTCCATCATCATCCCGGTGGCCAAGGGCGGCTTCAACCTCGGCATCGAGTTCCGTGGCGGCTCCGAGTTCACGGTTTCGAACGTCAAGACCACAGATGCCACTGTCGGCGAGAAGGCTGTCACGGACGTGGTGTCCGGCAGCGTTCCGCGGGTGGCCAACGTGGCCGGCAACACCATGCGGATCCAGACGGACAAGCTGACCGACGACGAAACCCTCCGGATCAAGCAGGGGCTCACCGGGGCGTACGGCGTCACCGACAACGAGGTGACCTCCACGTTCGTTGGACCTACCTGGGGTGCTGACGTGACCAAGCAGGCATTGATCGGTTTGGTGGTGTTCGTTCTGCTTGCGGCGCTCCTGATGGCCCTGTACTTCCGCACGTGGAAGATGTCCGTCTCTGCCCTCGCCGGCATGGCTGTGACCATGTTCATCACTGCCGGGGTGTACGCGCTGAGCGATTTCGAGGTCACGCCCTCGGCCATCATCGGCTTCCTGACCGTCTTGAGCTACTCGCTGTACGACACCGTGGTGGTCTTCGATAAGATCCGTGAGAACACCTCGGGCATTGATGCGTCCACGCGGCGCACCTTCGCCGAGGAAGTAAACCTCGCCGTCAACCAAACGCTGGTGCGGTCCATCAACACCATGATGGTGGCTATCCTTCCCGTGGGCGCCATCCTGTTCATTGGTGCAGGGCTCCTGGGGGCAGGAACCCTGCGGGACCTGTCGCTGGCCTTGTTCGTCGGGATCCTGATCGGCACCGCGGCCACCATTTTCGTTGCCGCCCCGATGTACGCATGGCTCCGGCAGGGCGAACCGGACCTGGTCAAGCAGGCGCGGCGCGTGCAGCAACGCCGGGCCGGGGCAGGGGAACGGTCGGCCCCGGCATCGCCGGCCAAGGCCTGACAAGCCCGCGCCGGCCGTCCTGTGATCCGGAAGAGGCCGGGCAGCGCACACTGTGCGCTGCCCGGCCTCTTCCTATTCTCTCCCGGTTATAAAAGTGGGTGCCTTGAGGAATAGACTGGGGTAATTAAACGGTGGTGAGGGGTGCTTCATTGGAAGAACGTTCGGCGGCGGCGCCAACGGCACAGGAAGAAAAGAGTCCTGCCGGTGTACAGGCCGGTTCGGCAGCCCCGGCGCGCCCCGGTTCCCTGGTCCCCGTGGACAACTCGGGATCCCGTGCCACATTCCCTGGCCGCCGTGAACGCACCCGCTCCCGCCTGGCCCGCCTGACCGGCCGGGGCACCGCAACCTACTCGCCCATCCTTGAGCCGCTGCTCCGGACAGTGCGCGCCAATAATCCCAAAGAGGACTTCGACCTCATCCAGCGGGCCTTCGACGTAGCCGAACGCAGCCATCGGGGCCAGAAACGCAAGAGCGGCGACCCATACATCACCCATCCGGTGGCCGTGGCCACCATCCTTGCTGAGCTGGGCCTCAGCGGAACCACGCTGGCCGCGGCCCTCCTCCATGACACGGTGGAAGACACCCCCTACACGCTTGCGGACCTCAAACGGGACTTCGGGCCGGAAGTGGCCATGCTCGTTGATGGCGTCACCAAGCTGGACAAGGTCAGTTTCGGCGAGGCCGCCCAATCGGAGACGGTCCGCAAAATGGTCGTGGCCATGGCCAAGGACATCCGCGTCCTGATGATCAAACTTGCTGACCGGTTGCACAACGCCCGCACCTGGCGCTTCGTATCTGCCGAGTCGTCAGCCCGCAAAGCGCGTGAAACCCTTGAAATCTTCGCTCCGCTGGCGCACCGACTGGGTATGAACACCATCAAGTGGGAACTTGAGGACCTGTCGTTCGCGGCGCTTTACCCCAAAGTGTACGAAGAGATCGTCCGGATGGTGGGGGACAGGACCCCTGAGCGGGAAAAGAGCCTGGGGGTGATCCGCGACCAGATTACCGAGGACCTGCGCACCGCCCGGATCAAGGCGACCATCACGGGACGGCCCAAGCACTACTACTCGATCTACCAAAAGATGATCGTCCGCGACAAGGACTTCGACGACATCAACGACCTCATGGGCGTCCGCGTCCTGGTGGACTCGGTCCGGGACTGCTACGCCGCCCTGGGCATCATGCATTCGCGCTGGAACCCGCTGCCCGGCAGGTTCAAGGACTACATCGCGATGCCCAAGTTCAACATGTACCAATCGCTGCACACCACGGTGATCGGCCCCGGCGGCAAGCCGGTGGAAATCCAGATCCGCACCCATGAGATGCATCGACGGGCAGAATACGGCGTGGCGGCCCACTGGAAGTACAAGGACCAGCCCAACCGCACCGCAGTCGGTCCCGGCAGTCCCCGCGACGGCGACATGGGCTGGCTGCGTTCCCTGGTGGACTGGCAGCAGGAGACCTCGGACCCGGGCGAGTTCCTGGACTCGCTGCGCTTTGAAATCAACGCCCGCGAGGTGTTCGTCTTCACGCCCAAGGGCGAAGTCATGGCCTTGCCTGCCGGATCCACGCCGGTGGACTTCGCCTACGCCGTACACACGGAAGTTGGCCACCGCACCATCGGCGCCAGGGTCAACGGCAAGCTGGTGCCGCTCAACAGCGAGCTTAACCACGGCGACTGGGTGGAGATCTTCACCTCCAAGGCCGAGGGGGCCGGACCGAGCCAGGACTGGCAGCACTTCGTCAAGAGCGCCAGGGCGCGCAACAAGATCCGCCAGTGGTTCAGCAAGGAACGCCGCGAGGAGGCAATCGACCGCGGCAAGGAACTGCTGACCCGGGCCATGCGGAAGCAGAACCTTCCGCTGCAGCGCCTGATGACCCATGAGGCGCTGGCCGCCGTGGCGGAAGAGTTCAAGTACGCCGACATTTCGGGCCTGTACGCCGGCGTGGGGGACGGGCACACGTCCGCCCAGTCGGTCATGGAGAAGCTCATCGAGAGCCTGGGCGGCAACGAGAGCGCCGATGATGATGTTGAAGAAGTCAGCATCCCCACGCAGGTCACGAAGGCCCGCTTCTCGGACTCCGGCGTGGTGGTGCGCGGCGTGGGCGATGTCTGGGTCAAGCTCGCCCGGTGCTGCACACCCGTTCCGCCGGACCCCATTCTTGGTTTTGTGACCCGCGGGTCCGGGGTCTCCGTGCACCGCACGGACTGCACCAACATCTCCGACCTGAAGGACCAGCCGGACCGGATCGTCGATGTGGACTGGGCCCCTACGCAGTCCAGCGTCTTCCTGGTGGAAATCCAGGTGGAGGCTTTGGACCGCAAGTCACTGCTCTCGGACGTGACGCGTGTACTCTCCGACAATCACGTGAACATCCTCGCGGCCAGCGTCCACACCTCCACGGACCGGGTGGCCATCTCGAAGTTCGCTTTCGAGATGGGCGACCCCAAGTACCTCAGCCACGTACTAAGCGCCGTCCGCAGGATCGACGGGGTTTTCGACGTCTACCGGACCACCGGGAACAAACGCCGGAGCTAGCCGGGCAAGTTTTTCCAGGGCAGCGCGTTTGTGTGGGACCCGGGGTGTCGCCTCGATGGCGCGTACCAGAAGGCGAAGCTTCACATCCTTCTGCGGGCGTGCCAGGAGACCGGCCAGGGCTGGAACGGCTCGCTCTGGTTCAACATGCAGGGCGATATCAAGTGCCGTCCGCAAGGGGCTGGAGACCATGAGTCCGCCCAGGCTGACCACATCCAGGGGCCCCAGCCGGACCTCATGCAGAGTGCAGCCGCGGGTATTCCGAAGGCTGGACACCCTCCGTTTTGCGTCCACCAGCAGCGCCAGCCGGTCAGGCTCCGCGGCGCATCCGTAGATCCATGCTGCTGTCATCCGCCCGGCCACCACCCGTTGCCGGATTGGCGCCGGGACCGCGCCGGCTGCCGCCCTGGCCCGCAGCTGTGGAGAAGCGGTGACTCCCGGGAGGGTGTAGCCCTGTTGATGGAACCGGGCCAGCAGGCCGTCTGCCGCGAGGGACTGCAGTTCGGGGCCCGCGAAGGGCATCCCCGGAGCGTATAACTCCGGAAAGCGGGGCATGACGGCGGCGTCGCCTGAGGTGGCCTGGCGGTCCGGGCGGAGAGCGCCGGCGGGGGGAACTGGTGGTGTCGCCATATCCCTATCCTGCCCGCACGCACATAACCGGGACAGGGCCTGTGCGCGTCAGCTGGCCGAAAAAGTCAGGAGAGCTCGCTTGCCGAACGCTGGATCTGGTCGAGCCAGGCCTGGCGCGCCTCCAGGGCTTCGCGGGCCGCCTTGATCTTGCCCTCGTTGCCGCTCTTCTCAGCCGTGGCCAGGTCTTCCTGAAGGCCTGCGATGGCTGATTCCAGCTGGGACAGCGCGCTGTTGGTGCGTGCCTTGCGCTCCGGGTTGGACCGCTGCCACTGCTCTTCCTCCGCCTGGCGAACGGCGTCCTCCACCTTCCGCAGGCCGGCCTCAACCCGGCCCATGTCGGCGCGGGGCACCTTGCCTGCCTCTTCCCAACGGTCGCGGATGGACTGGAGTGCCTTCTTCGCCGCCGCCAGGTCCTTGACCGGGAGGATGGTGTTGGCCTCTTCCAGAAGCGCTTCCTTGACCGTGAGGTTCGCGGCGTATTCCTGGTCGATCTCGTCGTTGGCGGCCTGGCGGGAGGTGAAGAAGACGTCCTGGGCGGCACGGAACCTGGCCCACAGCGCGTCGTCATCCTTGCGGCTGGCCCGCGGGGACGCCTTCCACTGATCCATCAGCCTGCGGTACTCGCCGGCGGCGTAACCCCAGTCCGTGGATGTTGACAAGGCCTCAGCCTCGGCAATCAGCTTCTCCTTGGCGGCCTTCGCGGCGGAGTTGTTGCTGTCCAGCTGGGAGAAGTAGGCCCGGCGGTGGCGGTCGAAGACGGTCCGGGCGGCACGGAACCGCTTCCACAGTGCGTCTTCGTTGCTGCGGCCCAGCCGCACGCCGCTCTTCTGGGCTGCCTTCCAGTTCTCAAAAAGCTCGTTCATCCGGGCGCTGGAGGTCTTCCACTGCGTCTGGGACGGATCCTGGCCGGAAATCTGTTCGGCCTCGGCAACGATGGCTTCACGCGCTGCCAGCTCGGAGGCGCGCACGGCGTCGTGCTCGGCCTTTTCGGCCTTCTCCAGCTCGGCGATCTGGCCGGACAGTTTGTCCAATCGTGCCTCGGCCGCGCGGAGGTCGCCCACCATGTTGCGTTCGGCCAGCTGTTCATGCAGGTGCGTCACCGTCTTCTGCATGTCTGTGCTGGGGGCCTTGGAGCTGACCCGCTGCTCCAGCAGCACGATCTGCGCCACCACGTCGTCGTACTTCCGCGCGAAGTAAAGCAGGGCTTCGTCGTCGCTGACGCCGGGGTACTGGCCGACGGGGTGCTCTCCGCCGTCGATGTTCAGGTAGACGTGGCCGTCTCCCTCCACACGTCCCCATTTGGACGCTTCGGCAACAGACGTGCTGGGCGCGGCAGGAACCGGAGCTGCGGCCGGGGCAGCGGCAGCCGGCTTGGGCCGCGATGCGAAGGCTGCGGGGGAGGGTGCAGACGGCCGCGGGCCGGGAGCAGGTGCCGGTGCCGCGGGAGCCTCCGGGGCCGCAGGGGACTGGGCGGCAGGTACGTCCGTACCTTCGTTGGCGTCCGAAGCCGCCGCCGTTTCGGTCAGGTCTGTTGCTGTTTCGTCGGATTTCTGACTGTCTGTCACCGCTAAAAGTCTTTCGCTTGGAGGGAAATACTCACGTGCTCACCGTGGCCTGTACAGCCCGGCTTCCTACTTCAGAGAAAACGAGTCTATCGTGACTGGTTGTTTTGGCGCGCCGTCCGTGTCGCTGGTGCCCGGCGTGATTCCCGCGGCTGCAATGTTGGACACAACGTCCAGGCCGGACGTCACCTTTCCCACAACGGTGTAGCCCCCGGCAGCGTCCGCCGGGATAACGGTGTCCTTGTACACAATGAAGAACTGTGTTCCGTTGCCGTAGGCGTTGTTGCCCGTGCGGGCGACGGCGATGGTGCCGGCAGGGTAGGTGTTGTCAGCGGGGGTGTTCTCCAGCGGGCCCCACGTGTAATTGGGGTCGCCCTGGCCGTCTCCGTTGGGTGATCCGCACTGAAGCACGCCGAACTTGTCGGCGGTGGTCAGCCGGTGGCACGTCTTGCCGTTGAAGTAGCCCTGGTCGCCGAGCGATTTGAAGACCGCGGCCGCCTGCGGCGCCTTGGTGCCGTCCACTTCCACGCCAAGCGGGCTGCCGTTTAACAGCAGCTGGCCCGTGAAAGTCTTGCCGGCCGCAGTGTCTGCAGCGGGAATGTTCGGTCCGTTGGTTGCCGGTGCCGACGGGGTGGCGGACGGGCTCGCCGAGGCGGATGGCTCCGCCAGTCCTGCCTGCGCGGCAGCGTATTCGTCCTCCGTTGGGTTTCCGGCGAATGCGGTGAGTTGAAGGACGACGGCGAGCACCACGGCAGCAGCCCCCGCACCGGCGGCGACGAGGTTGTCGCGCTTCCGCCGCTTCTCCTGGCCGCGCCGGAGCTCACGCTTGGCTTCCATTTGCTGGATGCGCCGTTTTGCTTCGCGGGCACTGCGTGAACTGGCCGCCAAGGGTCCTCCTCATCGTCGGTCTGCTGGTGCCCTGCGGTTGGCCGCAGGGCGCAGTCATCAGGCGCCAGGCTCCCCGCTTCCGCCGCATTAGAGATGCACACGGATGCCGCATAAACTGGCTGCCGCACATAGTTTATGCATGGCTGGCTGTGCTGCCGCCGCACGCTGCCTCTTAATGGGGTACGTCAGGCAGCCCGCCGTGCCGTCCATCCCTAAGGAGAACCTTCCCCATGGCACGCACCGCCTCCCTGTCCGGATTCCCCGAGTGGCTTCCCGAGGAGCGGCTGGTGGAGCTGCATGTGCTCGATACCCTGCGCCGGGTCTTTGAATTGCATGGGTTCGGCTCGATCGAAACCCGCGCAGTGGAAACCGTGGGCCAGCTACTCCGCAAGGGGGAGATCGACAAGGAAGTGTATGGCCTCAGCCGGCTCCAGGAGGACGAGAGCGACAACCCCGTCAAGGGCGGCAAGGCCGATCCCAACGCGCTTGCCCTGCATTTCGACCTGACAGTGCCCTTCGCGCGGTACGTCGTGGAGAACGCCGGCTATTTGTCCTTCCCCTTCCGCAGGTACCAGATCCAGAAGGTGTGGCGGGGGGAGCGGCCCCAGGAAGGACGCGCGCGGGAGTTCACGCAGGCCGACATCGACGTGGTAGGCGACGGCGAGCTTCCGTTCCGCTACGACGTGGAGATTGCGCTGGTGATCGCCGAGGCACTCAGCGCCCTGCCCATCCCCGACTTCCGGCTGCGCATCAACAACCGGAAACTCGCTGAGGGCTTCTACCGCGGCATCGGACTCGATGACACGGCAGGGGTCCTGCGCAGCATCGACAAGCTCGAAAAGATCGGGGCCGCCAAGGTGGCCGAGCTGCTCAAGACTGAACTCGGCGCTTCCGACGAGCAGGCGGCCAAGGCCCTGCAGCTGGCTGCCATCCGCACCGAGGACACGTCCTTTGTGGCCCAGGTCCGGGCCCTGGGCGTCAGCAACGAACTCCTGGATGAAGGCCTGGACGAACTGGAACAGGTCATCGACGCCGCCGTGCAGAGGGCCCCGGGCAAGGTCCTGGCGGACCTCAGCATTGCCCGAGGCCTCGACTACTACACGGGGACTGTGGTGGAAACCGTGCTGGTGGGCCACGAGCAGCTGGGCTCCATCTGCTCCGGCGGCCGCTACGATGCCCTGGCGTCCAAAGGCAACCGCAAGTTCCCCGGCGTCGGCCTGTCCATCGGCGTCACCCGCCTCGTGTCCCGGATCCTGAGCCAGGACCTGGCCAAGGCCTCCCGCTCAGTCCCTACCGCGGTGCTGGTGGCCCTGAACCATGACGACAGCTGGGGGGCCGCCCAGGATGTTGCCGCCCTGCTGCGCAGCCGGGGTATTCCCACTGAAGTTGCGGCGAAAGCGGAGAAATTCGGCAAGCAGATCAAGTTCGCCGACCGGCGCGGCATTCCCTTCGTCTGGTTCACGGACGAGGACGGTACCCACCAGGTCAAGGACATCCGCACCGGCGAGCAGGTACTGGCAGCCCCCGAAACCTGGATGCCGCCGCTGGAGGACCTGGTGGTTCAGGTAGAGACCACGGCCACGGCGGCAGCTACGGTCTAGCCGGCAGGGCCAGGGCGGGGCTGGGGTGGCCGGCCTAACGACGTGGCTGGTGCTGCCGGAATCGAAGCGCCAGCCAGCGCCCCGCCATGCCTGCGGCGATGACCGCAGCCATGGTCAGGACGGGAGCCGCCGGCAGCGTGAAGGCAAGGACCACGCACCCTACGAAACCCACCGCGTTGAGCCAGCGGGGAGCATAGCCCGGGTGGATGGCAAGGGTGTAGGCAGCCGCGTTCGCCACCGCGTAATACACCAGCACACCGAAGCTTGAGAAGCCCACTACCGTCATCACGTTGGTGGTGAGCAGGAGCAGGATGACGACGGCGGCCACGGCAAGTTCCGCCACGAACGGAACCGTGTGGGTGCCGCCCACTTTTGCCAGTGGGCCTGGAAGATCGCGTTCCCGCGCCATGGCCAGGGTGGTCCGCCCCACGCCCGTGATCAGCGCGAGGAGCGCGCCCAGGCACGCGGCGGCGGCGCCCGCCTGCACCAGCGGCGCAGCAGGGGCAAGACGGGAGACCAGTACTGCATCAAGCAAGGGGGCTCCGGAATTGGAAAGCCGCACTCCGAGATGCGCCAGCAGGAGCACTGCCAGCAGCAGGTAGATAGCGAAGGCGGCTGCCAGGGCCGCCAAAATGGCCCGTGGGATGGCCCGCGCCGGATTCCTGACCTCTTCGCCAAGAGTGGCGATCCGGGCGTAGCCGGCAAACGCGAAGAACATCAGGCCCGCGGCAGGGAGGACCCCTGCCAGTCCGCCGGACCGCGTGCCCGCTGTCCCTGCGGCAGGGTGCGGACCCAGCACCGAGGCGATGGCAACAAACACGAGCGTTGCCAGGACCATGCACAGCAGGATCCGCGTCAGCAGGGCGGTACGGGTAATGCCCAGCAGGTTGACGCCGGTGAGGGCCACCACGGCGGCTACGGCCACCGGTACGGCATAGTCCCGCGCCACGTAACTGCCGAATGTCAAAGCCATGGCCGCGCACGATGCCGTCTTGCCCGTCACGAAACCCCATCCGGCAATAAAGCCCGGCCACTCACCGAGCTGTTTGCGGCCGTACACATAGGTCCCGCCGCTGGTGGGGTACTTCGCGGCGAGGGCTGCGGAAGCAACGGCATTGCAGTACGCCACAACGCCCGCAACCGCCACGGCCAGGACCAGCAAATTCCCCGCAAGCGCGGCCGCGGGGGCGAATACCACAAACACGCCGGCGCCCAGCATGGAACCGAGGCCAATGGCCGTGGCATCGAAGGTTCCCAAGCGGCGTTGCAGCTGCTGCGGTTCGCTCATGCGGCGGCAGTCCCTTTCCAGCGGGTAAACTCGAACGGGATCGTTCCCGCAACGATCATATTGAACTTCCCACTGTTTTCCCGCAGAAAGGCGTGCTGTGCTGCGCACACATGACCTCGGATCCCTTCGCTCCGAGCACATAGGACAAACCGTAACCCTGGCCGGCTGGGTGGGCCGCCGTCGTGATCACGGTGGTGTGGCATTCGTGGACCTGCGCGACGCTTCCGGCGTCGCCCAGGTGGTGGTCCGCGAGGAAGAAGTGTTCCACGGACTGCGCAACGAGTACGTCCTGCAGGTCAAGGGCACTGTCTCCAGGCGTCCGGAAGGCAACGAAAATCCTGCGCTGGCAACCGGCGAGATCGAGGTCATTGCCGAGGACGTCACCATCCTCAACACCTCGGACCCCTTGCCGTTCCAGATTGATGAGCACGTGGAAGTCGGCGAGGAAGCCCGCCTCAAGCACCGGTACCTGGACCTGCGCCGCCCCGGCCCCAGCCGCAACCTGCGCCTCCGCTCCGAAGCCAACCGCGTGGCCCGCGACCTGCTGCACCAGGAGGGCTTCGTGGAGATCGAGACCCCCACGCTGACGCGTTCGACGCCGGAAGGCGCCCGGGACTTCCTGGTTCCGGCACGCCTGGCCCCGGGTTCGTGGTACGCCCTCCCACAGTCCCCGCAGCTTTTCAAGCAGTTGCTGCAGGTGGGCGGCTTCGAGAAGTACTACCAGATCGCACGCTGCTACCGCGACGAAGACTTCCGTGCCGACCGGCAGCCGGAATTCACCCAGCTGGACATTGAAGCGAGCTTCGTTGACCAGGACGACATCATCCGGCTGGGCGAAAACATCGTCAAGGCCGTGTGGCAGCTCATAGGAGTGGACATCCCCACGCCCATCCGGCGCATCACCTACGCCGACGCCATGGCCCGGTACGGTTCGGACAAGCCGGATCTCCGTTTCGGCCAGGAGCTGACCGAGCTCACCGAATTCTTCAAGGACACGAATTTCGGCGTGTTCAAGGCTCCCTACGTGGGCGCCGTGGTCATGCCGGGCGGCGCTTCGCAGGCACGCCGCGCCCTGGATGCCTGGCAGGAATGGGCCAAGCAGCGCGGCGCCAAGGGCCTGGCGTACGTCCTGTACAAGGAGGACGGCGAGCTCGCCGGTCCGGTCGCCAAGAACCTCACGGAAATCGAGCGCGCGGGACTGGCCGACGCCGTAGGTGCCAAGCCCGGCGACTGCATCTTCTTCGCGGCGGGTGAGAAGACGCCCTCGCGTGCCCTCCTGGGTGCTGCCCGCGTGGAGATCGGCCACCGCACCGGCCTGATCGATCCCAACGCGTGGGCATTCTGCTGGGTTGTGGACGCACCCATGTTCGAGCCGGCAGCTGCCGCCGTTGCCTCCGGCGACGTCGCCGTCGGCGGAGGACAGTGGACCGCTGTGCACCACGCCTTCACCTCACCCAAGCCGGAATTCCTGGACACCTTCGACAAGGATCCCGAGTCGGCGCTGTCCTATGCCTATGACATTGTCTGCAACGGCAACGAAATTGGCGGCGGCTCCATCCGTATCCACCAGCGCGAGGTGCAGGAACGCGTCTTCGAGCTGATGGGCCTGGATAGGGAGGACGCCCAGACCAAGTTCGGCTTCCTGCTGGAAGGCTTCAAGTACGGCGCACCCCCGCACGGCGGCATCGCCTTTGGCTGGGACCGCGTGGTGTCGCTGCTGGCAGGAGTCGAGTCAATCCGGGACGTCATCGCCTTCCCGAAGTCCGGCGGCGGCCACGACCCCCTCACCGAGGCGCCGGCCCCCATCACGCCGCAGCAGCGCAAGGAAGCAGGCGTGGACTTCAAGCCGGAGGCCAAAAAGCCGGAAGAGAAGAAGCCCGAAGGCAAGCAGTAACACAGGGAGCGCGGCCGCGCCGTACTCACGGAGGTTCCCCGGTCCGCCGGGGGACCTCCTGCCGTTTACAGCCGTTCGTGAAGGAGAAGCCGGTGTCCACCGAGAGCCATATCCGGCCCATGGCCGTGGACCTTGAAAACGCCATGGATGCCGCCTGGCCGGCCCTGGAGAAGCAAGCGGCAGGCGGCTGGATCCTCAGGGCGGCGGAAGGCGTCACCCAGCGGGCCAACTCGGTCTGGCCGCGTGACCTTTCCGGTCATTCGGAGCAGAACCTTCCCGCCCTGCTCCGCGAGGCGCGGTCCTGGTACCGCAGCCGGCGGCTGCCGGTCATCTTCCAGCTCTTCGACACCCCGGCAGCATCCGCACTCCACCAGCTGCTGGACGCCGAGGGCTTCACCAGCCAGTCCGAGACCTTGGTCATGACGCGCCGCGCCACGGACGTCCGGGTTCCCGCAGGTGCCAGGCCGGCGGTGGAGCTCTCCATGGAACCGTCGCAGGAGTGGCTGCGGGTTTGGTGGACGGTGGACGGCCGCGGCGGGGAGGACGCCCTGGCCGTGGCCGGGAAGATTCTCCGAGGCTGCCCGTCTCTGTATGCCTTGGCCCGGGACGATGACGGCCGGCCCGCCGCCGTCGGGCGCCTTGCCCTTCCCGCCGGGAGCAACCAGGGCGGCCTGTATTGCATGGCAACCCTGCCGGAAGCACGCCGGCGGGGCTTCGCCGCAGCAATCCTGCAGGCCCTGCTGCAGGCCGGCGCGGAGCATGGAGCCGCCGGCTTCTGGCTGCTTGTCACAGCCGCGAACCATGGCGCGCAGAAGCTGTATGCGAAAGCCGGCTTCCGCGAAACCGCCCGCTACGTCTACCGGCAGGAACGGCCCCGGCGTGCGCTCACCGGCTGCTGACTGACAGCCATTGGTTGAGCTCGTCGAAACCTGACTTCCACCGTCCTAGGCATCCGTCACCGTGATCCGCACCGAGCAGGCGTCCGCCGCCGCCTTCTTCAACACGGCGGCCCGGGGCTCAACCACATCAAGGTAAGCAAGGCGCGGCAGGCGTGCGTAGTCACGCATCAGGGGTTCTTCAAGCACCAGGTCAGCCAGTGACCTGTCACCGCCCGGCACTACATATTCGAAGGCGTGGCCGGCGAAGACCAGCCTGGCCTGCTCCGCCACCGCCGCCACCAGCGCGTCCGCCTGGTTGGAACGGCGCCGGGCAAAGCGTTGCTGGGACTGGCCCCCGGCGGCGGTTCGGGACTGCACGTACCTGGTGCCGGCCTTCGCTGCAAGCAGCACGCCTTCGCTTGCCACCCCGACGCCGTAACCGCCGCGCCGTACCAGCAGCAGTCCCAGCCGGCGCGGCTGCGACGCAAGGGCAGCCAGCCGCTCCAGGGGTCCGTCGCCGCGTCCCGGGCGTCCGTCTGCCGGCCAGGGCGGCTGCAGCAGTGCTTCCGCGCCGTCGCCTGCCACAAGGCGGAGGCCGTCGTCGTCATCCTGCATCCGGTAGCCGCCGTGGGAGGCGCCGAAGCGCTTCGCCCAGCCGGCCAGCCGGGCACCGGAAACGAATGCCGTCCGGACTGGGGGCGGTGTGCCGGGCGAACCTGGGGCGGGCATGGCGGTTCCTCAAGTATCAGGGGACCGGCGGGAAGGCCGGGGAAAAACAGGTGCTGGACTGGAAGTAGCCTATCTATGTGGATGATCTCTTCGGCAACGGGCCAGAAAACGACGACGACGACCGTCCCGTTGGAGGGACAGGCGCCGCTTCCCGTGGACAGGGTGCAAGGGGGAATGGTTCGCCGCGGAGTCCGCTCGCCGTCCGCATGCGTCCCCGCACCCTCGACGAGGTGGTGGGCCAGCAGCACCTGCTCGGCCAGGGGTCGCCGCTGCGCCAGCTCGCAGCAGGAGCAGGCGCCGACGCCGCCGGTCCCGCCGGTCCCAGCTCCCTGATCCTCTGGGGACCTCCCGGAACCGGCAAGACCACCCTGGCGCACGTCATTGCCCGTGGACCGGGCCGGAAGTTCGTGGAGCTGTCCGCCATCACTGCCGGCGTCAAGGATGTCCGCCGGGTGATGGACGATGCGCTGACGGCCCGGGACCTGTACAAAACCACCACGGTGTTGTTCCTGGACGAGATCCACCGCTTCAACAAGGCCCAGCAGGACGCGCTGCTGCCCGGCGTCGAAAACCGCTGGGTGGTCCTGGTGGCCGCCACTACGGAGAACCCGTCCTTCTCGGTGGTCTCGCCCCTGTTGTCCCGCTCCCTGCTCCTCACGCTCAAGCCCCTGACGGACGCGGACATCGAGGGCCTGCTGTTGCGGGCCGTGGAGGACCCGCGCGGGCTGGGCGGCAACGTCAGCCTCAGCGACGAAGCACTGGAGCACCTGGTCCGGCTGTCCGGCGGGGATGCGCGCAGGGCACTCACGGCGCTTGAGGCTGCGGCGGGCGTCGCTTTCGGTGACGCGGACGACGTCGAGCGTCCGGTGGGGGCGGAGGGGGCACCCGACGCCCCGGCCACCGTGGAATTGCGCCACACCGAACGCGCCCTGGACGCCGCCGCCGTCCGCTATGATCGCGCCGGCGACCAGCACTACGACGTTGCCAGCGCCTTCATCAAGTCCATCAGGGGTTCGGACGTGGACGCGGCCCTGCATTACCTCGCACGGATGCTCGAAGCGGGGGAGGACCCGCGGTTCGTTGCGCGCCGGATCGTCATCTCCGCGGCGGAGGATGTGGGCATGGCCGACCCCACGGCGCTCCAGACCGCGGTAGCCGCAGCGCAGGCGGTTCAGCTCATCGGCATGCCTGAAGGGCGGATCATCCTGGCCGAGGCCGTAGTCCACCTCGCCACGGCGCCGAAGTCGAACGCCGCCTACATGGGTATCAACATGGCGATCGCGGACGTCCGTGCAGGACTCGGCGTGGGCATACCCGCCCACCTGCGCGACGCCCACTATCCCGGGTCCAAGCAGCTTGGCCACGGTGTGGGCTACAAGTACGCGCACGACGCGCCGCACGGAGTGGCAGCCCAGCAGTATCCCCCGGATGACCTGGTGGGCCGTGACTATTACCAGCCAACCGGCAACGGCGCCGAACGGGATATTGCCCAGCGGCTTGAGCGGCTGCGGAAGATTGTCCGGGGCAAGTAACCACGTGGTAAGCTGAATCCTTGTCTGGCAAGGCGCCGGCGCACAATCTCCCCAATTTCAGTTGGACAGGTTATGCCCTGCGCCCAGTAGCAAAAGGCAGCGGTTGGCCGATGCTCTCCATGATGGAGGCCAGTAACACTGACACGCCGCAGATATTGGAAGGACACAAGTGGCTAACAACACTCGTGCTCGCCGTCAGGCCCGCCTCTCGCGGTCCCTCGGCATTGCTCTGACCCCCAAGGCCGCCAAGTACATGGAGCGCCGCCCGTACGGCCCCGGTGAGCATGGCCGTGCCCGCAAGAAGCAGGACTCCGACTACGCCGTTCGTCTGCGCGAAAAGCAGCGCCTGCGCGCCCAGTACGGCATCCGCGAAGCACAGATGACCCGTGCCTTCGAAGAGGCCCGCCGCACCAAGGGCCTGACCGGTGAAAACCTCATCGAACTGCTCGAAATGCGCCTTGACGCCCTGGTCCTGCGTGCCGGCTTCGCCCGCACCATCGCCCAGGCCCGCCAGCTGGTTGTGCACCGCCACATCATGGTTGACGGCATCCGCGTTGACCGCCCGTCGTTCCGCGTCGGCGAGGGCCAGCTGGTCCACGTCCACACCCGCAGCGAGACCATGGTTCCGCTCCAGGTTGCCGCAGCCGGTGGCCACCGCGACGTCCTGCCTGCCGTTCCGGCCTACCTGGACGTCAAGCTGGAGGCCCTGCAGGCACGCCTGGTCCGCCGCCCCAAGCGTTCGGAAATCCCGGTGACCTGCGAAGAGCAGCTCGTCGTCGAATTCTACGCACGCTAAATCCCAGCAGCGTATCCAAAGAAGCCCGTGGCAAGCGCCGCGGGCTTCTTTGTATGTAAGGTACTTGGGGGACATCTGCGCTCCACCCTTCCGGGCGTGTGCAGGACGGAACCCAACCACGGAATTTCGAGGAGATGAACGTCTATGACTGGTGGCGATATTGCCGGCCTGATCGCTGCCGGGGTTTTTGCACTCCTGGTCCTGCTGCTTGCGGTCCCCATCCTGAAATTGGGGAAGGTCTTCGATGAGGTACGGACCACCATCAGGTCCCTGAGCGACGGTGCCACCCCCCTCATGGATGAGGTCACCGCCACCGTTTCCACCACCAACCAGCAGTTGAAGAAGGTGGACGGAATTTCGTCGAACGTTTCGGACGCCTCCGCAAACATCTCCGCCCTGTCGTCGCTGGTTGCCGCCACGGTGGGTTCCCCGCTGATCAAGGTTGCCGCGTTCAGCTACGGCGTGCGCAGCGCTTTCGCCAACCGCCGGAAGCCCGCTGCCGGGCGCCGCAGCCGCTAGATTCGAAAAGAAGACGATGAAAAGAATTGTGTGGATGGGAATCGGCGTGGCCATTGGTGTCATCGCCTTCCGTAAAGTGAGCCAGGCCCAGTCCAGCCTTGGACCCGAAGGCCTCAACCGCGCTGTGGGCCGGCTTGCCGACGGTGTATATGACTTCGCCGACGCCGTCCGCGCAGGAATGCAGGAACGGGAAACCGACCTGAGGACCGCGCTCGGCATCGAGTCCGCGGAAGTGGTTCGCCGCTAGGCCCCCAGGGCCCGTCACCGGCAGCCAGCCAATAACCGGCAGGGACCCGATCCGGGAAACCGCCACCTGAACGAAATATCCGTGCCCCATGGGCGCGGACCAAGAAGGGTAAGAAAACAGCTCATGAAGTCGCAGGAGATCACAAAGCGCTGGGTGGACTTTTTTGTCAGCAAGGGCCACACCGCGGTTCCCTCCGCGTCGCTGGTCTCCAGCGACCCCTCGCTGCTGTTCACGGTGGCCGGCATGGTCCCGTTCATTCCCTACCTCACCGCCCGCGAGGAACCGCCCTACTCCCGTGCCACCAGCGTGCAGAAGTGCATCCGCACCGGCGACATCGAGGAAGTGGGCAAGACCGCGCGCCACGGCACGTTCTTCCAGATGTGCGGCAACTTCTCCTTTGGCGACTACTTCAAGGAAGACGCCATCAAGTTCGCCTGGGAGCTGCTTACCACCAGCGTTGACGATGGCGGCTACGGCCTTGCGCCCGAGCGGCTGTGGGTGACGGTCTATGAGGAGGATGACGAAGCCGAGGAACTCTGGCTCAAGAACACCGGCGTCCCCGCTGAACGCATCCAGCGCATGGGCAAGTCGGACAACTACTGGTCAACGGGCCAGCCTGGTCCTGCCGGGCCGTGCTCCGAGATCTACTACGACCGCGGCCCGGCCTACGGCGTCGAAGGCGGCCCGCTGGCTGACGAGACCCGCTACATCGAGATCTGGAACCTCGTTTTCATGCAGTACCAGATCGAAAACGTGCGCTCCAAGGTCGATTTCGACATTGTGGGTGAGTTGCCCAAGAAGAACATCGACACCGGTCTGGGCATGGAACGCCTCGCCATGATCCTGCAGGGTGTCGAGAACATGTACGAGACCGACCAGGTCCGTCCGGTCATCGACAAGGCCGCGGAACTGTCCGGCAAGGAGTACACCTCCGCAGAGACTCCTGAGGATCCCCACCACACTGACGACGTCCGCATGCGCGTTGTGGCCGACCACATCCGCTCGGCCCTGATGCTGATCTCGGACGGCGTTACTCCCTCCAACGAGGGCCGCGGCTATGTCCTCCGCCGCCTGATCCGCCGTGCCGTGCGTTCCATGCGCCTGCTGGGCGTCGAACAGGCCTGCCTGCCGGAGCTGCTGCCGGCTTCCCGGGATGCCATGAAGGGCGTATACCCCGTGGTGGAGACGGACTTCGCACGGATCAGCCGCATCGCCTACGCCGAGGAGAAGGCGTTCCTGCGCACCATTGCGTCCGGCACTGCACGGCTCGAGGACGCGGTCAAGGAATCCAAGGCCGCCAACAAGCCCTTGTCCGGCGAGGACGCCTTCACCCTGCATGACACCTACGGATTCCCCATCGACCTCACGCTTGAGATGGCCGAGGAAGCCGGCCTGAAGGTGGATGAGGCGGCCTTCCGCAGCCTCATGCAGGAACAGCGCCAGCGCGCCCAGGCAGATGCCAAGGGCAAGAAGGGCGGCCACGCCGACGTCAGCGTCTTCCAGGAGCTCCTGGGCCAGGGCGAGACCGTCTTCACGGGCTACACGGAGCTCGAGGGCGAGTCGCGCGTCCGCGGCCTGCTCAGCGCAGGCCGCCAGGTACAGCAGGCAGCCACCGGCGACGAGATCGAACTCGTGCTGGCCGAAACCCCGTTCTACGCTGAAGCCGGCGGGCAGGCCGCCGACACCGGCCTCATCACCGGCGACGGCTTCGTCGTCGAGGTCCTGGACGTCCAGCGGCCCATCAAGGGCCTGAGCGTCCACAAGGCGATTGTCCGCGAAGGCGAAATCGGCGCAGACTCGCTGGTGCGTGCCGCCGTCGACCGTGAACGCCGGCACGCCGCGGAGCAGGCGCACACGGGCACGCACATCGTGCACGCTGCCCTGCACCAGATCCTCGGGCCGGAAGCCACCCAGCGTGGATCCTTCAACAAGGCCGGGTACCTGCGCTTTGACTTTGCCTGGGGTGAAGGACTGAGCACCGCAACCCGGTCCGAGATTGAAGAGGTCTCCAACCTGGCCATCCGCAACAACTACGCGGTGGAAACAAAGATCATGGGACTTGCCGAAGCCAAGGCCATGGGGGCCATGGCGCTGTTCGGCGAAAACTACGGCAGCGAAGTACGCGTGGTGGAGATCGACGGCGCGTGGTCACGCGAACTGTGCGGCGGCACCCATGTTGCCAACACCTCGCTCATAGGCAGCTTGTCCCTCCTTGGCGAGCAGTCCGTCGGTTCGGGCAACCGCCGCGTTGAAGCCTTCGTGGGCATGGAGGCCTTCCGCCACCTCGCCGCCGAGCGCGCGTTGGTGACGGAGCTGACGGACCTGCTGAAGGTCCCGTCCGGCCAGCTCGCCGACCGGATATCCGCCACCCTGGCCAAGCTGAAGGCCACGGAGAAGGAACTGGACCGGCTGCGCAAGGAGCAGCTGGCCGCTGCTGCGGCGCAGCTGGTCAACACCGCCCAGGACGCCGCCGGTGTCCGGGTGGTGGCCCATGACGCCGGCACCGTCAGTGGTGCGGACGACCTCCGCGGACTGGCCCTGGACCTGCGCAACCGGTTGGGCTCCGAGGCTGCCGCGGTGGCCGTCGCCGGCGTCGCCAACGACCGCCCGCTGATCCTGGTGGCGACCAATGAGGCCGCCCGCGAAGCCGGAGTCAAGGCCGGAGCGCTGGTGCGTGTCGCCGCCGGTGTGCTCGGCGGTGGCGGCGGCGGCAAGGACGATGTTGCCCAGGGTGGAGGGACCGACGCCGGAAAGGTTGGCGCGGCACTGTCCGCCGTCGTCAACGCCATTTCGGCGCGCTAATCCCGCCATGACCAATCCTGTTGCTGCCGGCGGCTGCCCCCAGGGGGTCAAACTGGGGGTGGACGTCGGCACCGTCCGGGTAGGGGTGGCGATCTGTGACCGGGACTCCATCCTTGCCACGCCCTACAAGACCCTGGACCGGAACCCCAAGAAGAACTCAGACGTGCGCGTCATTGCCAGGCTGGCTGAGGAACTCGGGGCGGTCCAGGTTTTCGTGGGACTGCCCAGGACCCTTAAGGGCGAAGAACACGCCTCTGCGAGGATGGCCACGGACTACGCCCAGTTGCTGGCTGCCGAGCTTTCCAGCCGCGGACTGGCAGTCCCGGTCAACCTGGTGGATGAGCGCCTGAGCAGTGTCACGGCCCACCGGAACCTCCACGAAGCTGGCATGAGCAGCAGGGACCACCGTAAAGTAGTTGATCAGGTCGCGGCGGCCGGTATTCTTCAGCACGCCATCGACATGCAGAAAGCCAGGGGAGCGGATGTCGGCTCACGCGTGACAGCGCCATCCCCGTCCGTGGACCTGGGGGCCGGTGGCCTGGACGAATCTGTCCGCACCATCTCCGCAGACACGGCCCGATCTTCAGATAATGGAAGGCAACAGTGAGCCCTGCCAACATTGACGACACCTCCAGCCCGCTGGGCACGGGGGCAGCGAGGCCGCTGACCCGCAAGGAACTGCGGGCGCGGGAGAAGAGCCTGAATACCGCTGGCCAGGATGCAGTGCCCCCGCAGGCGTACGAGACCCTCGACGTTCCGCCGGCCCCCGCAGCCCCGCCCGCAGCCCCGTCCCCGGCAGCCGACTCCACCTATGCTCCGCTTCCCGTGGCGGGTGATGTTCCGGCGGCACCCGAAGCACCGCCGTCCATCCAGGAAGAACAGCCTGCCGCCGCTGCGTTCGGCAGCGGGGACCCTGCAGAATCCGTGCCGGTTGTCTCCGGGCACGACGACGGCGCACACCCCTTCGACGTCCTGCGGGACGGAAACGGGACCCGGCTTGATGCTGCCCACCACGAGCCTGTCCCGCACCAGGCTGGAGAGGCCCACGACGACGGCCTGCAGCTTGGCGACAACCTGCACCACGATGAAGGCCTGCAGCACGACTTCCCTGCCCACGACTTCCCGGAAGACGTGCACGGCGACCACGCATACGACCCCGCCGGCTACCACGACGACGCACACGAAGAGGTCCCCCACCACGACGCGGTTCACGGACTGCTTCCGGCGCCGTCGGCAACGCAGGAAGTGAAACGGCCCTCGAAGAAGGTCCGCCGTCGCCGCCGCCTGCTGGCCCTATTCCTGACGCTGGCTGTCTTCGTGACAGCAGTGGCCGTGGGTGCGCAGTTCCTCAAACCCCTCCTCGGCGGCGGCAAGCCGTCGGATTTCCCAGGCCCTGGAACAGGAGAGGTCCAGGTCACGGTACAGAGTGGCGAAGGAACCCGGTCTGTTGCCACCGAGCTAGAAAGCCAGCGCGTTGTTGCCAATGCGGATACCTTCCTGCAGGCGTTCCACGCCTCCGGCGGAACGCTGTCGCCGGGCGATTACACCTTCAAGACCGAGATGAAGAACGCCGACGCAGTGAATGTCCTGCTCGGCAAGGACAAGACCAAGGTCATCTACTTCGCCTTGAGTGCAGGCCTGCGCATCGGCGAGTCCCTGCAGGCCATTTCCGAGGGCTCCGGGATCTCAATGCAGCAGCTCCAGGCGTTGAGCAACCAGCCGGCACAGTTCGGCCTGCCCGCCAAGGCCAAGAACCTCGAAGGCTACCTGGCGCCCGGCGAGTACCGCTTCCCCCTGGGAACTCCTCCCAAGGACATACTCCAGGCGCTGGTGAAAGCCACCACCGATGAACTGGTATCGCAGGGTATTACCGACCCCGCCAAGCAGTATGAAGTTGTCACCGTGGCCAGCATTGTCCAGGCCGAGGGCGGCCAGGCAGACTATGGCGACGTGGCCGGCGCCATTTACAACAGGCTCAAGCCCAACGACCAGACCGGCGGTTTCCTGCAGGTCGACTCCACCGTCACCTACGGCCTGGGCACCAGGAGCTTCAACTTCACGGATGAGCAGCGCAAGGACAAGTCCAACCCGTACAACACGTACGCGAACCCGGGCCTGCCTCCGGGACCCATCGGGTCTCCGGGCAAGACCGCGATCGATGCAGCTGCCAAGCCCAAAGCCAATGACTACCTGTTCTGGGTGACCGTGAACCTGGACACCAAGGAAACCAAGTTCGCCAAGACGCTGGCTGAACACAACACCTACGTGGAGCAGTACAACGCGTGGTGCCAGGCCAACCCTGGCCGCTGCACATGAGCCTCCGGGCTGCCGTCCTGGGCCACCCGATCAGCCATTCAAAGTCCCCTGCGCTGCACCTTTCGGCCTACGGGCAGTTGGGGGCCGGCATCAGCTACACGGCCATCGACGTGACGGAGGAGCTGCTGCCGTCCTTCATGCGGCAGATCCGCAACCAGCCGGGTTGGCGCGGGCTGTCCGTCACCATGCCTTTGAAAACGGCGGTGCTCTCGCAGGTTGATGAGGTACGGGGCGTGGCCCGGACCCTTGGTGTTGTCAACACAGTCACATTCGAGGAGTCCGACGGCGGCGTGAGGACGGTGGGCTCCAACACGGACGTCACGGGCATCGTCAACGCGCTCCGCCATGCCGGCACTGCCGCAGCACCATCCGCCGTAGTCCTGGGCGGTGGGGGGACTGCTGCGTCGGCCGTGGCTGCCCTCAGGGACATGGGAACCCGAACAGTGCAGGTGTTCGTCCGCGACGCTTCCCGGACGGGAGAGGTGCGCCGGGCTGCGGACAGCCTTGGTATCTCCCTGGAGATCCGCCCACTGGCTGGTGCCGCCAGCGCAACCGCGGAAGCCGACGTCGTAATTTCCACGCTGCCGCCCCGCGCGGCCGACGGACTCGCCGCGGAAATTGCGGCCTTGAAAACCACCACGCCCGGCGTGCTGCTGGACGTGGCGTACGATCCCTGGCCCAGCCTTATCGCCTCCGTTTGGCAGGCCGGCGGCGGCCGCGTGGTGCCGGGCCTGGAGATGCTGCTGTACCAGGCGGTGGAGCAGGTACGGCTCTTCACCCGGCTCGGGGAAGACGTTAATGCAGCTGTCATAGATGTGATGTGTGACGCAGTCGGCCTTGCCCGGCGGGCGTTCTGACCGCCCTACGTGGCAGGATGGAAATTATGCGTTGGTTGACTGCCGGTGAATCCCATGGTCCGGCTCTGATGGGAATTATTGAGGGCGTCCCCGCCGGTGTGGAGATCACCAGCGGCCACATCGCAGACTCCCTCGCCCGCCGCCGCCTCGGCTACGGCCGTGGGGCGCGGATGAAGTTCGAGCAGGACGTGGTCACCATCCTCGGCGGCGTCCGGCACGGCCGCACGCAGGGCGGTCCTGTTGCCATCCAGGTGGGAAACACCGAGTGGCCCAAATGGGAGCAGATCATGTCCGCCGATCCTGTGGACGCCGAACTCCTCGCCGACCAGGCCCGCAACGCGCCGCTGACGCGTCCCCGCCCCGGGCACGCGGATTTCACCGGTATGCAGAAGTACGGCTTTGACGAAGCCCGCCCGGTCCTGGAGCGCGCAAGCGCCCGGGAAACCGCCACCCGTGTTGCGCTGGGCACTGTGGCAGCACAGTTCCTCAAGCACCTCGGCATCGAATTGGTCAGCCACACCGTTTCCATCGCCAGCGTGACCGTGCCGGAAGGCCGTCCGCTGCCCGTGCCCGGGGACGTCATTGCCCTGGACACGGACCCCCTCCGCTGCTTCGACCGCGAAACCTCGGACGCCATGGTCGCCGAAGTGGACGCCGCGCACAAGGAAGGCGAAACACTGGGCGGAGTGGTGGAAGTCCTGGCCTACGGACTCCCGCCAGGACTGGGCAGCTACGTGCACTGGGACCGCCGGCTGGATGCCAGGCTCGCTGCCGCGCTCATGGGCATCCAGGCCATCAAGGGAGTGGAGGTCGGCGACGGCTTCCTCACCGCTGCCCGCCGTGGTTCTGCAGCCCACGACGAAATTGTGCGCGACGGCGACGGCCGCATCGTGCGTGCCAGCAACCGTGCCGGCGGCATCGAAGGCGGAATGAGCATCGGCGACGTCCTCCGTGTCCGGGCCGCCATGAAGCCCATCGCCACCGTGCCCCGCGCCCTGCGGACCATCGACGTCAGCACCGGCGAACCGGCCAAGGCGCACCACCAGCGGTCGGACGTCTGTGCGGTCCCGGCCGCCGGCGTGGTGGCCGAGGCCATGGTGGCCCTGGTCCTCGCTGAAGCCGTCATCGAGAAGTTCGGCGGTGACTCAGTGGCGGAGACCACGCGCAACATCAAGGGTTACCTGGACAACATCCCGGCATCCCTGGACTCGATCGGCCAGTAGTGCTCCACCTCAGCAGTCCCGGCCCATTCGGCAACCGTCCGATTGTGCTCATCGGCCCTATGGCCGTGGGCAAATCGGCCATCGGCCAGCAGCTGGCGCAGCAGCTTGGTGTCCGGTTCGTCGATACCGATGCCGTCATCGTCGCGGGCCATGGATCAATTGCCGAAATCTTCGCGGGGCGCGGTGAGCACGCGTTCCGGGAAATTGAGGCCCGGACAGTGGCCGATGCAGTTGAGGAGGCCGACGGGATGCCCACCGTCATTTCCCTTGGCGGCGGCGCCGTACTCGATTCCGGCACCCAGCAGCTCATTGGCCGATGCACCGTCGTGTACCTCGAATGCGATGCCGAAACCGTAGCGGACAGGATTGCCCGGAACTCAGGCCGTCCGCTCCTTGCCGGCGACGCCATGGGCCGCTGGAAGGCCATGTTCGCCACCCGCAGGCCGGTCTACGAGAGGCTGGCCGACATCACCCTGGACGTCCGCCACGGTTCCATACCCGAACTCGGCGGCCGGCTGGAAGCAGCACTGCGCCACCATGCAGCTGCCAAACAGGAAGTTGAAAAGTGAACACGCAATCAACAGTCATCAACGTCACCGGCGAGGGCGCCGGCAACAACTACGGCGTCGTCGTCGGCCGCGGCCTTCTGGGTGACCTTCCCGCCCTCCTCGGAGAGCGTGTCCGCCGGGTCCTGGTGATCCACCCCCGCGCCCTGCGCCTCACTGGCGACACCGTCCGTGATGAACTCGCAGAAGCCGGCTTCACGTCCCTGACTGCGGAAATCCCGGATGCCGAAGAAGGCAAGCACATCCAGGTGGCTGCCTTCTGCTGGCAGGTTCTGGGCCAGAACGACTTCACCCGCTCGGACGCGATCGTTGCCGTGGGAGGCGGTGCCGTCACCGACCTTGCCGGCTTTGTCGCCGCCACCTGGCTGCGGGGCGTCAAGGTGATCCACATGCCCACCAGCCTGCTCGGCATGGTTGACGCCTCCGTCGGCGGCAAGACCGGCATTAACACCGCCGAGGGAAAGAACCTCGTAGGCGCCTTCCACCCGCCCGCCGCCGTCCTGGCGGACCTGGACACCCTGGACACCCTGCCGAAGAACGAGATCATTTCCGGCCTGGCGGAGGTGATCAAGTGTGGCTTCATCGCCGACCCCGCCATCCTGGACCTGGTGGAAAAGGACCCCGCCGCAGTGGTCGACCCCCGGTCCGACGCTCTTCGTGAGCTGATCGAGCGGGCCATCGCCGTGAAGGCCAAAGTGGTTTCCGAGGACCTCAAAGAGTCCGGACTGCGGGAGATCCTGAATTACGGACACACCCTGGGGCACGCCATCGAACTGGTGGAACGCTACTCGTGGCGCCACGGGGCGGCGGTCTCCGTGGGCATGATGTTCGCAGCCGAACTGGCGCGCAGCGTCGGGCGCCTCAGCGATGCCGACGCCGACAGGCACCGGAGCATCCTGGACGGCCTCGGGTTGCCGGTCACCTACCGGCGGGACCGGTGGCAGGGCCTGCTGGACGGGATGCGCCGCGACAAGAAGTCCCGTGGCGACCTTCTGCGCTTCGTCGTGCTGGACGGTATTGGCAAGCCGGGCATCCTTGACGTCCCGGACACCTCGCTGCTCTTTGCGGCCTACCAGGAAATTGCGTCCTGATGCAGGGCGACATGAGCGGCACCACCGACTGGCCGGAGGCCGGGTTCCCGGGAATCCGCATCAACCCGGACTCACTCCGGCCCCAAATCGTCAACGAGGACGCGGTCCGGGAAGCCTTGGCGGCCTCAGCCGATCCTGCGGACCACATCTTCGTGCTGCTGGTGGAAGGGCACGCGTCCGAGGCGGCTGAGCTGCTGGCCGAGGCGCGGTTCAAGGACCCGGAGTCATTCCGCCTGAGGGTGTTTGAAGCGGAGGTGCTGAGCGTCTCCCACCGCCTGGACCGCGCCATCGATTTGTTCCGCCAGCTCCTCGCGGAGGTGCACGGCACGCCCCGGGAAGCGCTGGCCCTCCAGTACCTGGGGAGGACGCAGTACGCGGCCGGACAAACATCGGCGGCGGTGGAGTCTTTCTCCAAAGCCCTGGACCTGCGCGTGGCTCAATCGGCCGACGCCGCCCAGATCTACTCTTCAACCGTCGCGCTCCAGCGGGCCCGGGACGTCCTGGATCTCGCCTGCTGAAGCGGCAGGCAGCGGCTTCGGAGAGGCTGCCCGTTATTTACCGGTAGAATGGTTGTGGAATTTTTGCATCCACGCGATTTTTGACAAACACGTGCAGGCGGGCCGTTGTGGCGTGCCCGCCCGGCATACAGCATCCGGCCCACGCGGCCGGACAAAGAAACCAGAGGAACCCAGTGGCAACCACTAATGACATTAAGAACGGAACGGTCCTGAAGCTCGAGGGCCAGCTCTGGAACATCATCGAATTCCAGCACGTCAAGCCTGGCAAGGGCGGCGCCTTTGTGCGCACCAAGATGCGCAACGTCATGTCCGGCAAGGTTGTTGACAAGACCTTTAACGCCGGCCTCAAGATCGAGACTGCCACGGTGGACCGCCGCGACTACCAGTACCTGTACCAGGACGGCGCGGACTTCGTTTTCATGGACACCTCCGACTACGACCAGATCACGGTCTCCGGCGCCACCGTGGGCGACGCCACCAACTTCATGCTTGAAAACCAGATGGTCAACATCGCCATCCACGACGGCACCCCCCTCTACATCGAGCTGCCGCCGAGCGTTGTCCTGGAGATCACCTACACCGAGCCGGGCCTGCAGGGTGACCGCTCCTCCGCAGGCACCAAGCCGGCCACCCTGGAAACCGGCTACGAGATCCAGGTTCCGCTGTTCATCGAAAACAACACCAAGGTCAAGGTGGACACCCGCGACGGCAGCTACCTGGGCCGGGTCACTGAGTAGTGAGCGCCCGCGGTAAAGCCCGCAACAGGGCACTGGATGTTCTTTTCGAAGCGGAGCAGCGCTCTGTTTCGGCGTTCGACGTGCTCCGTGCACGCCGGGAAAAGACCGACCAGGTGGTCAACCCCTACACCCTGGAAATCGTCGAAGGCGTGCTGTCCCACCAGGCAGCCATCGACGAGTTCCTGGAGACCTACTCGCAGGGCTGGACCCTGGAGCGCATGCCGTCGGTAGACCGCATCATCCTGCGCATAGGCACCTGGGAACTTCTTTACAACGAGGACGTCCCCGACGGTGTAGCCGTCAGCGAGGCAGTTGCGCTGGCAAAGTCGCTGTCCACCGATGAGTCGCCCCAGTTCATCAACGGCCTTCTCGGCCGGCTGCAGCAGCTGAAGCCTTCGCTGCTCGCGTAGGCTCCGCTCAGGAACGCGCAAAAGGACCCCGCCGTCGGCGGGGTCCTTTTGCGTTGCCGCGGACAGTTCAGCCGGCCACGGACGCCCGCAGGGAGAGGATCTGCTGCAGCTGCTGCCTTTCCTCCGCCTGGTGCAGCGGCACGTCGCGTCCACTCAGGATCCGTTGGCGGGTGTTGGCAAGCTGGGTGGCCGCCTTCAGGAACTGCTTCATCTGCGGCTTCCTGCCTGAGCCCGCCGCCCATGCCAGGGCTGTACGGCGTCCCGCGCGGGTGGCGAGGAGTTCGACCTCGGCGGGCGTAAACCACCCCGCGGCGGAGTATTCCAGCAGACGCTGCCGGGTAAGGCGCTTCTCCGCAACCCGCAGGAAGATGATGCCGCCCACCGCCAGGAGGAAAATCGGCACCTGGACCATGATGTAGTCCAGCACGAAACCCTGCCCCATGCTGTTCCACCGGTTGTGCAGGAACATGGCCGGCAGCAGCCCCACAAAGAAGGCCCCGATCGACGCGCCCGTGTGCCACCGCCTCGCTGCAAAGCCCATGACAAGACCGGTGGTGCCGGTGAAGATCGCGTGGGCGAACGGGGACATGACGCCGCGCAGGAAGAAAATCTGGGCGAAGTCGCTGGCCGGGGACGCCGACTCCGCGACGGCCCTGCCGAAGTAGAGGATGTTTTCGGTGAACGCGAACCCGCCGGCGATGGTGAAGGCGAACACCACGCCGTCCCCTGGTCCATCGAACTGCCGGCGCGCCGCGAGCAGGAGGATCAGCAGGCCCAGCGACTTTGCGAACTCCTCGACGATTGGTGCTTGGACGGTGGCCATGTAGGTCTGCAGGTCAGGTTCCCCGGTGAACTGGAAGGCGATCACGAAGAACGGCTGGATGAGCAGGGTTACGGCGACGGATACCGCCGCGCCCCATGTGAAAGCGAAAAACAGAAGCCGCTTCGGTTCCGGCTCCCACCGGTCAATGATGTGCACGGCCGCCAGGACCACCGTCAATGGAATGAGTGAGGCCAGGAAACCAATCACGAATCCGCCGACGCCGGTGTTGGACAACAGGAACGGCACCACGAGGAAAAGGCTCAGGAAAGCCAGGATGCCACCGGCCACGGCCAAGCCCACCAGCCCGCTGCGCGTGCGCGATGCCTGCAGCACCGCCCCCTGCGCCTGCGGCGGCACCACGGCAGCCAGCGGCTGGCCCTGGTGGCCCGGCGCGGCCCGGTAGTGCTGCGGCTGCACCTGTCCCATCCAGCTCGGGTTGGCCTGCCGGGGGACGGGGCCGCCCGGCCCGAGGTAGGGGTCGTCGGGCAGGCCGGGGGAGGGGTACTGCGAATACATCGGCATACCCGACAGCCTAAGCTGGGCCTACCGCGCCACCAAGGACCGCCCCACCAGGGCCGGGGCGGCCGCGGGACCGGGTGTGATGAGCGCCGCGTTGTTCCGGGGCCGGGGCCCGGGGACCGTGTGGTAATTTTGAAAAGCAAACATTCCTTTTTTAATTCCGTCCTGTGAGGCGGGGAAAGGGGAGACGAGCGTTGACTTCTGTCACCAGCGCACCGGTTCCAGCCAGGGTCGTCCTGAGCCAGGCGGACATTGACCGGGCACTCACTCGTATCGCCCATGAGATCCTCGAAGCCAACAAGGGATCCCGGGACCTGGTCCTTTTGGGCATTCCCCGCCGCGGTTACCCGCTGGCTGTCCGGCTTGCCGAAAAAATTGCCGCCGCGGACAACACCGTTGACGCCGCAGCCATCGTGGGGCAGCTTGACGTCACCATGTTCCGTGACGATCTCTCCCACCAGGGGACGCGGCCGCCGTATCCCACCCGTCTGCCCCGCACCGGCATCGACAACAAAGTGGTGGTGCTCATCGACGACGTCCTCTACTCGGGACGCACCATCCGGGCTGCCCTCGACGCCCTTGTCGACCTCGGCCGACCCCGCATCGTCCGGCTGGCGGTCCTGATCGACCGCGGGCACCGGGAACTTCCCATCCGCGCCGACCACGTTGGCAAGAACCTGCCCACCGCCGCCTCCGAGAAGGTCCGGGTCCGGCTCGAAGAAACGGACATGTCCGACGCCGGCGTCCCGGTCAACGAAGTCGTGATCGAGGGCGGCGCATGAAGCACCTTCTGTCCACTGAGGACCTCAGCCTTTCGAACGCCATCCGCATACTGGACACCGCCGAGGAAATGTCGGCCGTGGGGGAGCGGGAAGTGAAGAAACTCCCGGCCCTGCGCGGACGCACCGTGGTCAACCTCTTCTTCGAGGACTCCACCCGCACCCGTATCTCGTTCGAAGCCGCAGCCAAGCGGCTTTCGGCGGACGTCATCAACTTCGCAGCCAAGGGATCATCCGTCTCCAAGGGCGAATCCCTCAAAGACACGGCCCAGACGCTGTCCGCCATGGGTGCGGACGCCGTCGTCATCCGGCACTGGGCGTCGGGCGCCCCCCACCGGCTCGCCGCGACCGACTGGATCGATGCAGCCGTCATCAACGCGGGCGACGGCACCCACGAACACCCCACACAGGCCCTGCTCGACGCTTTCACCATGCGCCGGCACTGGGCCCGCCTCTCGGGCACCGGTTCCGAAGGGACCGACCTCAAGGGCATGCGGGTGGCCATCGCAGGCGACGTCCTGCACTCCCGCGTGGCGCGTTCGAACGTCTGGCTGCTCCGCACCCTTGGCGCGGAAGTCACCCTGGTCGCCCCGCCCACCCTGCTGCCCGTCGGCGTCGAAAAATGGCCCTGCAGCGTCAGTTACGACCTGGACCAGACGCTGGCAAACGGCGTCGACGCCATCATGATGCTCCGCGTGCAGGGCGAGCGAATGAACGCCTCCTTCTTTCCCAGCACCCGGGAATACTCGCGCCGCTGGGGCTTTGACGACAACCGCCTCCGTGCCCTGGATGACCTTGGCATGACGGATACGATCATCATGCACCCCGGACCCATGAACCGGGGCCTGGAGATCAGTGCCGCCGCCGCGGACTCGCCCCGGTCCACCGTCCTGGCGCAGGTCCGCAACGGCGTGTCCGTGCGGATGGCCGCGCTTTACCTGCTGCTCTCCGGTGACACCCGGGAACCAGCCGCACACCGGGCACCGGCCTACGCTGCCGCCGCCCCTTCCACCAAGGAGAGCATCTGATGGCAGCCAACACCGGAACGTACCTCATCCAGGGCGCCGCCATCCTTGGTGGCGAGCCCGCAGACCTGCTGGTCCGGGACGGCATCATCGCCGAGATCGGCAGTGGCCTTTCCGTCGACGGCGCCACCGTAATCGACGCCGCCGGCCTGGTGGCGCTGCCCGGCATGGTGGACGTGCACACACACCTCCGCGAACCCGGCCGCGAGGATGCCGAAACCGTGGAGACCGGAACGCGTGCGGCGGCGCTCGGCGGCTACACCGCCGTGCACGCCATGGCCAACAGCACGCCGGTTGCCGACACCGCAGGCGTCGTGGAGCAGGTCTACACCCTGGGCCGTGCGGCCGGATGGGTGGACGTCCGCCCGGTGGGCGCTGTAACGGTCGGCCTCGCAGGAGAGCAGTTGGCTGAGCTCGGCGCCATGGCCGATTCCCGTGCCCGGGTTCGGATGTTTTCCGACGACGGCATCTGCGTCCATGACCCCGTGCTGATGCGCCGCGCCCTGGAGTATGTCAAGGCGTTCGACGGCGTGGTGGCCCAGCACGCCCAGGAGCCCCGCCTGACCGCCGGGGCACAGATGAACGAAGGCGATGTATCCGCCGTGCTGGGCCTCACCGGCTGGCCTGCGGTTGCTGAGGAAAGCATCATTGCCCGGGACGTCCTGCTGGCACAGCACGTGGGCTCCCGCCTGCACGTGTGCCACGTGTCCACGGCCGGGTCGGTGGAGATTATCCGTTGGGCCAAGGAACGGGGTATCGACGTCACGGCCGAGGTCACGCCGCACCACCTGCTGCTCACCGACGACCTCGTGCGCAGCTACGACCCCGTCTTCAAGGTCAACCCGCCGCTGCGCACCGACGCCGACGTCCAGGCACTGCGTGCAGGCCTGGCAGACGGCACCATCGACGTGGTGGGCACAGATCACGCCCCACACCCGAGCGAGCACAAGGAATGCGAGTGGGCGCAGGCGGCCATGGGAATGACGGGCCTGGAAACAGCACTGTCCGTGGTCCAGCACGCCATGATCGACACCGGCCTGATGACCTGGGCTGACTTCGCCCGGGTCACGTCCACCGCCGCGGCGAAGATCGGCCGGCTGAGCGACCAGGGCAGGCCCATCGAGGCAGGCGAACCCGCGAACTTCATCTTGGTTGATCCGGCGGCACGCTGGACAGTGGACCCTTTCCGGATGGCCACCATGGGCCGCAACTCCCCGTTCGCGGGCAGGGAACTGCCGGGCAAGGTGGTGGCCACCTTCTTCAAGGGGCACCCCACCGTCCTCGACGGCGCACTCAACACGCCCCACCCCGAAGCCGCCGCAACCCCGGCAGGCGCGGCCTGATGGACAAGATCCTTCCCGGCCTTGCCATGCTGGCGGTGGTCGCCGTCGTCTTTGTCCTTCTTGCCCTGGGGTGGCGCAACCGCCTGAAACGCCAGTCCGACGTCGAGCAGCTGCCCCAGGTGCCCGGTGCACCGGGGGAGCCCACCGCCGTCGCCGAGGGCCAGTATGTGGCCACCACGACCGCCGGCGATTGGCTCGACCGGATTGCGGTGCACGGGCTGGGCATCCGCACCAATTCCAACCTGGCCGTGTACCCGCACGGCGTCCTTTATGAAAGAGCCGGGGCGCCCGCCCTGTACATCCCGGCTGCCTCCCTCACCGGCGTACGCCAGGACAGCGGGATGGCGGGTAAGTTCGTAGAAAAGGATGGCCTGCTGGTGCTCGCCTGGACACTTGGCAGGCACGAGCTGGACACCGGCTTCCGGACCCGCCGCGCCGCGGACAAGGACGTGCTGTACCAGGCCCTTCAGGATTTGATTTCGTCAGCCCCAGCGGCTGGTGCCACCAGTGGAAAGTAAGACAGTGAAAGCGAATACATTGACAGCAACCACCTCCGCTCCGGCAGCGCTAGTTCTCGAAGACGGGCGCATTTTCCGCGGCACCAGCTACGGCGCCACCGGCACCGCCCTGGGCGAGGCCGTCTTTGCCACGGGCATGACCGGCTACCAGGAAACCATCACCGACCCGTCTTACGCCCACCAGTTGGTGGTGCAGACGGCCCCGCATATCGGCAACACCGGTGTGAACGATGAGGACGCCGAGTCCCGGCGCATCTGGGTGGCCGGGTACATCGTCCGCGACGCTGCGCGGCGGCCCTCCAACTGGCGATCCGAGCGGTCGCTGGACGAGGAACTGGTGGCCCAGGGCATCGTCGGCATCCAGGGAGTGGACACCCGCGCCATCACCCGCCACCTGCGCGAGCACAAAACCATGCGCGCCGGCATCTTCTCCGGCGAGGCTGCGGAGGCCACGGACAAGGAACTGGTCGACGCCGTCCTGGCCAGCGCCCCCATGGAGGGTTCGCGCCTGGCCGAGGAAGTCAGCGTCGACAAAGCCTACGTGGTGGAACCGAAGGACCACGGCTGGGACGGTGAACCCCGCTTCACCATTGCGGCGATCGACCTCGGCATCAAGGCGATGACCCCCGTCCGCTTCGCGGAGCGCGGCGTCCGCGTCCACGTACTTCCCGCCACCGCCACCCTCGAGGACGTCAAGGCCGTCAACCCGGACGGCTTCTTCATGTCCAACGGCCCGGGTGACCCCGCCACCGCGGACGCCCAGGTCAGCCTCCTGCGCTCCGTCCTGGACGAAAAGCTGCCGTACTTCGGTATCTGCTTCGGCAACCAGATCCTGGGCCGCGCACTGGGCTTTGGCACCTACAAGCTACGCTACGGACACCGCGGCATCAACCAACCGGTCATGGACCGGCGCACGGGCAAGGTGGAAATCACTTCCCAGAACCACGGCTTTGCCGTGGACGCCCCGCTCGAGGGCGCCACCCAGGCTCCCGAGGCACGCTACGGGCGGGTGGAAGTGAGCCACATCAGCCTGAATGACGACGTCGTGGAAGGCCTGGCCTGCCTGGACATCCCGGCGTTCTCCGTGCAGTACCACCCGGAAGCAGCGGCTGGCCCGCACGATGCCGCCTACCTGTTCGACCGCTTCATTGACCTGATGGCGGACACGAAGAACGCTGACACCAACCCCGCCACCGACAACAAGACCGAGGACAAGAAGTAATGCCGAAACGTACCGACCTCAAGAGCGTCCTCGTCATTGGTTCCGGCCCGATCGTCATCGGGCAGGCCGCTGAATTCGACTACTCCGGCACCCAGGCACTGCGTGTCCTCAAAGAGGAAGGCCTGCGCGTCATCCTCGTGAACTCCAACCCGGCCACCATCATGACGGACCCGGAGTTCGCCGATGCCACCTACGTGGAGCCCATCACCCCGGAGGTGGTGGAGAAGATCATCGCCAAGGAGCGCCCCGACGCCGTGCTGCCCACCCTGGGTGGCCAGACGGCGCTGAACACCGCCATCGCTTTGGACAAGAACGGTGTGCTGGAGAAGTACAACGTGGAGCTGATCGGCGCCAACATCGCTGCCATCGAGCTCGGTGAAGACCGCGAGAAGTTCAAGGGCGTCGTGGAACGCTGTGGCGCCGAATCCGCCCGCAGCCACATCATCCACACCATGGACGAGGCGCTCACGGCCGCCGTCGACCTGGGCTACCCGATGGTGGTCCGGCCCTCCTTCACCATGGGCGGACTGGGCTCCGGCCTGGCCTACAACGAGCAGGACCTGCGCCGCATCGTCGGACAGGGCCTGCAGTACAGCCCCACCAGCGAGGTATTGCTCGAAGAGAGCATCCTGGGCTGGAAGGAATACGAGCTTGAGATGATGCGCGACAAGAACGACAACGTGGTTGTCGTCTGCTCCATCGAAAACTTCGATCCCGTTGGCGTGCACACCGGCGACTCGATCACCGTGGCTCCGGCCCTCACCCTCACGGACCGCGAATACCAGAAGCTGCGGGACGTCGCCATTGCGGTCATTCGCGAAGTCGGCGTGGACACGGGCGGCTGCAACATCCAGTTCGCCATCGATCCCAAGACCGGCCGCGTGGTGGTCATCGAAATGAACCCGCGCGTCTCGCGCTCCTCGGCACTGGCCTCCAAGGCCACTGGCTTCGCAATCGCCAAGATCGCCACCAAGCTCTCCCTGGGCTACACGCTGGATGAGATCCCCAACGACATCACCCAGAAGACCCCGGCGTCCTTCGAGCCCACCCTGGACTACGTGGTGGTCAAGGTACCCCGCTTTGCATTCGAGAAGTTCCCGGCGGCCGACAACACCCTTACCACCACCATGAAGTCGGTGGGCGAGGCCATGGCCATGGGCCGCAACTTCACCGAAGCACTGCAGAAGGCCCTGCGTTCCCTGGAACAGAAGGGCTCGCAGCTGGACTTCAGCTCCGTCCCCGAATACGAAGTGGCGGAGCTCATCGAAAAGGCCAAGCGCCCCACCACCGAGCGCCTGCACCAGGTCCAGCGCGCCCTCCTGGGGGGCGCCACCGTGGAGCAGCTTTTCGAGGCCACCAAGATCGATCCCTGGTTCCTTGACCAGCTCCAGCTGCTCAACGAGATCTCCCACGAAATCCGGCAGGCCGGAGCACTGACAGCGGACATGCTCAAGCGCGCCAAGCGCCACGGCTTCTCGGACGAGCAGATCGGTGCCCTCACGCACAACTCCGAGGCAGTGGTCCGCGGCGTCCGGCAGGCGCTGGGCATCCGCCCGGTCTACAAGACCGTTGACACCTGCGCCGCCGAGTTCGCCGCGTACACGCCGTACCACTACTCGGCGTATGACGAGGAGGACGAGGTTGCGCTGCACTCCAAGCCGTCCATCCTGATCCTCGGTTCCGGTCCCAACCGCATCGGCCAGGGCATCGAGTTCGACTACTCCTGCGTCCACGCCTCCATGGCGCTGCGCAAGGCCGGCTACGAAACCGTCATGGTCAACTGCAACCCGGAAACCGTCTCCACGGACTACGACGTCTCCACCCGGCTGTACTTCGAGCCGCTGACGCTTGAGGACGTCCTGGAGGTCATCGCCGCAGAGGAACGTACCGGCGGCGTCATGGGTGTGTTTGTCCAGCTCGGCGGCCAGACCCCGCTGAAGCTCGCCCAGCAGCTGGCCGACGCCGGCGTGCCCATCCTGGGCACCTCCCCTGAAGCCATCGACCTCGCCGAGCACCGCGGCGCCTTCTCCCGCGTGCTGGACAAGGCCGGCCTGGTTTCACCGAAGAACGGCACCGCCGTGTCGTTCGAGGACGCCAAGAGCATCGCTGACGAGATCGGTTATCCGGTGCTTGTCCGTCCGTCCTACGTGCTGGGCGGCCGGGGTATGGAAATCGTCTACGACGAGCCCAACCTCTCCCGCTACATCGCCAACGCCACCGAGATCACCCCGGACCACCCGGTGCTGATCGACCGCTTCCTGGAAGACGCCGTCGAAATCGACGTCGACGCCCTATTCGACGGCACCGATCTTTACCTGGGCGGCATCATGGAGCACATCGAGGAAGCCGGCATCCACTCCGGCGACTCCGCCTGCGTCCTGCCGCCCATCACCCTGGGCAGCAACGTCATCGAACGGGTGCGCGTGGCAACCCGCGCCATCGCCGAGGGCGTGGGCGTACGCGGCCTGATCAACATCCAGTTCGCACTGGCCTCGGACGTCCTGTACGTCCTGGAAGCCAACCCGCGTGCCTCCCGGACCGTGCCGTTCGTGTCCAAGGCCACCGGCGTCCAAATGGCCAAGGCAGCCGCCCTGATCGGCACCGGCGTGACCATCAACCAGCTCCGCAGCGCCTACAAGATGCTGCCGGAAACCGGCGACGGATCCACTCTGCCGCTGGACGCCCCCGTAGCCGTCAAGGAAGCCGTGCTGCCGTTCAGCCGGTTCCGCACCCTTGAAGGCAAGGTGGTGGACTCCCTGCTTGGCCCTGAAATGCGGTCCACCGGCGAGGTCATGGGCATCGACAAGCACTTTGACACCGCTTTCGCCAAGAGCCAGGCAGGCGCCAACAACGCGCTGCCCACCGAGGGCAAGGTGTTCGTCTCCGTGGCCAATCGGGACAAGCGCTCGGTGATCATGGGCGTCAAGCGGCTCTCGGATCTCGGGTTCGAGATCGTCTCCACCGGCGGTACTGCGGATGTCCTGCGCCGCAACGGCATCCAGGCCACCCCGGTGCGCAAGGTTGCTGAGGGCAGCAGCGCCGAGGGCGAGGGCACCATCGCGGACCTGATCGTGGCCGGCGAGATCGACATGGTCTTCAACACCCCGTCCGGCGGCGAAGCCCGCAGCGACGGCTACGAACTCCGTGCCGCGGCAACGTCCATCGGCATCCCGTGCATCACGACTGTGGCCGAATTCAACGCCGCCGTCCAGGCCATCGAGGCCATGCGCACCTACGAGTGGTCCGTCACCAGCCTGCAGGAGCACGCCGCAGCGCTTGCGGCGTCGCAGAAGGCGGCCCTGCAGCATGCCTGAGCAGGTAGCCGCCGCCGGCCGGGAGTCCTTTGGCTCCCGGCTCGGCGCCGCCATGGCTGCGCGCGGGCCGCTGTGCGTTGGCATTGATCCGCATCCGGCGCTGCTGCAAGCCTGGGGACTGGACGACGACGCCGCGGGGCTTCGGCGTTTCTCGCTGACCGTGCTGGAGGCGGTGGCTTCGCTCGCTGCCGCGGTGAAGCCCCAGGTGGCACTGTATGAACGGCACGGGTCCGCCGGCATGGCGGTGCTGGAGGAGCTCCTGGCCACGGCCCGGGACTCGTCAGTGCTCACGATTGCTGACGCAAAGCGCGGCGACATCGGTTCCACCATGGCCGCCTACGCTGACGCCTGGCTCCGCGACGGATCCCCCCTGGCAGCCGACTCAGTCACGCTGAGCCCATACCTCGGCTTTGAGTCCCTGCGCCCCGCGCTGGACCTCGCGGCCGACACCGGGCGCGGCGTGTTTGTGCTGGCACTGACATCCAACCCCGAGGGAGCTTCGGTCCAGCACGTGGGCGGAAGAGACTCCGTGGCACGCAGGATCACGGAGTCCGCCGCGGCGGAGAACGCCCGGTACGGGGGCAGCCTCGGTTCCGTGGGCCTGGTGGTCGGCGCCACCGTCGGCAGCGCACTGACGGACCTGGAGCTGGATCTGGCTTCCGTCCGCGGACCCATCCTGGCTCCCGGACTCGGCGCCCAGGGGGCAACTCCGGCTGACCTTCGGGCGACCTTCGGCACCGCCTACCCGCTGGTCCTCGGAACTTCCAGCCGCGGCATCCTGACGGCGGGACCGCAGGTCAGCGGACTGCGGGAAGCTGCACTCCACACCCTGGACGGACTCCTGGGATAGCCCGCAATTGCCCGGATGCATTGATTCGGGCTGCACCAAAGGGTAGTTTCAGGACAGGTCCAAGGGCGGCCGCCCTTGGATGAATCCGCCGACTTCGGGGGTGTCCGTGATGGTCCTGCGACCCTTATCTGCGTCTGAACGGGCCGATGCGCTGGGCAAGGCCGCGGCGGCCAGGGCCACCCGGGCTGCCGCAAAGGAGAGCCTGCGGAACGGCGACAGGACCGCCGCTGACATCATCAGCTCCGCGCTGGAGGACGACGCGCTGGCCCGCATGAGGGTTTCGGAACTGCTCGAAGCCCTTCCGGGCATTGGGAAGGTGCGGGCCGCCGCCATCATGCAGCAGCTGGGTATTGCTGCCTCCCGCCGGGTCCGGGGCCTGGGCGTCCACCAGCGCCGGGCGCTGGTAGATTTTATAGACGAGCATTGAGGCAGGCGGCGCCTGTCTTCCCCCAACTGCGCAAAAGGAATACGTGAGCAACAAACCTGGACTGACAGTCCTCGCAGGTCCGACGGCTGTTGGCAAAGGCACCGTGTCCACCTACATCCGTGACAACTACCCCGAGGTTTGGCTTTCCGTCTCAGCCACCACCCGGGCGCCCCGCCCCGGGGAAGTGGATGGCGTCCACTACTTCTTCAAAACCAGGGAGGAGTTCGAGCAGCTCATTGCTGAGGGTGAACTCCTGGAATGGGCTGTGGTCCACGGTCAAAACACCTACGGCACCCTGAAGAGCACCGTGAAACGGGCCATCGCCGAAGGCCGTTCCGTCCTGCTGGAGATCGACCTGCAGGGAGCACGCCAGGTCAAGGCGGCCGTTCCTGACGCCCAGTTCGTGTTCCTGGCCCCGCCCAGCTGGGACGAGATGGTCCGCCGGCTGGTGGGCCGGGGCACCGAAACCCCCGAGGAACAGCAACGACGCCTGGAAACCGCTAAACTGGAACTTGCTGCTGAACCGGAGTTCGACCACACCGTCATTAACGACGACGTCCGCCGGGCAGCGGACGAGCTTGTTTCACTCATGGGGCTGACACCGCATCCACACCTGCCGGAACCGTCAGCCCGCTAGGAATTTGGAGAATTCGTGTCCACGAACCTTGAAGGCATCATCAACCCGCCGATCGACGATCTGCTGAAGGTAGCGGATTCCAAGTACGGCCTGGTCATTTTCGGTGCCAAGCGCGCTCGTCAGATCAACGCTTACTACGCCCAGCTGCACGAGGGCCTGTTCGAATACGTCGGCCCGTTGGTTGACACCAAGCTGAACGAAAAGTCTCTGTCGATCGCCCTGCGCGAGATCAACGAAGGCAAGCTGGTTTCCACGCCGATCGAAGCCGCAGAGTAAACCTGCCGCTGCTGACGTGCTGTTGACGGAGGTCACGTGCGCATAGTCCTCGGAGTCGGGGGAGGGATTGCCGCCTACAAGGTGGCGTCGCTCCTCCGGCTTTTTACTGAAGCCGGCCATGACGTCACCGTGATCCCCACGGAAGCGTCCACCCGCTTTATCGGCACCGCCACCTGGGAGGCGCTGTCCGGAAACCCGGTCAGCAACAGCGTCTTTGATGACGTGCCCCTGGTCAACCACGTGCGCCTTGGTCACGAAGCGGACCTTGTTGTAGTCGCACCCGCCACAGCTGATCTCCTGGCGAAGGCTGCCACCGGCCAGGCCGGAGACCTGCTCACCAACACCCTGCTGATGGCCCACGGCCCGGTACTGTTTGCGCCCGCCATGCACACGGAAATGTGGCAGCATGCTGCCACCCGCGCCAACGTCGAAACGCTCCGCGCGCGCGGGACTGCCGTCCTCGAACCAGCCTCCGGCCGGTTGACCGGCGCCGATTCGGGGCCGGGACGGCTGCCGGAGCCGCAGGTGATCTTCGACGCCGCCATGGCGCTTGTCCAGGGACAGTCCGATTACCAGATGCCCTTGGCGGGCCGCACCGTGACCATCACCGCCGGCGGGACCCGCGAACCCCTCGACCCCGTTCGCTTCCTCGGCAACCGGTCTTCGGGCAAGCAGGGAGTGGCGCTGGCCGTCGCAGCACGCAACGCCGGTGCAACTGTCAGGTTCGTGGCCGCCCACATGGAAGTCCCGCCGCCTGCAGGGGTTGAAGTTGTGCGGGTGGAGACTGCCCTGCAGCTTCGGGAAGCCGCGCTGGAGGCTGCCAACGGGTCGGACGTCGTCATCATGTCCGCGGCCGTCGCTGATTTCCGCCCCGCCGAGATCTCGGATACCAAGATTAAAAAGCGGGACGACACCGCGGATCCCGTCATCACGCTGGTCCGGAACCCGGACATCCTGCAGGAACTTGTTGAGCAGCGGAATGGCGGCGCCGGCGGCGCCCCGCAGCTCATTGTCGGCTTCGCCGCAGAAACCGGGGACAGCCAGGGCGGTGTGCTGGCCTATGCGGAAGCAAAGCTGCAGCGCAAGGGCTGTGACCTCCTGGTGGTCAACCATGTGGGCACGGACAAAGTCTTTGGGCAGGATTCCAACTCGGTGGTCATCCTCTCCCGTTCCGGCGCCGAACCACAGGAAGCATCAGGAACCAAAACCGAGGTTTCCGACGCCATCATCAGCCGCATCAGCTTTGAACTGAACCACGTTTCGCCCCGGGCCTGACGTGTTTCGGGCCACGTTTGCTTAGCACGGGGACATCTCCCGCCTGGCAACCAACACCAACCAGTAAGGTAATTGAGTGACTTTACCGCTGCACCTTCCCCAGACCCATGGGACCACGCCCTCTGCGCTCCGGCTCTTCACGTCCGAGTCGGTTACCGAAGGCCACCCCGACAAGATCTGCGACCAGATCAGTGATGCCATCCTGGACGCACTGCTGGCCAGGGATCCCGAATCGCGCGTGGCAGTTGAGACAATGGCCACCACGGGGCTGGTGCACGTCGCCGGCGAAGTCACTACCGACGCCTACGTCGAAATCCCGCAGATCGTCCGTGAGACCATCCTGGGCATCGGCTACGACTCCTCTGCCAACGGCTTCGACGGCGCCCGCTGCGGCGTCTCCGTCTCCATCGGCCAGCAGTCCAACGACATTGCCGGCGGCGTCTTCAACTCACTTGAGGCCCGCGAAGGCCGCCAGGAGGACGACTACGACCTCCAGGGCGCCGGGGACCAGGGCCTCATGTTCGGCTACGCCAGCGACGAAACGCCGTCCTACATGCCCACCCCCATCTGGCTGGCCCACCGCTTGTCGGAACGGCTCACCGAGGTCCGCAAGACGGGCCAGTTGCCCTACCTTCGCCCGGACGGCAAGACGCAGGTCACCGTGGGCTACGACAAGGACGTTCCGGTTTCCGTGGAAACCGTGGTGATTTCCAGCCAGCATGCCGAGGGCGCAAGCCTGGAGCAGTTGCGGGCAGACCTCGCCGCCGTAGTCATCGGACCTGTCCTGGCCGCCGCCAACCTGGACGTCTCGCGTGCCGCGAACATCCTCAACCCTGCCGGTGAGTTCGTCATCGGCGGCCCGGTGGGCGACGCAGGCCTGACAGGCCGCAAGATCATCGTGGACACGTACGGCGGCATGGCCCGGCACGGCGGCGGCGCTTTCTCCGGAAAAGATCCGTCCAAGGTGGACCGCTCCGCCGCCTATGCCATGCGCTGGGTTGCCAAGAACGTGGTGGCTGCCGGGCTGGCCAAGCGCGCCGAAATCCAGATTGCCTACGCCATTGGCCAGGCGCGGCCGGTGGGAACCTACGTAGAGACCTTCGGGACTGAAACAGTTGATCCGGCCCGCATCAGTGAAGCCATCGCGGAAATCTTCGACCTGCGTCCCCGCGCCATCATCGACGCCCTTGACCTGAAACGGCCCATCTACGCCAAGACGGCCGCGCATGGCCACTTCGGCCGCGACGAACCGGACTTCACGTGGGAGCGCCTGGACCGAGTGGACGACCTCAAGGCTTTCTTCAACGCCTAGTTGCGCGCCTGTCCACGCCGGGAGCCAACCGCGCAGGCCGGGAGTCCAATGTCAGTGCCCGGTGCTTTGCTGTTCCTGTCCACCCGGCGGCTGAACGGAGGTAACTGCCATGGTTGCTGACAGCTCCGTCCAGCCGAGCCTGCTGCAGGGTTTTCCCGTGCGGAAGATGGCCGGCGGCGTCGCCTTGGCGGGGGAACTACCGGTGGCACGGGTCCTGGTTGACTCCTCCCTGCCGCACCTGGACCGCCCTTTCGACTACGCAGTGCCGGCCGCGCTGGACCAGGCCGCCCAGCCGGGAGTCAGGGTGAAGGTCAAGTTCAACGGCCAGGACCTCACCGGATTCCTGCTTGAGCGGTTGGCGGAGTCCGACGCCGGACACACCCTGGTGCCCCTGGCCAAGGTTGTGTCCCCGGTTCCGGTCCTGACGCCCGCCATCAGGGAGCTGTCGGCCGCGGTCGCTGCCCGGTATGCGGGTACAGTCAGCGATGTCCTCCGCCTTGCCGTACCGCCCCGCGTTGCCAGGCTGGAAAAGGATTACCCCGGGTCGCTGGACACCGGGACAGCGGAAGTAGACGCCGCTCCTCCTGCGCCCCCGGGCGTTTCCGCCTGGGCGGTGTACCGCACCGGCGCCGCGTTCCTGAGGCATCTGGCTGGTGGCGGATCTCCCCGGGCCGTCATTAATCCGCTGCAGGGCCACGGCGCGGCAGGGTGGCCGCACCTGCTTGCCCAGGCTGCGGCCGCAGCTTACGCCGCAGGCAGGGGCGCGCTGGTGGTGGTGCCGGACTACCGCGACCTGGACCGCCTGGAGGAAGCGCTGAATGGCCTGGTGCCCGCTGGGGCAGTGGCACGGCTTACTGCCGACGACGGTCCCACGCCCCGCTACCGGAGCTTCCTCCGCCTGCTGGCGGGCCGGGCCAGGATTGCCATCGGCACCCGGTCGGCCGCCTTTGCCCCGGTCCGGGACCTTGGACTGGTTGCCTGCTGGGACGACGGCGACGATCTCCACATCGAGCAGCGCGCGCCCTATGCCCATGCGCGGGAAGTCCTCCTCCTGCGGGCAGAACAGGAGGGGACGGCCTGCCTCCTTGCCGGCCACGCCCGCAGCACTGAGTCCCAGCGGCTGGTGGAGGCGCGCTGGGCGCTCCCCATCGAGGCTGACAGGGCCACGATCCGCAGCACCGTTGCCCGCGTGGTCAATACCGCCGACAGCTTCGAGCAGGAGCGGGACCCGCTCGCCACCGTCGCCCGCTTGCCCCACGCCGCATGGCAGGCGGCAAAGGAAGGACTGGAACGGGGCCCCGTCCTGGTCCAGGTAGGGAGGGCTGGCTACGCCCCTTCCTTGGTTTGTGACACGTGCCGGGAGCCTGCCCGCTGCGGCCACTGCCAGGGGCCCCTGGCACTGGCCGGCACCTCTGCGCTGCCCCAGTGCCGCTGGTGTTCCACCCCCGCTCCGGACTGGAAATGCGCCCACTGCGGCGGGAGACGGCTTCGAAAAGGCGCCACCGGAGTCCTGCGGACTGCCGAGGAACTCGGCCGGGCCTTCCCGGGCAGGACGGTCATCACTTCTTCCGGAGACCAAGTGAAGGCAACGGTATCTGCCGGCAAGACGCTGGTGGTGGCAACAGTGGGTGCGGAGCCGGTTGCGGAGGGTGGGTATGCCGCTGCCCTGCTGCTGGACGGTGATTCACTGCTGCGGCGGGAGACCCTCCGGGCAGGTGAGGACACCGTGCGGCGCTGGTTCAATGCGGCCGCCCTCGTCCGGCCTGCCCCGGACGGCGGACTTGTTGTTGTCACGGCTACGGACCCGGCCGCCACCGGGGCGCTGCTGCGGTGGGATCCCGCAGGTTACGCCCAGCGGGAGCTGTCCCTTCGGGCGGAACTGGGGCTTCCTCCCGCTGTGCGGATCGCATCGGTGACGGGGCCGCGGGCAGCGGTTGAACACTTTACTGGTGCGGTGCAAGCGCACTTGGCGGGCGAGGCCATTGCGGTGCGCACAGCAGGGCCCGCCCCGCTGCTGCTCACCGCGCCTCCCTCCGGCAGGCGCTCAGCCGAGGACGTTCGGACCCTGCTGTTCTTCACGTACGGCCAGGCCGCCGCCGTCGTCCGCGCGCTGCGGGTGACCCGGGCAGCGGTGGCAGCCAAACGGACCACGGACCCTGTGCAGCTGCGCCTTGACGGTGTTGACGTTCTCTAACGGCGCCTCTTCGCCATCACCTCGTGCGCCGCATCCACCAACTGGCGCGCGGATTCATCCCAGCTGAATTGTGCCGCGCGGGCAACCGACCGGCCGGACAGGTCCTTCCAGTGCGCCCCGTCCTGCAGTTGCCCCACTGCATCCGCAAACTGCGAAGGCGACTCCGGGTCAACATAGAGGGCGGCGTCTCCGCCGACTTCCCGGAAAATCGGAATGTCGCTGGCGATGACGGGCGTGCCCACAGCCATGGCCTCGACTAAAGGAAGGCCATACCCCTCGGCCCGGGACAGACTCACCAGCGCCGTCGCCCGCCGCAGCAGTGCGTCATATTCGTCATCTGTCACGCCGTTGTGGAACACCACGGATGCGCCCGGCGGGACAAGGGCTTCCAGTTCGGACTTCCGCTGCGGAGTGATCCGGCTTAGCAGGTGCAGGGTGTACCCGCTCAGCGCGCCCATCCCGGCCACCATTGTTTCCACGTTCTTGTAGGGCATGAACGAGCCCATGTAGATGATCGTTTTGTCCGCTCCGTCGCCCGGATCGCGCGGGTCCTGCGCGGGCTGGGGAGCGTTGGCGATGATGCGGACCGGTCGGCTGGTCAGGCGGTATTTGGCCATCAGCGCCTCCGTTGTCCTGCTGATGGTGGCCACGGCGTCGGCCCTGTTGAGGAGCAGACGCTGCGGCCAGAACGCCTTGTGGTAGAGCCGCCAGAGCAGCCGCACGGGGCCCGGAAGGAAACCGGGGGGAGCGGGGTGCTCGTAGTAGATGAGGTCGTGCAGGGTCAGGATCAAGCCGTACTTCCGGCCCCAGGTGCCCATCGTCTGCATGGGGCACACCACGACGTCGGCCCCCACGGCGTTGACCTTCCGCGCAACGAAGAGTTCCATGGGGGAGAGCGGACTGCTGATGAGCGTGTAGGGGACGTCGGGGAGCAGGGCGAGCTGCCGGGGGTCCGAGATGAGCATTGAGACATCCGCGATTTTCGCGGTGGCTGCGATCAGGCTTGCGCCGTAGCGGCTGATGCCGTCGTGGTGGTCGGTACGGGTAAAACGTGCATCAATGACGATCTTCACGCGGGATGGTCCTTCAGGAAGCTGCGGATGTAGCGGGCGGCCGGTTCCGGCGTTTCGTAGTGAATCAGGTGTCCGACGCCGGGAATCACCTTGAGTTCGCCGTCCGGCAGCAGTTCCAGGAGGCGGTGCTGGCTGGGAAGGGTGGCAATCTCATCCCTTTCACCGGCAATCAGCAGCACGGGCAGTTCCAGTTGCCCGGCGACTTCCGCCACGTGGCTGGTGACGGAGGCAGTGAAGGATTCCAGGAGGCTGTCGCGGTCCGCGAACGAACTGAAATAGGCGTGGTGCTGGCCGTGGATGAAGGCCCGCAGCTGACGGTCGCCGGTTTTGGCCATGGTCTCGCTCATTACCCGCACGATCAGCGGATTGCGCAGCAAAGCCAGGCCCGGGCGGCGGGGCAGCCGTGCAGCGAGCCGGTAGTACAGTACTGCGAGGCGCGTCATCACACCTTTGGGTCCCTCCAAGGCAGGAGCGGCGATGGGGTTGATGAGGATCAGCGGGCGCACAGCGCCCGGGTTGTTGGCCACGAAGTGAGCCGCCACGATGGAGCCAAAGGAGTGCCCAAGGAGCACTGTGTCCGGCCCCAGGTCCAGGGCGGCCATGAAGTCAGAGATGAACTGCCCGTACCGCTCCACGGAGTGCGGGCGCCGGGCAAAAGCGTCGGAGCGGCCAAAGCCGGGCAAGTCCGGCATGATGATCCGCATATCGGGAAGTTGGTCCGCTACGCGCAGCAGTCCGTGGTGGTCGCCGCGGAACCCGTGCACCACCAGCACGGTGCGGGTGTCCGGATTCGCTTCAAGGGGCTCGTAGGTCCAAAAGGCCACAGTGCCGTCGTCGAGGGTGATTGTGGAGGCGGAGGCGCGGGTGGCAAGGCTCTGGCTGAAGTAGGCAGGCGCAGGGGAAGTCCCCGGGTTCACGGTATCCATGCCCGGCCTAGTTCACGTTGTCCGGATGTGAACCGGTCCGCTGTCCGCGGTCCAGCGCCTTGATGGCCACCATGTCGCGTTCGGAGAGCTCGAAACTGAAAACGTCCAGGTTCTCGCGGATGCGGGCCTCAGAGCTGGCCTTGGGGATGGCGATGTTACCCAGCTGCATGTGCCAGCGGAGGATCACTTGTGCGGGGGTGCGGTTATGTTCCGTGGCGCAGGCCTGGATGACGGGGTCGGAAAGGACCTGGCCGCGGCCCAGCGGGCTCCACGCTTCGGTGCGGATTCCCAGCTCGGCGTGCTTGTGCCGGAGCTCGTCCTGTTGCAGCCATGGGTGCAGTTCGATCTGGTTGACGGCGGGGACCACCTCGGCGGTCTGGAGCAGGCGGTCAAGGTGAGCCGGCTGGAAGTTGCTGACGCCAATCGCCCGTACCCTGCCTTCCCGGTACAGGGTTTCGAGGGCCCGATAGGTCTCCGGGAACAGTCCCCGGCGCGGGCAGGGCCAGTGGATCAGGTACATGTCCACATAGTCGAGCCCCAAGTTGACCATGGAGTCATCGAAGGCCTGCAGTGTGGCGTCGTAGCCGTGATGGTCATTCCACACCTTCGTGGTGACAAAAATGTCTTCACGGGACAGAGACGGGAACAACTCGCCCGAGCCGCCACTGCCGGTCCCTGCATCCAGCTGGGAGCTGATGCCGCGGGCCACGCCGGTTTCGTTTCCGTACATCGCGGCGGTGTCGAAGTGGCGGTAGCCCGCTGCGAGCGCGGTGGCGACCAGTCCTTCCGCGTCAGCTGCCGGCACCTTGTACAGCCCGAAGCCGAGCTGGTCTATCAGCACGCCGTTGTTGAGGCTGAGCCGGGGTGAGGTTCTCATGGCAACGACTCTACCCACTTCAGCTGGCCAGTCCTTCGTAATCGACCAGCCGGCGTGCGGTGGCTTCATCGAGGATCAGGTCGGTGGCGAGCCTCGCCGCGAGGGCTCCGCGCAGGCCGTTGATCTTGGAAACTCCTGACACCACACAGATCCGTCGGCGCACTTGGCGGAGTTGGGCCAGCGACGGACCGGTGGAGCGTTCGTTCAGGACAATCCCGTCTGAGGAGCCGTCACCGCGGAAGAATACGGTGGCAACGTCGCCCACCACATCTGAGTTGGCCAGCGCGTTCAGGTCCTCCTCGTCAAGATAACCTCCGGCGTACACGTGACTGGGGTAGTCGGCGTGTACTGAACCCACGCCGAAGATGGCGATGCTCATCTTTGCCTGCAGTTCCAGGACGCGCTGGACGCTGCGCTCGTTCCACATTGCGGTCTTGGTGGCCGCGTGGTCGAAGAAGGCCGGGACGGGGAACTGTTCTACCCGCGCGCCGTAGGCGCTGCCGAACCTCCGCATGATGTCGCTTGCATAGGTGATGCCCGTGGTGTGCATGTTCCCGGCGCCGTTGAGCTGGACAATGACGCTGTCATGCGTGATTTTCCTGGTGAGGTGCCGGCTTACCGCGCTGAGAGTTGAGCCCCAGGCCACGCCGATGATGGCATTGGAATCCACCAGCGGCCCGATGGTGCGGGCGGCCTGCATGGCCACCCGGTCAAGTGTTTCCGCTTCGTTGAGGGTGCCCAGGATGGGGACTACGTGGACGTCCAGGTTGTACCGGCGCCGGATCATGCCCTCCAGTTCGGGACCGGTGTCCAGGGGGTTGCGGATCTGGATCTGCACCAGGCCGGACTCCCTGGCGGAGGACAGGAGCCTTGAAACGGTGGACCGGGAAGTGCGCAGTTCACGCGCGATCGCGTCCATCGTCAGGTCCTGCAGGTAGTACATTTGTGCAGCTCGCAGGGCTTCCTGATCCCGTGAAAGTGCCATCTCAGTTCCCTTCTGCACATTCGTGCATAGTCCTTGACTCCATTTTCCATTTCTCCGAAGAATAGAGCAGAACGGCGGCGCCATCCAGCGGCGGCCGCATCACACAAAGCCCCAAGGGAGTCGTTTTGGGACCCAAGGATCCATATGTTCAACCGTCTGTTGCTGCGCCCCGGCATGGGGTGGAACGCCCTTCAGTCCACAACCTGCGCCGCCGTCCGCACGCCAAAGTACTGGTGGTGGGTGGTGGTACTAACGGTGTGGGAACGTTCCGCGACCTTGCGCTGCAGGGCGTGGATGTCGCCCTGGTGGAGCGCGGTGACTACTGCCAGGGTGCAAGCGGCGCGTCCTCGCATATGATCCATGGCGGTATCCGGTACCTCGAAAACGGCGAATTCCGCCTGGTCCGCGAATCGGTCGTTGAACGGAACCGGTTGCTGAAGATCGCACCGCACTACGTCAAGCCCCTGCAGACAACCATTCCCATCTTCAGTACCTTTTCCGGCATCCTGTCCGCACCGCTGCGCTTCCTGACCCACAAGCAGCAGGGCAAGCCCAAGGAACGCGGAGCATTCCTTATCAAGGCCGGCCTCAGCCTTTATGACTCTTTTTCCCGTGATGGCGGAACGGTGCCGCGGCACCAGTTCCGCACGCACAAGGCAGCCCTTGAAGAGCTGCCCGCCCTTCGTCCGGACGTGAAATACACCGCCACCTACTTTGATGCCTCCGTCCATAATCCGGAGCGTCTGACCCTGGACGTCCTGCAGGACGGTGAGAAGGCCGGCCGCGCAGGTTTTGCCGGTACCGGCGGACAGGGGGCCACCGCACGGGCCAGTAACTACCTTTCCCTGCAGTCGATGTCATCAGCCCCCAACCCAGGGACCGGCAAGGGAGGCACCGTCCGCCTCCGCGACGAACTCACTGGGGAAGAATTCGACTTTACGGCCGACATCATCGTGAACACCACCGGGGCGTGGGTGGACCTCACCAACGAAGCGATGGGTGCTGCGTCATCCTTTATGGGTGGCACCAAGGGATCACACATTGTGCTGGATCACCCCGGCCTCCTCGCCGCCTGCCGCGGACGCGAAATCTTCTTCGAGCACACGGACGGCCGGATTGTCCTCATCTACCCCATGGGGGACCGGGTCTTGGTGGGCACCACCGACGTTGACGCGGACATGGCAGAGGACGCCATCTGCACGGACGAGGAAATCCAGTACTTCTTTGACCTGATCGGCCACGTTTTTCCCTCGATCAACGTCACAGCCGACGACATCGTGTACACCTTCTCCGGTGTGCGTCCCCTCCCGAGCCATGATGCCACCCAGCCGGGCTTCGTCTCCCGCGACTACCGCATCGAACGGCGGGCCTCCGGGGACAAGGGGAGCGGCGCCGTCGTCCTCAGCCTGGTGGGCGGTAAATGGACCACGTTCCGTGCCCTCGCAGAGCACCTGACCAATGACGTCCTCGCCGAACTTGGCGTCCAGCGCAAGGTGTCAACAGCCCAGCTTCCCATCGGCGGCGGTGCCGGCTTCCCTGCGGATGAAGCGGGAGAGCAGAAGTGGATCAAGGCGCATATGGCTGCCGGCCGGGACGCGGACCGTACCGCAGGTCTGCTGACCCGCTACGGGACCCGGGCCGAAGCGGTCATCGAATACCTCCACGCAGAACCTGACCAGCCGCTGCGGTCCACCAGGGAGCTCAGCGTCCGTGAGCTGGAGTTCATGGCGGCAAACGAGCAGGTGGGACACCTGGTGGATGTCTTCATCCGGCGTACCTCCCTGGCGTTCCGGGGTCTGGTCACTGGCGAACTTCTCAATGAAGTGGCGGAGGTGCTGTCCGTCCCGCTGAAATGGGACGCCGCAGCCCGCGCCGCTGAGATCAAGCACGCCCAGGACGTGCTGCAGCGTTTCCACCGTGTGGAAACGCACAGCCTGGTCTCCTAAGGCCGGGCAGCCGGCCGGGGCGCCCCAGTGCCCCGGCCCACCGGTCCTTCGCCCGCGGAGGACCGACAACTAAACAAAGAAGGAGTCAAAGATGTCTCTAGGAATAGTCTTCCTCTCCGAAGTCTTTGGTACGGGCATGCTGACCCTGTTGGGTTGCGGCGTCGTTGCCAACGTGGCTTTGAGGGGGACAAAAGGCAACAACGGCGGTTTCCTGATGGTCACATGGGGGTGGGGAATCGCCGTCTTCGCGGGTGTCTTCGTCGCCGCGAAGTCGGGTGCGCACCTGAACCCTGCGGTTACCCTCGGCCTGCTGCTCAACGGCAAGGCTGAATACGCTCCGGGCGTCACCGTGGACTTCGCCTCCACGCTGACCTACTTCGGCGGCGAGATGGTGGGCGCATTCCTCGGTGCCGTGGTCTGCTGGCTGGCCTACAAGCAGCACTTTGATGACGAGCCGGAGCCTGCCGGCAAGCTTGGCGTCTTCTCCACGGGCCCCGCAATCCGGTCAACGCCCTGGAACGTCATCACCGAAGTCATCGGCACTTTCGTTCTGGTGCTGGTAATCCTCACCTTCGGGGGTACGCCTTCCGGCCTTGGACCGCTCGCCGTGGCGCTGCTCGTCGTCGGCATTGGTGTGTCCCTTGGCGGCCCCACGGGCTACGCCATCAACCCGGCCCGTGACCTCGGTCCCCGCATTGCCCACGCCGTACTTCCCATCCGCGGGAAAGGGTCCAGCGACTGGGCCTACTCCTGGGTGCCCGTGGTCGGGCCGCTGATTGGCGGCGCGCTCGGCGGCCTCGTGGCCCGCATTGTTCCCATCATCGTCACGGCTGCTGCCTGACCCGGACCCACTCAAGAACCAACAAGACAAGGACGTCACAATGAACCAGTACGTAATCGCCATCGACCAGGGCACCACCAGCACCCGCGCCATCATCTTTGACCACAGCGGCGCCATCGTATCCTCCGGACAAATGGAGCACGAGCAGATCTTTCCCCAGGCAGGCTGGGTGGAACACGATGCCACGGAAATCTGGAACAACACCCGCGAGGTCATCGGTTCGGCGCTGTCCAAGGCGAACCTGACGCGGCACGATATTGCCGCAGTCGGCATCACCAACCAGCGCGAGACGGCAGTGGTGTGGGACAAGACCACGGGCAAGCCGGTATACAACGCGATTGTGTGGCAGGACACCCGGACCCAGGACATCGTGGACGAACTGGCCAGGGACGGCGGTGCGGACCGCTTCAAACAGAAGGTAGGCCTGCCGCTGGCCACGTACTTCTCCGGCACCAAGATCAAGTGGATCCTGGACAACGTCGACGGCGCCCGGGAAAAGGCTGAAGCCGGGGACTTGGTCTTCGGCAACACGGACGCCTGGGTCCTGTGGAACCTGACCGGCGGCGTGGAAGGCGGCGTCCATGTCACGGACGTCACCAACGCCTCCCGGACCCTGTTCATGGACCTCGAAACGCTGCAGTGGGACGACGAAATCCTCGGCATCTTCGGTGTTCCGCGGAGCATGATGCCGGAAATCAAGTCCTCCTCCGAGGTTTACGGGGAAGTCCACGGCTCGCAGCTGCTCCGCGAGACGCCGGTGGCGGGCATCCTTGGCGACCAGCAGGCTGCTACGTTCGGCCAGGCCGCCTTCGACGCGGGCGAAGCCAAGAACACGTACGGCACCGGCTGCTTCCTGATTTTCAACACGGGCGAGGAAATCGTCCACTCGAAGAACGGGCTGCTCACTACCGTGGGCTACAAGCTCGGCGACGCCAAGCCGCACTACGCCCTGGAAGGCTCCATCGCCGTCACCGGTTCGCTGGTCCAGTGGCTGCGCGACAACCTTGGCATGATCAGCAGCGCCCCCGAGGTGGAAACCCTTGCCGCTTCAGTCAAGGACAACGGCGGCGTCTACATCGTCCCGGCCTTCTCCGGTCTTTTTGCTCCGTACTGGCGCTCCGACGCCCGCGGCGCGATTGTGGGCCTGACCCGGTTCGTCAACAAGAACCACATCGCCCGCGCCGCCCTGGAGGCCACCGCATTCCAGACCCGCGAGGTGCTCGACGCCGTCAACGCTGACTCCGGCGTTCCCCTCACCGAGCTGAAGGTCGACGGCGGCATGGTCGCCAACGATGCGCTCATGCAGTTCCAGGCGGACATCCTCGGCGTCCCGGTCATTCGTCCCAAGGTCATTGAAACCACCGCACTGGGCGCCGCTTACGCGGCTGGCCTTGCTGTTGGCTTCTGGAAGGACCTCGGCGAGTGCTCGGCCAACTGGTCCGAGGACAAGCGATGGGAACCGCAGATGGACCAGGCCGAACAGGACCGGCAGTTGCGGCTCTGGAAGAAGGCCGTCACCAAGTCCATGGATTGGGTCGACGAGGACGTTCGCTAGTGTGACCCATCGTTGATGGCAGCCGCACCTGCCCTGCCCGCTTCGCGGTGCCCACCACACCCGGGCGAGGTGCGGCTGCCATCAACGTCACCGTCACACTCCCTCAGCCGCTTGTTTGCGACGTACGCTGATGGGGTGTGGACGTGCGCTAAAGTAGATTCATGCGTGCGATCCTTCTGCTTAGTTAGCCGCCGGCTTCCGAATACCGGACAGCTGAGCGGCAGCCCCTCCATGGTGAGGGGCTTTTGTGTGTCCGGGGCTATGCGCCGGGCCGGCAGCAGGGGGATCAGGCCGTTATGGCAGCACAGATGCCGTAACAGAACAGAAGAGGGCAGCAGTGGGCGTTCAGCCGGAGACAGAGACCGGAACAGCAACAACAGTGTCGGCGGAGCCTGAAGAGGGCACCTACAGTTTCGCCGCCATGGAGGCCAAATGGCCGCAGGTGTGGGAAGACCTCAAGGTCTTCACCCCGGTGGACGACGGGTCCCGGGAGCGACGCTACGTGCTTGACATGTTCCCGTACCCTTCGGGTGACCTGCACATGGGGCACGCCGAAGCATTCGCCATGGGTGATGTGGTGGCCCGCTACCTCCGCCAGCAGGGCTACGACGTGCTGCACCCGATCGGCTGGGATTCCTTCGGCCTGCCTGCGGAAAACGCCGCCATCAAGCGCAACGCCCATCCCAGCGAGTGGACCTACGCCAACATCGACACCCAGGCAGCGTCCTTCAAGCGGTATGCCATTTCCGCCGACTGGTCGCGCCGCCTGCACACCTCCGACCCCGAGTACTACCGCTGGACTCAGTGGCTGTTCAAGCGCTTCTACGAGCGCGGCCTGGCCTACCGGAAGAACTCCCCGGTTAACTGGTGCCCCAAGGACCAGACGGTCCTGGCCAACGAGCAGGTTGTCAACGGCGCCTGCGAGCGCTGCGGCACCACGGTCACCAAGAAGTCCCTGAACCAGTGGTACTTCAAGATCACGGATTACGCCGACCGCCTGCTGGATGACATGGATGAGTTGCGCGGCCACTGGCCGGAGCGGGTCCTGGCCATGCAGAAGAACTGGATCGGCCGGTCGGAGGGTGCCCACGTCAAGTTCGTGGTGGAGGCCGACGGCGGCAAGGCCGCCAAAGAGGTGACTGTCTTCACCACCCGGCCCGACACCCTGTACGGTGCAACTTTCTTCGTGGTCGCAGCCGACGCACCACTCGCCGTCGAACTCGTCACCGACGAGCACGCCGCAGCCCTGGATGAATACCGCGAACGGGTCAAGGCGCTGTCCGAGATCGAACGCCAGTCCACCGAGCGTGAAAAGACCGGCGTCTTCACCGGCCGCTACGCCGTCAACCCCCTGAACGGGGAGAAGCTGCCTGTCTGGGCCGCCGACTATGTCCTGGCGGACTACGGTACCGGGGCGATCATGGCCGTTCCCGCGCACGACCAGCGCGACCTCGACTTTGCCCGAGCCTTCGACCTGCCGGTGCGGGCCGTCCTGGACACCGGCGAAGAGGACCCGGCAGTGTCCGGTACCGCCACGGCGGGGGAGGGCACCCTGATTAACTCGGGTGAGCTGAACGGCCTCCCCAAGGCAGAGGCCATTCCCGCTGCCATCGCCATGCTGGAGCGGCAGGGCACCGGCGAGAAGTTCGTGAACTTCAGGCTCCGCGACTGGCTCCTGAGCCGCCAGCGCTTCTGGGGCACGCCCATCCCCATCATCCACTGCCCGTCGTGCGGAGAAGTTCCCGTTCCGGACGAGCAACTGCCGGTCACCCTGCCCTCGGACCTCCGTGGTGAGGACCTGGCGCCCAAGGGCACCTCACCGCTGGCCGCGGCCGAGTCGTGGGTTAACGTGGAATGCCCCACCTGCCACGGCCCCGCCAAACGGGACACCGACACCATGGACACGTTCGTGGACTCCTCCTGGTACTTCCTGCGGTTCGTTTCGCCGCACTACACCGAAGGCCCGTTCGATCCGCGGAAGATCAATGACTGGATGCCGGTGGGCCAGTATGTAGGCGGCGTGGAGCACGCCATCCTCCACCTGCTGTACGCGCGCTTCTTCACCAAGGTCATCCACGACCTGGGCATGATCGACGCTGACGAACCCTTTAGCGCACTCCTCAACCAGGGCCAGGTGCTCAACGGCGGCAAAGCCATGAGCAAGTCGCTGGGCAACGGCGTTGACCTCGGCGAGCAGCTGGACAAGTACGGTGTGGACGCGGTCCGGCTCACTATGGTGTTCGCGTCCCCGCCCGAGGACGACGTGGACTGGGCTGACGTCTCGCCGTCCGGTTCCGCCAAGTTCCTGGCGCGTGCCTGGCGCCTGGCGCAGGATGTCACCAGTGCGGCGGGTGTTGACTTCGCCGGCGGTGACCGCGCGCTGCGTTCCGTCACGCACCGCACCATCGCCGACGCCGCCGAATTGCTGGACGCCAACAAGTTCAACGTGGTGGTGGCCAAGCTGATGGAGCTGGTCAACGCCACCCGCAAGGCCATCGACTCCGGTGCCGGTGCAGGGGACCCGGCAGTCCGCGAAGCCGCCGAGGCTGTGGCTGTAATCCTCAGCCTGTTCGCGCCGTACACCGCCGAGGACATGTGGAACCTGCTCGGTCACCCGGCGTCGGTGGCAAATGCAGGCTGGCCTGCCCACGATCCCGCCCTGCTGGTCCAGGCAACCGTCACCGCTGTTGTCCAGGTACAGGGCAAGGTCCGTGACCGCCTGGAGGTATCCCCGGAGGTCTCCGAGGACCAGCTGCGGGAGCTCGCCCTGGCATCGGAGAACGTCCAGCGCGCCCTTGACGGCCGCGGCATCCGGACAGTGATCGTCCGTGCGCCTAAGCTGGTCAACATCGTCCCGGCCTAGCCGCAGCAGGTACCGGCCGTCGGAGGTTCTCCGGCGGCCTGTGCCGACTGAGCCGGACACCGTCTCCAGGAGGCCCATTGCCCGAGAGTAACGCCGCCGCCTGGCCGTGGGTCCGCGCCCGGTTGTCGGGCCTTCGTCCCGCGGGCCGCCCGGGCGCCCGGCGTGGCGGAAGCGCCGTGGTGCGCACCGCCGTCGTTACCGACTCGGCTGCTGCCCTGCCGGCGGACTATTCCAGCGGATTGCCGCGGGACGGAATCCTGACCGTAACGCCCATGCCGGTCATGGTGGGCTCGGAGATTTACGGTGAAGGCGAAGACGACATCCTGGAGACCATCGCCGTGGCCCTCGCCGCAGGGACCCCGGTCAAAACGTCCAGGCCTTCACCGGGCCAGTTCGAACAGGCGTACCGCGCTGCCCAGAAACGGGGATTCGAGGGGATCGTTTCGGTCCACATCTCCGGTGAGCTGTCTGGCACGGCAGACGCTGCCCGGCTGGCCGCAACCAGGGTGGGTATTCCGGTGGACGTGGTGGATACCCGGACTGTCGGAATGGCGCAAGGAATGGCGGTGCAGGCCGCCGTCGAGGCTGCCGCAGCCGGTGCCGGCAGGGCTGCCGTTGCCGCGGCCGCGGTGGCGCAGGCGTCTCGTACCAAGGTCTACTTCTACGTGCCCAGCCTGGAACAGCTGCGGCGTGGAGGACGGATTGGTGCCGCGGCATCGCTTCTGGGCACCGTGCTTGCCATCAAACCCATCCTGGCCGTTGAGGGCGGCAGGATCGTTCCGCTCGAGAAGGTCCGTTCAACTGCCAGGGCAGTAGCGCGGCTTGAAGAGATTGTGGTGGCCGAGGCCACGGCGCGCACTGGCCAATCCGTGTGCCTTGCGGTGCATCACTTCGGCAACCCTGAAGAGGCGGAGAGCCTGGCAGCCAGGTTGGAAGCCGCCCTTCCCGAGTGTCCTCCGGCCCGGACCAGCTCCCTTCCGGCGGTCCTGGCGGCCCACGCGGGGCTGGGCGTCCTCGCGGTCATCGTGGGCAGGATGGACAGCGGGCCCGGCGGCGGCACGCACTCTCCGACATAAGACGTGGCATGTGCCGGGCTGGAAGTACTCCTGGAGCAGGATGGGAATAAGGAAGCTTGGCGGAGGCTTGTCTTTAAGTGGGGCCGCCGACCTCTGGTTGCCTCTTCGAAAGGACCCTCTTGCCCACAGCTTTCATTCCCTTCACCATGCGCGCTTCAGCCCGTGACGGCCACCGCCGCACTTTCCGTACGGACGTCGAACGGCTGAGGGCCGGACACCTGCACTGGGCACCCCTTGATGTGCTCAGGTCAACCGGTACGCAGGCCGTGTTCCGCGGCGCCGTCCCACAGGGCGCGCACACGACGACCGATGCGGACCTCGCCCGGTTCCTGGAGGACCGGCTCGCAACGGCCGACATACATTTGGATCTCAGCGTCACTATCGACCGATAGCAGACGTGAAAAGCCCCGGACCGCGGTCCGGGGCTTTTGTGTGCCCGTCACGTGCAGTGTGGGAGTAGTAGGTCGGCTCCCCATTTGGCTCCGACAGCGGTCCTGAATGGGTTTGTTCCGCCCTCGTTTCCGCCGCCTGCACCGGAGACGTCGTGAGGCAACAAAGCCCTGCTGCCTGGGAGACGCCAGGCTTGCCGTGAGCGGGTCCTTGGCCTCTGGCTGTACTCCCAGGGAATCCATAGCATCGTCACATTATGCCGACCGCAGCGTTGGCTGCGGCCCACCCGAGAGGCAAGGGGGAAACAATGCCCGCCCAGCCCAAACGTGCTGCCAGTCTGCGTGTCGTTTTCCCGTGCCCCCTGGCACTTTCCTGGCACTTCTCCTGGCAGGGTGCTCGCAGGGAGGCGGGCCACCCGCACCCGTATGGGATCGGGTTTTGAGCGGCGGGCCGTGTGCCCCGGGACAATTTTGGGGCCGGAAGCTTTTGGACGGCGCGAGGGAAACAGGGCGTGCCGACAGGAAGCGTGTCCCTCGGTCAGTGCTTATGCTTTCCGCGGCACTGGCACTCCTCCTTGGGGGGTGCGCGCAAGGGGGCACGCCCTCCTCACAAACCCGGTCTTCCTCATCCGAGCCGGCCCAATATCCATCAAGCACATCAACCGAGTCTCCCTCAACCGTGTCTCCCCCAAGCGGGTCGGGCAGCCCGGCCTGCGACCTGATCAGGCCGGACATCGCTGCGAGGATCGATCCTTCCCTTGCTCAACAGGGGCCCGGTGGTAAACCGGCCGGGAGCCGGGCATCTGTGTGCAGCTACATGAGTAAGACGAGCCAGAGCCGGGTACTTAGCGTCACGTTGAGTACGCCCGCGTCGGAGTCGGAGATCGCTGAAGCAAAGAAGACTCCTGACTGTGCAGCTGTGGCCGGAATCGGTGATTTCGCCTGCATCCAGTGGACGGGGTGGTTCCGCGGTGAGCCAGGAGGGGCGTCGGCAAACACGGTGCTCAAAGCAGTGCGGGGCAGCGAAGCCCTCGACCTGCGCATTATCGACATGCCACCCAGGGCGCCGGAAATCGCGGGTCCGGACGGGGATGCTGCGGCCCGCTCTCTTGCCCAGGCAGTTGTTGAGGGCGGGTGGGGCAACGGGACTGAACTTCGTGTACCGGCTGCGCCACCTGTCGGACCGCAGACTTCTTCGAACAGCCCCGTATGCGCCCTGGTCAGTGTCGACGCTCTCAGGACGGCATTCGGTGCCACAACCCAGGCAGACGTCCTCCCTGGTGAAGGTAACTGCCGGTACCTCTTTGGCGCGTTGGGCACATCTGGTCCGGACTCGCTAATGTTCTCCGTTGAACTTCATCAGGGAGGTGCATCCGCGCTCTCGGGACCTTTGCCGCCGGATGGCCAAAGCATCGAGGGTGTTGGTGACAAAGCAACTCTCATCATCCGGTCGGAACCGGGCGGACCGAAGTCACTCAGGCCAGGAAGCGATGCGCCGGTCACGGTCATGTCACTCATGGTCGCCCGTGGGCAGAACATGGCCATCTTCACCGCACAGATCCTGATCTCCCCGGGCACCGAAGAACAGGTCAAGGAACAGTTCGTCACCTTGGTCAAGGGCATCGACTTCTGAGCCAGAGCATGTCCGCTGCGCCAACAAACTCCAGGGGTTCACAAAAAGGAGGGGATCCAGATGCATCGAGAGACCAGGAACTGCGTGCAAAAGCCCACGTGCACGGCGTCACCCACCGCCGGCAATACCACCCCGACATCGTCACCCAGCACGTCTTCCCTGGCAGAGCCCACCACACTGTCTCCCAGGGTCTTCACTGACCAGGAACTCATGACGATCAGCAGCAAAGTCCTGGAGCCGCATGGCGGAAGAGCCGACGATACGGACATGGCCCGCAAGTCTTACGCGGTGATGCAGCAGCCGCCGGCGTCTGCATCGCCGTCGTCCATACTCGGTCCCACCGAGCCGGCTGAATGCAACGTGTTCCATAGGTCGTGGCAGCACGAGGTGCAGTTGGACCTCTCCATGGGCTTTGCCCAAGGGGAGGTATTCAACATTGGCAATCACGGAACCGGCATGATTCTTTTTGACGTGCGAAGCGCTCCCCGGGACGCCCTCGCCAGAGCCGACTTCGATTACAGCCAGGAGCTGATGGTGCGCTGCGCGACGTTCGACCAGACAGTGTCCGGAGCTACCGGGCCTCAGAAGCTCACCATTCGACTTCTCCCGGGTCCGGACATAGGGGAGAAGGCCTACGTGACCAAGGAATCCATCGACGGGAACAACATGGCTGTCGGACTCCGGGTCCTTGCCGGAACGGTGTCCCTCGACATGGGGTTGAACCTGGGAGCAGTAACCGAGCAAGAGGCGCTCAGCGTGATGTTCCAGATTGCGCAGGAGTTTGTTGACGAGACGAAAAATCGGTAAACGCCTTTGAGCCACGTTTCCACATAGGGCTGTCAGCGGGTGCCGGTGCCTGGACGTGGTTCCTAGGGTTGAACCATGTCACGCCGGGATACTGCAGCAGCAGGTCAGCGGGCGCGCCATGCGAGGGAACGGCTGCAGGCGGCACTGGGGGACTCTCCTCCCGGGCTCCTTCAAAACGGATCCGACCCCGGCGGTTTCGAGTACCGGGGTCCGGATGAAGCGGTGGCCGATGAAACCGGCGCTGGTTCGGGAGCCGTTGCCGGTGGCCTGTCTTCGGTACGGTGGCGGATAGGGCAGCGTGTTGCCGTGCTGCTGGCCGGGCTGGGCGTAGTGGCGGGTGCCTGGTTCTGGTGGCAGGCAGGCACAGCCACCCCGGAGGTAGTGCCCTTGAGCGGTGTTGGGTCCGCCGGTGCACCTGCGGCCACCGGCACCGCATCAGGTGGTGCCGCAGGAACTGCCGGGGACGCTGGGCGGCAGGCCGGCCCAGCCGCCGAGCCGATCGTGGTGGTTCACGTGGCCGGGGCCGTCGCCCAGCCCGGTGTCATCCGCCTCCCGCAGGGCAGCCGTGTGGGTGACGCTATTGCTGCTGCCGGAGGTGCAACGGGGGACGCGGATGCCAACCGCCTCAACCTTGCCCTCGTGGTGGAGGACGGCCAGAAAGTCTACGTTCCGCAGCGGGGGGAGTCCGTGGCCGCCGAACCCGGGGCCTCGGATGCCGGTGGCGCCGGGACAGGCGGGAAGATCAACCTCAACACCGCTGACGCTGCGGAGCTGGATACGCTGCCAAAAGTGGGTCCCATCCTGGCCCAGCGGATCGTGGACTGGCGCAAGGAACATGGCCCCTTCAAGACAGTGGACGAGCTGGACGCCGTGGATGGGGTCGGGCCGAAAATGCTTGAGGCTCTCCTTCCCTTGGTGACGGTGTAGGGCGCCCGCCGTGGCAGTGGATCCGGAGGGGGAAACCAGGGGTGCCAGGCAGATGGGTCCTTCAGCCAGCTGGAGCGGCCGGCCGGGAACGGGCAGTCGCTGGAGCCGGTACATCGACTCCGCTGTCCGCGGCGGCGAGGAACGGCAGGCGCCCGGGCCGTCAGGGCCACCGATATCGGCGCAGGAATGGCCCCTGGAACCACGGCGAACCGGCAGAGTCCAGGCAACAGAGCCACCTCCGTCTCAGCGGGCCCGCAAACTAACACCAGGGCACCAGGGATCTTCCCGCTCCGGATTTCTCCGGAGGGCATGGGCACTGGGTCTTGGCCGTCTTCGCGAACGGATAACCTCCAGTGCCGTGGCTCAGGAAGGGGCCGGATCCGGCTCGGTCGCACCCCGCCGACGGACGGACCTGCGCCTTGTGCTGCCCGCAGCCCTGATATGGGCCGCATCAGTTGCCGGATTGTGGCTGCCGCCCCCCGGCCTCGCCACCCTGTGCGGTGCCCTGGCCGGAGCCGGCGGACTGATCCTTGTCCGGGCCGCCAAGGTATCAAAGGGACTGAAGGTTCATGCCGTCGTCGGCCGTCCGGCATACCCGACCCACAACGCCAGGGGACGGAGTGCCATCGCTGCCCTGGGCCTTTCCCTAATGCTGGCCGCTGCTGCCGCGGCCCATTCGGCTACATCCGCCACCCAGCGCTTCGACGGGCTCCTCGCCGATGCCGTTACGGCCGGCAAGTCAGCCGTTGCCGTGGTCGAAGTGGCCGGAAACCCGCGGGCGGTCGCCGGTCCTGGAGGCATGGACGCACGGTGGGCGGTGCCGGTCTGGACGCGGGAAGTGGCCACCGGAGGCGTCCTGGTGCGCACCCGGGCCCGTCTGGTGGTCATGGGCGGGGACGCGTGGGGTGACGTTGTGCCGGGGCAGACACTGCGGGCCACCGGCAAACTCCGGCAGGCGGAACCCGGGGAGCCGGAGGCAGGGAAACTGGCCGCCTCGGCCGCACCGGGCAAGGCCACCGGCGGTGACCTGCTTGAAGCGGGAGCGCGGGAACTGCGCGGGCGGTTCGTTTCAGCGTCGGCCTTCCTTGCGCCGGACGCCCGCGGGCTCCTTCCGGGAATGGTCACCGGTGACACCAGCGCGCTTGACGAGGGCCTGGGCAACGCTATGAAGGCCGTCGGAATGACGCACCTGACAGCCGTAAGCGGGGCCAACTGCAGCCTGGTCCTGGGGGCGCTGCTGGTGCTGTGCAGGCGGTTCCGGCTGCCACGCGTTGCCGCTGCAGCCTGCGCCCTCACGGGCCTGGCCCTCTTCGTGGTCCTGGTGGGACCCGATGCCAGTGTCCTACGCGCAGCACTGATGGGCGCCATCGGTGTCGCCTCCCTCGCCGGCGGCCGCTCTGGACGCGGGCTGAGCTTCCTGTGCCTGGCTGTCATCGCCCTGCTGCTGACCGACCCCGGGCTGGGCTCAAGTTACGGATTCCTGCTGTCCGTCCTGGCCACCTTGGGGATCATCCTTCTGGGGCGCAGGTTCGTCGACTGGATCCCGGCACCGGTGCCACGATGGATGGCAGCAGCCGTGACCGTCCCGTTGTCCGCCCAGCTGCTGTGCGGCCCCGTCATCATCCTCCTGCAGCCGCAATTCGCAACGTATTCCCTGCTGGCCAACGTGGTTGCCTCACCCCTGGTGGCGCCCGTGACCCTCCTCGGCACGGTGGCGGTGCCCCTGGTAGTCCTGCTGCCGTGGGCAGCAGCGGCACTGATCGCCGTGGCCGGACTGTTCAGTGCCGGCGTCGCTGCCATAGCCAGGTTCGCCGCACAGTTGCCCGGCTCCGCTCTTCCCTGGCCCGAAGGGGTTCCCGGGCTGGTCTCCATGGTGCTGATGTCCTTGGTGACAGTCGCCGCTGTATGGATGGCCACAGGGCCGGCCCGCCTCCTCCACAAGGTAACGGAGGCGCACGCCGCCACCATGACGCTGATAGAACTCGTGGAACTGCGGCTGCAGCGGCTTGCCGGGATGCACGGCTTGGACGGCGGGCGCAGACGTGGCAGGCTGGGATACTCCAATAAAACCTCCGGAAGGGACCGTCGATGGCCGCTGTGCAAAAGCGAGCAACCCGCTCCCCGGCATCGAATGCAGCATCCTGGCGGGACGCGGCCCCGGCCTCGATTGTGCTGGTCAGCGGCCCCGAGGAGTACCTGGGGATCCGGGCCATGGACAGCATCCGGTCCCGGGTCAGGGCCGCCGCGCCGGACGTCGAACTGAGCCGGATGAACGCTGCCGGTTATGAACCCGGAGCCCTGGCCATGCAGGTGAGCCCGTCGCTCTTCGGTGAAAGCAAACTGATCGAGGTCGAGGCTGTGGAGGGAATGAACGACGCTTTCCTGGCAGATGCGCTCACCTACCTGCAGCACCCGGAGCAGGACGCCGTCGTTGTGCTCCGGCATGCCGGAGGCAACCGGGGCAAGAAGCTCCTCGACGCCGTCAGGAAAGGCGGCTGGCCGGTGGTTGACTGCCAGCCGCTGAAGAAGGATTCAGACAAGGTGCAGTTTGTCACTGCTGAGTTCAAGGAGGCCGGGCGCCGCATCAACCACGAGGCCATCCAGGCGCTGGTGAACGCGGTAGGTGCAGACCTGTCCGAACTTGCTGCTGCCTGCGCGCAACTGATTGCGGACGCGGGCAGCACCGTCACCACCGAGACCGTGGACAAGTACTACGGCGGGCGGATCGAGGCCACGGCGTTCAAAGTTGCCGACGCAGCCATGGCCGGAAACGCGCCCCTGGCACTGTCAACGCTGCGCCACGCCCTTGCCACCGGTGCTGACCCCGTGCCACTGGTTGCCGCCTTGGCAGCCAAACTGCGCACCGTGGCCCGCGTGGCCGGTGCCTCCGGGTCATCCGCGCAGATCGCCGCGGAACTTGGAATGCAGCCCTGGCTGGTGGAGCAGGCACAGCGTGACGTGCGCCGCTGGACGCCGGATGGGCTGGTGCGCTCAATCCAGGCAACTGCCGAGGCGGACGCCCAGGTTAAAGGCTTGTCCCGCGACCCCGTCTACGCCGTCGAACATGCCGTGACCGTGATCGCCATGTCCGTCCAGGGCCGATAGCAGCGCCGGATGGGCTAAGCCGCCCGACGGCCGGGCTGCCGCGGAGTCCGGTGCGGCGCATACCAGGGCTTAAAAGGCGTCTGGCCGGTACCCAGGGGTACCGGCCAGACCATCAGTTCGTGGGAACTGGAAACCTTAGAGTGCGTTGACCTTCTTGGAGATCGCCGACTTGCGGTTCGCTGCGTTGTTCTTGTGCAGAACACCCTTGCTGACAGCCTTGTCCAACTTACGGCTGGCAGAAACGAGCGCAGTAGTAGCAGCTTCCTTGTCAGCGGACTCAACGGCGGTGTTGACGGCGCGGATGGCAGTCTTCAGCTCAGACTTGACTGCGTTGTTGCGCAGGCGAGCCTTCTCGTTGGTCAGGATGCGCTTCTTCTGGGACTTGATATTCGCCACGTGTGAACTCTCTTTGTAATGCGGAAATGGTCTAGAGGGCTTTCAGGCTGGCCTTGACTGAGCGGCGTGGGGATACCTATGGCGGCCAACCATCAGTGACCGTCGACCTGCACGGACACACAGCAATATAGAATAGCAGGTCAGTGGCGGGACTGGCCATTTACGCCGGTCAGGACCAGCCGTGTCTCCGGCGCAGCCCTGCCGCCACCTTTTCGAACCGCGTACCGTCCAGCACCGCCCCTTCCCGCCGGATGCTTTCCGGGCGGAGCTGCAGGACGCGGTCCAGCCGCACCTCGCTGGCCCTGCCCTGCTTGTCCCAGCCGCCTGCGCCAAGATCCACGTACCCGTCCGACGCGGTTCCGGCCGGGATCCTGTCCCTGCTGGTCATCATCAATGCCAGGAGGTAGGGGCCGTTGCGCCCCACCAGCAGGACCGGCCTGTCCTTCCCCCTGCTGTGGTCCTCCTCGTAGGGAACCCAGGCCCACACAACTTCGCCGGGGTCCGGATCCCCGTCAGGCTGCGGCGCGTACCGGACCGTGGCACGGCCAAGGTAGTCGCCGGGGTAGCCGGCACGTGCGGACCCACCTGTTATACCGCCGGTTCCTGCCAGTGGACGGCGGTACCTGTCGGGGGCGGGGGCAGCGGACTGCCCGGTCTGCAGCATCCGCAGACCGCGGCGCACTGCCTTTTGAAGGGAACGGAGATTCAGGGCCATCCCGAAAGCCTAGGCGGCTGTCCACCTGAACCCCGAATAAGCTCCGGCCGCGATGCGGTGGCGGTGTCCCGGACGTGGGACACTGGACGTTGAAGATGTGTGGCTGGCCCGCAGGCGCGTTTTGTGTGCCTGGCGGATGGCTGCAGAAAAGCCAACAGTAAGGACCCTGCGTGTCTCCCATGGCCCGCACCGCACCGGTGCCCGCCGCGACAGATCCGGCAATTATTCGGAACTTTTGCATCATCGCGCATATTGACCACGGCAAGTCCACCCTGGCTGACCGTATGCTGCAGTCAACCGGGGTGGTCCAGGCGCGCGACATGAAGGCCCAGTACCTGGACCGGATGGACATCGAGCGCGAACGCGGCATCACCATCAAATCCCAGGCGGTCCGCATGCCGTGGGAGGTGGACGGCGTCAGTTATGCGCTGAATATGATCGACACCCCGGGGCACGTGGACTTCACCTATGAGGTGTCCCGTTCCCTGGCCGCGTGCGAGGGCGCCATCCTGCTGGTGGACGCAGCCCAGGGTATCGAGGCCCAGACCCTCGCGAACCTGTACCTGGCCATGGAAAACAACCTTGCCATCATCCCGGTGCTGAACAAGATCGACCTGCCGGCAGCGCAGCCTGAGAAGTACGCAGCCGAGCTGGCCAGCCTGATCGGCGGCGACCCCGAGGACGTCCTGCGGGTCTCGGGCAAGACCGGCATGGGCGTCGAAGCCCTCCTGGACAAGATCGTCCGCGACCTGCCGGCACCGAAGGGCGACCCCGATGCGCCGGCCCGTGCCATGATCTTCGACTCGGTCTATGACACCTACCGCGGCGTGGTGACCTATGTGCGCGTGGTGGACGGCATGCTCCACCCGCGTGAACGCATCCAGATGATGTCCACCAAGGCCTCGCACGAACTCCTGGAAATCGGCGTCAGCTCTCCGGAACCCACCCCCTCCAAGGGCCTCGGAGTGGGCGAAGTGGGCTACCTGATCACCGGGGTAAAAGACGTCCGGCAGTCCAAGGTGGGTGACACTGTCACCAACCTTGCCAAGCCCGCTGCCGAATCGCTCCCCGGCTACGCCGATGCCAAGCCCATGGTGTTCTCAGGCCTGTACCCGCTGGACGGTGCCGATTACCCGGTACTCCGCGACGCCCTCGAAAAGCTCATGCTCAATGATGCAGCCCTGGTGTACGAGCCGGAGACCTCGGCTGCACTGGGCTTCGGGTTCCGGGTGGGGTTCCTGGGTCTCCTGCACCTGGAGATCACCCGCGAACGCCTGGAGCGCGAGTACAACCTCGACCTCATCTCCACCGCACCGAACGTTGAGTACGAGGTGACGTTGGAGGACAAGAAGGTGGTCCGCGTTACCAACCCCAGCGAGTACCCCACGGGCAAGATCGCCGAGGTACGCGAGCCCATGGTCTCCGCCACCATCCTGGCCCCCAACGAGTTCGTGGGCGCCATCATGGAACTGTGCCAGTCACGCCGCGGCGTCATGAACGGCATGGACTACCTTTCCGAGGACCGGGTGGAAATCCGCTACCGCCTGCCGCTGGCGGAAATCGTGTTCGACTTCTTCGACATCCTCAAGTCGAAGACCCGGGGCTACGGCTCCCTGGACTGGAAGGCCGACGGTGAGCAGGTTGCCGATCTTGTGAAGGTCGACATCATGCTCCAGGGCGAACAGGTGGATGCCTTCAGTGCCATCACGCACCGGGACAAGGCCTACGCCTACGGTGTGATGATGACCGGCAAGCTTCGCGAACTCATCCCGCGGCAGCAGTTCGAGGTGCCCATCCAGGCCGCCATCGGTTCCAGGATCATCGCCCGCGAAAGCATCCGGGCCATCCGCAAGGATGTGCTGGCCAAGTGCTACGGCGGTGACATCTCGCGTAAGCGCAAGCTGCTGGAGAAGCAAAAAGAAGGCAAGAAGCGCATGAAGATGGTGGGTACCGTGGAGGTGCCGCAGGAAGCGTTCATCGCCGCCCTCACCACCGACGAATCAAAGGACAAGGCCAAGAAGAAGTGACCACCGCACTGCGGGGAGCGCGCTGATGCCCAGCGTGCTTCCCCTCGGCGACCCGGCGCCGTCGGACGGTCTGCTGCCTGCCCAGGCGGCGGACGGGGCGGCGGCCCGGGCCTTTGGCCTGTACGTCCACATCCCGTTCTGTGCCGTGCGCTGCGGGTACTGCGACTTCAACACCTACACCGCCACGGAACTGGGCGGCGGTGCGTCACAGGATGCGTACGCGCAGACCGCTGTATCGGAAGTGGCCCTGGCAGCCAAGGTGATGGCACGGTCCGGGCTGCCGGAGCGGAAGCTCGGCACTGTCTTTTTCGGTGGCGGCACGCCCACCCTGCTGCCGGCTGATGACCTCGCCCTGATCCTTCGCGCTGCCATTGACCAGTGGGGCATCGAGGACGGCGCCGAGGTCACCACCGAAGCCAACCCCGATTCGGTCACCCCCGAATCCCTCGCCGTCCTCAAGGAGGCGGGCTTCACCAGGGTTTCCTTCGGCATGCAGTCCGCCGTCCCGCACGTGCTCAAGGTCCTGGACCGCACCCACACGCCCAGCAGGGTTCCGCAGGTGGTGCAGTGGGCGCGGGAGGCCGGACTGGATGTCAGCCTGGACCTGATTTACGGCACTCCGGGGGAGTCGCTCGCAGACTGGCGACACTCCCTGGAGACTGCCCTGTCCTACCGGCCGGACCACATCAGCGCCTACGCCCTGATTGTCGAGGACGGCACCAAGCTGGCAGCGCAGATGCGGCGCGGCGAGGTTCCGGGAATTGACGACGACGACCACGCCGACAAGTACGAGCTCGCCGACCAGCTCATCACCGCAGCCGGACTAGGCTGGTACGAGGTCAGCAACTGGGCGCGGAGTCCGGAGCATGCTTGCCGGCACAACCTGGCGTACTGGCGCGGTGACGACTGGTGGGGGATCGGCCCAGGCGCCCACTCGCACATGGGCGGGGTGCGCTGGTGGAATGTCAAGCACCCGTCCGCGTATGCAAACAGGCTTTCCCAGGGGCTCTCACCGGCCGCGGGCCGGGAAACCCTGGACGCGGAAACCCGGAACCTGGAGCGGGTGATGCTGGAGGCTCGCCTGCAGTCAGGGCTGGACATGTCCACGCTTAGCGCAGCGGGACGGCACCAAGTGGCCGGGCTTATCGCTGACAGCCTGGTGGAACCTGCTGCCGCCTTCAAGGACCGCCTGGTCCTCACGCTCAAAGGCCGGCTCCTGGCGGACGCAGTAGTCCGGCGGATACTGCCCGACTGACTGGGCCCACGCCCGTCGGGTCCGCCCCGTGGGGCCGGTGGCCCCGCGGGAGGCTCGGCTACTTAATCCAGCGCAGGTTGTACTGGTAGCGGTGCGGCTGGCCCTTGTTGACGTGGATGCCCGCGGCCACGGAGAAGCACGTGAGCGCAACCCAGATCAGGGTGGCGATGACCGCGAAGATGTTCCCCACGTAGGGAATGAACACCAGGATGTTGGCCAGCACCGCGGCGATGGTGGGCGGCAGGCTGAAGTTCAGGGCTTCCTTGGACTCCTGGGCGGTGAACGGCCCGCGGTCGCGGAAGATCAGGTAGATCAACAGGGAGGGCACGCATCCCAGGATCCCCCCGAAGTGCGCCAGGGTTGCCCACTGGCGGTCTTCGCTGGCCGTCAGCGGCAGGGCATTGGCGGGGACGCCATGGTACTCGGAACGGCCCTGGCCGTCCCTGTGATCACGTGCGTTTTCTGCCACAGTCGTTTTCCTTCGGGGTGCAAGTGGTGCTGACAACTACCAAGAATACTGGCTTTCGGGGCCGTGCCGCCCGTCAGGGCACGGTGAGGAAGTCAATGACCTCCTCAACGCGGCCCAGCAGCGATGCTTCGAGGTCCGCGTAGGTGCGGACGGCGCCCAGCAACTTCTGCCACCCCAGTCCGACGTCTTCCTTCGTGGCGTGGGGCCAGCCGAAGGCTTTGAGGATGCCCGTCTTCCAGTCCTGCCCCCGGGGCACGGCGGGCCACTTGTCGATCCCCAGGACAGCAGGCCGGATCGCCTGCCACACGTCCACGTAGGGGTGCCCCACGATCAGGACGTTGCCGGCAGCGCCGGGGGAGGCCATAACGGCGTCCGCGATGCGGGATTCCTTGGAATCGGGAACCAGATGGTCAACCAGGACCCCGAGCCGCCGGCCCGGACCGGGCCTGAAGTCCGCGACGGCTGCAGCCAGGTCGTCGATGCCATGCAAAGGTTCGACGACGATGCCCTCCACGCGCAGGTCGTCACCCCAGACCTTTTCCACCAGTTCGGCGTCGTGCTTGCCTTCCACCCAGATCCGGCTTGCCTTCGCTACCTGTGCGCGTTGGCCTTCCACGCGTACTGATCCCGAGGCAGTCCTGCCGGCGGCCGGACCACCGGCAGCGGGTTTCGGCGCCGGCGGCATCAGCCGGATGGGCTGGCCCTCGAGGAGGAAGCCGAAGCCGAGCCGGAAGGACCGGGATTTTCCCCTCCGGTCCTCCAGCGCAACCACATGCATCCCGCCGGATTTCTCCACGCGGGTGACGGCTCCTACCCACCCGGACTGCACTTCCTCGAGCACCATGCCCCGCTCCACGGGCACTTCGGGCAGTTCCGTCCGGTTTGTAGTGGAAATGCCGCGAGGCCCCCAGTTCTGGTAATCCATGGAATCGATCCGCCTAGCGCTAGGTCCTTCCTCCGGAATTTCGCCCGGAGCGGTACCAATGCTAACAACGGGCCAAGGCATAATAGACTGTTAGCACTTAGGCATGTCGAGTGCTAACCCTTGCGTTGCACCGGGCGGGGCATGTACCCGGACCATGGATGGAGGTGGAGAGTGAGCGAGCCACGCAAACTGGAAGTACTGCGGGCCATCGTGGAGGACTACGTCCACTCCCGCGAGCCGGTCGGGTCTAAAGCCCTGGTGGAGCGGCATCATCTTGGCGTTTCCAGTGCCACGATCCGCAATGACATGGCAGCCCTGGAGGATGAGGGGCTGATTACGGCCCCCCACACCAGTGCCGGGCGGATTCCCACGGACAAGGGCTACCGGCTTTTCGTCGACCAGATCTCCGCGGTGAAGCCACTCTCGGCACCTGAACGCCGCGCCATCCAAACCTTGCTCGAGGGTGCCGACGATCTCGACGACGTGCTGGACCGCACCGTCCGGTTGCTGTCCCAGCTGACCAACCAGGTGGCGGTCGTGCAGTATCCGCACCTGAGCAGGGCACTTGTCCGCCATATCGAATTCGTCCTGCTTGCCCCCCGGAAGGTCCTGGTGGTCCTCATCGCCAACAGCGGCAAAGTGGAGCAGCGGGTCATCGACGTCGGGCAGGACCTTGGTGACGAAACGGTGGCAGCCCTGCGCACCCGGTTCCTTGGGGCTCTGGGCGGAACACGCTTGAGCCACCTGGCGCAGGCGCTGCCCGCGGTGGTGGCGGCAACTCCCCATGCGCAGCGCCAGGCAGCCCATGCCCTGGCCCTGGGCCTGGAGGGGCTGGCCCAGAGCAGCCGGGAAGACCGCATGGTCATGGCCGGAACCGCCAACCTCGCCAGGTCCAATGTGGACTTCCCCCTGAGCATCGGTCCGGTGCTCGAGGCGCTGGAGGAACAGGTGGTGATGCTGCGGCTGTTGAGCGAAATGGCCCAGGACCACCGTGGCGTGGCCGTCAGCATCGGAAGGGAAAACCCGTATGACGGCCTTGCGGAAGCCTCCGTGGTGGCCACCGGCTACGGCCCGGACAGCGCCGCGAAAGTAGGCATCCTGGGCCCCACTCGGATGGACTACCCCACCACCATGGCCGCCGTCAGGGCAGTGGCCCGTTACCTGTCCAGGATTCTGGGGCCCTGACTCTTTGCAGCCGGAGCATGCTCGGGCTGGCCATCAAAGCAGCCAGGGTGCCCAACTGAACGCAGTACAAGAAGGAAGAGACACGAACTTTGAGCAGCCACTATGACGTCCTTGGAGTCTCACCCGAAGCAACGGGGGAAGAGATCAAAAAGGCCTACCGCAAGCTGGCCCGCACCCTCCACCCGGATGTGAACCCCGGGGAGGACGCTGCAGAACGCTTCAAGGCCGTAACCCACGCATACGAAGTCCTTTCCGATCCCCAAAAGCGCAGGATCTACGACACCACCGGCAACGAGAACGGAACGGACAACGGGTTCGGTGGCGGCGGGTATGCCGGCCAGGGGTTCGCCTTCCAGGACATCTTCGACACCTTCTTCGGCGCCGGCGGCAGCACCGGACCCGCTTCACGCGTCCGCCGCGGCCAGGACGCGCTCATCAGTGTCCGCATCGACCTTCGGGACGCCGTGTTCGGGGTCAACAAGAAGCTTGAAGTGGACACCGCGGTGGTATGCCCCACCTGTGACGGATCCTGCTGCCGCCCCGGCACCCAGCCTGAACGCTGCGACATCTGCGGCGGCAGCGGCCAGGTGCAGCGGGCCGTCCGCTCCATCCTGGGGCAGGTCATGACCGCAGCACCCTGCGGCACCTGTGAAGGATTCGGCACGGTCATCAAGGACCCCTGCAACGAATGCAGCGGCCAGGGCCGCGTCCGCAGCCGCCGTTCCCTGACCATCAAAGTTCCCGCCGGAGTCGCAACCGGAACCCGGATCCAGCTGTCCGGGCAGGGCGAAGCCGGTCCCGCCGGCGGTCCCGCCGGCGACCTGTACGTCGAGATCCGGGTTAATAACGATGCCACCTATGTACGCGAGGGCGACGATCTGCATGCCACCCTGCACATTCCCATGACAGCGGCGGCACTGGGCACGGATGTCAGCCTGGAGACCTTCGACGGTACCCAGGAAATTGACGTCAAGCCCGGTACCCAGTCCGGTGAAATCATCACCCTCCGCGGGCTGGGCGTCACCCACCTGAGGGGTTACGGCCGCGGCGACCTGAAGGTCCATCTCCAGGTGGATACCCCGGCCAAACTCGATGCCGCCCAGGAAGACCTTCTGCGCCAACTGGCCAAACTGCGTGGAGAACAGATCACGGAAGGCAAGCTGGCGGCCAGCGGCGGCATGTTCGCGAAGCTCCGGGACCGGTTCGGTAACCTGTAGCGGTGAGCAATCCCGTCTTCTTCACGTCGCCCGGTTCGCTGGCCGGGATGCTGCCTGGGCATATTTTCGTGCTCGAGGGTGCGGAAGCACGGCACGCCGTTACCGTCAAACGGCTGTCCCCGGGCGAGGCGGTGGACATCGTCGACGGTGCCGGCGCCCGCATGACCGGGAAGGTCGTCTCCGCCGCCGCTTCCGGGATGGAGGTGGAGTGCGGTTCGCTGACAGTGGAAGAAAGGCCGGAGGTTCGGCTGGTGTTGGTCCAGGCGCTGGCCAAGGGCGACCGGGACGAGCTTGCCATCGAAACCGCCACCGAGCTGGGGATCGACGCCGTCATACCGTGGCAGTCCGAACGCTCCATTGTGCGCTGGAAAGGTGAACGGGCCGCCCGGGCGCACGCCAAGTGGGAGTCTTCGGTTGCCGCCGCCGCCAAGCAGGCGCGGCGGGCCTGGATCCCCGAGGTGCGGGCCGCCGTCGACACACCCGGACTATCCGCTGCGGTGGAGGCGGCAGACCTGGCTGTTATCCTGCATGAAGACGCCGTCCGCCCCCTCCGGACTGTCCTTGAGCAATGGCACTCCGGTGAGGGCGCCGGCCCCCGCGAAGTCCTCCTGATCGTTGGACCGGAGGGCGGGATCGGACCTCGCGAAGTAACGAAGCTCTGCGACAAAGGTGCCGTGACTGCCCTGCTGGGGCACCATGTCCTGCGCTCCTCCACGGCCGGGCCGGCCGCCGTCGTACTGGCCAGCGACATCCTCGGTCGATGGGCCGCTAGCGCACTTTGAAGGACCTGGTGTCCTCGTTCCGGTCCGGTTGGCCATCCTGGCCCGCCTGGGCCACCCTCAGTTCGTAGTCGCCCACGGGCAGGTTGAGGGCAACGGTAAAGGCGCCGGCCTGGGCCGGGTCCGTGGCCGCAGTGGTTTCGCCGGTCAGGAACGGTGCCTTGCTGCCGCCGTCCGTCGACTGCAGGATCTGCCAGTGGAGCTTGGACCCCGGAGAGGTGCTTCGTCCGGTGATCTTGACGCTGCCTGCCGGCACCTCGGTGTTCTCCTGGGGGTCGATGATCCAAACCGGTGCCACCAGGCCGGCAGCGCGGGTCATGAGGGACCCCAACTGGATCTTGCCGAACGCAACATAGTCCGTGTGGCCGTCCACCAGGATCCGGACGCGGATCTGCTGCCCCGCGTCGATAAGGCCCGAACTGGCAGCAGCAGCCGTTGCCGTGTAAATGAGCTGCTGGATGGCGCGGGCCGCCATGTCGGCGTCCAGGTTGCTGTTGAAGGCATCGGAGGAGACATCGACTGTGATGACGTCCTTGCCGGAAATGGACGTGGCAAGTTTGTCCGGGTTTTGCCACGGGGTGAAGAAGTCGGGATCCAGCGGCTTCTCCGACATCATGGCCCGCAGGGCCCGGGTGACCGGGTTCTCCTGCTCCGGGACGTCGCGGAATTCGCGGTACAGGAAGATGTTTCCGCCGCTGCGGCCGATCCAGTAGACCGGGGCCTTGTTGGAGGACTGGGTGGTTTCGAGCGGAGCGCTGGTGGCGGGAGCATCGGGCATGGTGCCGCCGGATGCGGGGACGGACGCGACAGTGGCTGCGGGCGAGGACCCGCCGTCGGCAGTGCAGCCCGCCAGAGCCGGAACCAGCACCAGGATCCCTGCCAGGACAGCCGGGCGCAGGCGGCCCTTGTATCGTCCTGCCCCGTAGGGCGCAGAGGTTACCGGCACAGTACTGCCCTTGTCCTTTCCTGGCATGGCGGGCCGATCCCCTGGCGGCCTGGTGTCCCAACAGATGCTGGATTTCCAGCATTGCACAGCGTTGCGCAACATCAGCCGCTGCCAGCCGCTTCCGGCACAACTGCAACGGGAACGATATGAGGCCGATATGAAGTTGCTATCTAACGGCGGGCCCGGGCAGCCCTGGAAGGACCGTTTCACGCGGGAAGCAGCATCCCGGTATCGGGAGCCTCCAGGTGCTGGCGTAAGATAGAGGGACCGCTGGGCGCGGCGCTCCGGGCAACGGGAGCCGGCATCAGCAACAAAACTAATGACGTCGAACTTCGAGGGGACCACGGGCCTGCGGGCCAGCACCATGACTGAATCAGCGAATGGTAAGCGCCGGCTCAATACGGGCGAAGGCGGTCCGGGGGAATTCCCGCACTCCATGCCCGGGATCCGGACAGAAGTAGTCCTCTTTGAGAACTCCGACCAGATGGTTCAATCACTCGGCAGCCATGATGAGGCCCTGCGATTCATCGAAGAGCAGTTCCCGGATGTCAACTTCCACGCGCGCGGCAATGAACTGTCCATCAGCGGCCCGGTCAGCGATGTACCGCGGATCATGCGGCTGCTCCAGGAGGTCCGTGGCCTGGTGGCCCGCGGCACAGTCATCACTCCGGCGGTGCTGCAGCAACTGGTGTCCCTCCTGCGCACCCAGTCCCTGCAGAACCCGGTTGAGGTGCTCACCCACGACATCCTCTCGAGCCGTGGACGGACCATCCGGCCCAAGACGCTAAACCAGAAGAATTACGTTGATGCCATCGACGCCAACACCGTGATCTTTGGCATCGGCCCTGCCGGCACCGGCAAGACCTACCTGGCCATGGCCAAGGCAGTCCAGGCGCTGCAGCAGAAAGAGGTCAGCCGGATCATCCTGACCCGTCCCGCGGTTGAGGCAGGGGAGCGGCTTGGGTTCCTGCCCGGCACGCTCAGCGACAAGATCGACCCCTACCTGCGCCCGCTCTATGACGCACTGCACGACATGATGGATCCAGAGTCCATCCCGCGGCTGATGGCCGCCGGAACAATCGAGGTGGCGCCGCTGGCCTACATGCGAGGCCGGACCCTCAATGACGCCTTCATTATCCTGGACGAGGCCCAGAACACGACGCCCGAGCAGATGAAAATGTTCCTCACCCGCCTTGGCTTTGGTTCCAAGATGGTGGTCACCGGAGACGTCACGCAGGTGGACCTGCCCTTCGGGACGCGCTCCGGGCTGCGGATCGTCGAGGAGATCCTTCAGGGCATTGAAGGCGTAAGCTTCTCGGTCCTGGACGCCGCAGACGTTGTGCGGCACCGGCTCGTGGGGGACATCGTCAACGCCTACAACATCTGGGATGAAACCCAGCGGAACCGCGTCAAGCACTCAGCAAGCAGGGAAAAACGGGGGGAACGCGCGTGAGCATCGAGGTGAACAACGAGTCCGGCATCCAAGTGGAGGAGTCGGAGCTCGTTGCCCTGTCACGGTACATTTTCGAGCAGCTCTACATCCATCCCCAGGCCGAACTGTCCATCCTGCTCGTGGATGAACCAGCCATGGAGAAGCTGCACATCGAACTCATGGACGAGCCGGGCGCCACGGACGTGCTGTCGGTTCCCATGGACGAACTGACTCCCGGAACCCCGGACCGGCCCACCCCGCAGGGCATGCTGGGCGACATCGCCATCTGCCCGCAGGTGGCGAAGGTCCAGGCCAGGAATGCCGGCCACTCGCTCCAGGACGAGATGCTGCTGCTGACCACGCATGGCATTCTCCACCTGCTGGGCTACGACCACGCCGAGCCCGAGGAGAAGGCGGAGATGTTCGGACTTCAGCGTGAATTGCTGTCCGGCTTCACCGGCAAAGAAGCACCCGCCGAGACCACCCAGTGACGCAACTGCTCCTGGTCGCGGTGGCACTGGTCTTCCTTGCCGTCGCGGCTCTGCTGACAGCTGCCGAGGCGGCGTTCAGTTTCCTTCCCCGGCATGACGCCGAAGAGGCACTGCACAGAAGCCGCGGCACCGCCATGCGGCGCATCCTTGCCGAACCCGTAGCCCACACCCGGGCCCTGCGGTTCTGGCGTGTCTGGTTTGAGATGGCTTCCGCCGTCGCTGTCGCAGTCCTTATCGCGAGCCTCCTCGACAACGTGTGGCTGGCCGGGCTGGTGGCCACCGGCATCATGGCTCTCCTGGGATTCGTGATCGTGGGCGTGTCGCCCCGGCAGCTCGGGCGGCTGCATTCCACGGCCGTGGTGCGCTTCACCGCTCCGATGGTCCGGTTCCTCACCAGCGTGCTGGGACCGATTCCGGGCTGGCTGGTTGCCCTGGGAAGTTCGGCAGCTCCTGGTGCGCCCGGCGGCGACGACGCGTTCTTCAGCGAGCAGGAGTTCCGGGAACTTGTGGACCGGGCCAGCGAGTCCGACATGATCGAGGACACCGAGGCGGAGATGATCCAGTCCGTATTCGACTTCGGTGACACGCTGGTGCGGGCAGTGATGGTGCCCCGGACGGACATCGTGAGCATCGATGCCGGCTCAAGCCTGCACCAGGCGATGTCCCTGTTTCTTCGTTCAGGCTATTCCAGGATTCCGGTCATCAACGAAAACACGGACCACATCCTTGGCATCGTCTACCTCAAGGATGTTGCCGCGGTCGTCCACCAGCTGGGCGCAGGCCAGCAGCCGCCGGTGGTTGAGTCACTGGCGCGCGAAGTCCGTTACGTGCCGGAATCGAAGCCGGTCAGCGACCTCCTGCGCGAACTGCAAAAGGAATCCACACACGTCGCCATTGTCATCGACGAGTACGGCGGCACGGCCGGCCTGGTGACCCTCGAGGATCTGATCGAGGAAATTGTGGGCGAGATCGTGGACGAATACGACACCGAGAGCGCGGACGCGGTGGCCCTCGGTGACGGCTCCTACCGCGTCAGTGCGCGGATGGGCATCGACAACCTCGGTGAGCTTTTCGACCTGGAAATTGACGACGACGAAGTGGACACCGTCGGTGGCCTCCTCGCCAAGGCGCTTGGCCGCGTCCCGATCGTCGGAAGCAGCGTTGAGGTGCAGGGCGTGTCCCTGCGCGCGGAACGGCTGGAAGGCCGGCGAAACCGAGTCAGCCACATCATTGCGGCACCGGTACCAAGAGTAGAGACTGACCTTGAAGGCCTCCTGGAAGAGGCCGAAGCAACCCAGCAGGGAGTTCCACGTGAGCAAGAAAAATAAGGTTGCGGATACGGACGACTTTGGCGGCTTCCGCGCAGGGTTTTCCGTCCTGGTGGGGCGCCCCAACGCGGGCAAATCCACCCTCACCAACGCGTTGGTGGGTAAGAAAGTGGCCATTACGTCCGCCAAGCCGCAGACCACGCGGCACACCATCCGGGGAATCGTGCACCGGGACGACGCCCAGCTGATTCTCGTGGACACGCCGGGCCTGCACCGCCCCCGCACCCTCCTCGGCAAGCGCCTGAACGACCTCGTCGCGGACACTCTCGCCGAAGTGGACGCCATCGGATTCTGCCTTCCGGCCAACGAGAAAATCGGCCCCGGTGACAAGTTCATCGCTGCCCAGCTCGCCGCCGTCGGCCGCAAGCCGGTGGTTGCCATCGTCACCAAGGCTGACCTCGTGGACAAGCAGGCACTGACCGAACAGCTACTTGCCGTGGCGGCCCTTGGCCGTGAGGTGATGGGGGAGGACGGCTGGAAGGACATTGTTCCCGTTTCCGCCACAGACGGTTTCCAGGTTGAGACCGTTGCTGATGTGCTGATCAGCCACATGCCGCCGTCCCCTCCGCTGTACCCGGACGGAGAGCTCACCGACGAACCCGAAGCCGTTATGGTGGCTGAGCTGATCCGCGAAGCCGCCCTGGAAGGGGTCCGGGACGAGCTTCCCCACTCCCTGGCTGTCGTGGTCGAGGAAATAGTCCCCCGGGAGGACCGGCCGGAAGACAACCCCCTGCTGGACGTCCGCGTAAACCTCTATGTTGAGCGGCCATCGCAGAAGGCGATCATCATCGGTAAGGGCGGAAGCCGGCTGCGTGAGGTGGGCACCAACGCCCGCAAGGGCATCGAGGCGCTCCTGGGCACCCGCGTCTACCTGGACCTTCACGTCAAAGTGGCCAAAGACTGGCAGCGTGACCCCAAGCAGCTGGTTAAATTGGGTTTCTGACCCACGACTAGGGGGTCCCCGGGAGCGGGGCGGGGAAGTTCTCCCAACTGGACCACTAAGTTGGGCCGGGTTTCGAATCTAGAGGAAGGTTCAGCACGTGGGTCAAGGCCGCGATCAGCGCGACAACGAGGCTGACCTGTCAGTCGGGCCGGGACCGGTGTCCCGCCATTCGGACGGCGGGGCTGTTGGGGCTGCCCGGCACCTTGGACCTTTGCGCGGGATGCCCGTATGGCTGAAAGCCGTGACCGGCGTGGTGGCACTGGTCCTGGTGGCCGGAATCGCTTTTGCCGGATTCTGGTTTTTCAGGCTCCAGAACAATATTTCCAAAGCACCCCTGAACGCTGGTGGTGAGACCACCGAGTCGCCCGGGAACGATGCCACGGGGCGGCTGCAGATCCTGATTCTTGGTTCGGATACCAGGGACGGAAAGAACTCCGAGTACGGGACGGCTGATGATTCCACCGGTTACGGCAAGTCGGACGTCATGATGCTGATGGACATCTCCGAGGACAACAAGCGCGTCAACGTCATCAGCTTCCCACGCGACCTGCTGGTGGACATTCCCGATTGCAAGGACAGGAAGACCAACAAGGACTACCCGGCCCGTACCGGCGTCATGATCAACGAGGCCATGAGCGAGGCCGGCATCGGCTGTGCCGTGGACACCATCAACAAACTCACCGGTATGCAGGTGGACCATTTCATGATGGCCGACTTCAACGCCGTGAAGGAGCTGTCCAATGCGGTGGGCGGTGTTCAGGTCTGCATCAGTGACGCAGTTTATGATCCCGACTCGGGGCTGCGGCTGCCGGCCGGGACATCCTCTGTGCAGGGGGAGATGGCCCTTGCCTTCCTGCGCGCCCGCCATGCCTTTGCCGACGGCGGCGACCTCGGCCGCATCAAGGCGCAGCAAAGCTTCCTGTCGTCGCTGACCCGGAAGATCAAGGACGACGGAACCCTGTCCGATCCGGCCAAAATGCTGAAGATTGCCGATGTGGTGACCCAGAACCTGACGGTTGACGACGGGCTTGCTTCCGTTCCAGCTCTGTTGACCATCGGAAACCGACTCAAGAACATCGACATCACCAAGGTCGCGTTCGTGGCAGTACCCACGACGCCGGCGCCCATCGACCCCAACCGGCTGGTGATCGCGGAGCCTGCCGGCGCACAGCTTTTCTCGGCATTGCGGAAGAACGTTGACTTGACCGACCCCACCGCACCAACAACTCCGTCACCAAGTGAGACGGCATCCCCGTCCGCGTCTCCAACCGCGACAGCCCCGCCGGTGCCGCCCTACAACAAAGCCATCCAGCCCGTAACCGTTGCGAACGGCAGCGGCGTCAACGGCCGCGCGCAGGAGCTCGTGCAGGCCCTCGTCGCCGGCGGCTTCACCCAGACGGGGCAGTTCCTGGCCCAGCCGGTCGGCAAAACGGCTGTCTATTACGGCAATGGCTTCAATGATGTGGCGGCTGACGTCGCCGCGCTGTTGGGGATCCCTTCGACACTCATGATTCCGGCTCCCGCCGTGACAGGAGTCCAGGTGTATGTTGGCAGCGATTTCACCACAGGGACCGCTTTCGCGGCCGGCTCAGGGGGTGCCGCCGCGGCCGCATTGCCGCAGGACATCGTCAACCAGACGGCAGGCGACAAAGTCTGCCAGCAGGCCAATCCGAACGTCATCGTCCGGCAGTAACGGTACCGCCGCAGTCCCCATAGGACCGGGCTGCAGTCAGCCAACGAAATGGGCCCCCGTCAAAGGGGGCCCATCGTGCATTGGGTTCCGGCTACCAGATGCTGACGCGCTCCGTGGGGGGCATCCACATGCCGTCCTCGTCGGTGACGTCGAATGCCTCGTGGAACGGGTCCAGGTTCCGGGCGATGGCATTGGTTCGGAACTCGTTAGGGGAGTGGGGATCGGTGGCCAGCCGCCGGATGGCCTCTTCCTGCCGGATGACCTGGCGCCACCCGGCAGCCCAGGAGGCGAAGAAACGCTGCTGACCCGTCATACCGTCAAGGACCTCCGGTTCCTTGCCCTCGAGGCTGATCAGGTATGCCTTGTAGGCGATGGTGAGGCCCGCCAGGTCTCCGATGTTCTCACCGAGCGTGAGCCTGCCGTTGACATGGTGCCCCGGTGCGGCGGTGGGGGACAACGCCTCATACTGCGCCACGAGCCGGGCCGTCAGTGCCTCGAACGCCTGGCGGTCCTGGTCCGTCCACCAGTTCCGCAGCGCCCCTCCGCCGTCGAACTGTGATCCCTGGTCATCAAAGCCATGGCCGATTTCGTGGCCTATGACGGCGCCAATGCCGCCATAGTTGACCGCGTCATCCGCGTCGGCAGTGAAGAACGGAGGCTGCAGGATGGCCGCCGGGAACACGATCTCATTCATCATGGGGTGGTAGTACGCATTGACCGTCTGCGGCGTCATCAGCCACTTGTTCCGGTCCACCGGCTTGCCCACCTCGTCCAGGTGCCTGTCGACGTCCGCATTGTGGGCGCGCTCCACGTTCCCCAGCAGATCGCGGGGGTCGATTTCCACGGCGGAGTAATCGATCCATTCGTCCGGGTAGCCGATCTTCGCCCGGAAGGCTTCAAGCTTGCGAAGGGCCTCTGCCTTGGTGTCCGCACCCATCCAGCCGACGTCATTGATGCTGCGGCGGTAGGCCTCAATGAGGTTGGCCACCAGGGTCTGCATGCGCGCCTTGTGCGTCTCGGGGAAATGGCGCGCCACGTATATTTGCCCCACGGCCTCGCCAAGGGCGGCTTCGACGACGGCGACGCCGCGCTTCCACCGGTCCTTGTTCCGGGGCGTGCCGCTGATGGTGGTGCCATAGAAGGCGAAATTGGCGTCCACAAACGCGGGGGACAGGTACGGTGCAGCCGCGCTGACGACGCGCATGGCCAGCCATTCCTGCCACGTGGCCAGCAGTACTTCGTCCAGGAGCGCCGCCGCCCCGGAGAAGAAGTCAGGAGTGCTCACCACGATTTCGGCGCGCTTGTCCGGGTCGATTCCCGCAGCGTCAAACCAGGTGGACAGGAGCGGGAAGAGCGCATTGGCCTCGTCTGCGGTCTTCAGGTTGTACGTCTTTTGCGGGTCCCGCAGTGTGACGTTGTCCCAATGGTGCGAGGCCAGCTTTGTCTCCAGCTGGACCACCCGCCCGGCAGCGCCGTGGGGATCCGGAAGTCCTGCCAGTTCGAACATCTTCTCCACGTGCGCCGTGTAGGCCGTAACGACGGGCGCGAACTTCTCCTCCCGGTAGTAGGACTCGTCCGGCAGGCCCAGGCCGCCCTGCCCCGTGTACAACAGGACCCGGTCCGGATTTCCTGCATCGGGAGCGGGATAGATGTAGAACAGGCCGCCGACGTCGGCACGGAATAACCGGCCGGCAAGCGCAATGAGTTCCGGCACCGATCCGGTGGCGGCCACTTCAGCGAGCCGGCCCCGGATGGGCTCCATGCCCTTGGCTTCCACTGTCGCCTCGTCCATGAAGCTGTTGTAGAGGTCCCCGATTTTCCGCTCGATCCCGCTGGCGTCCGCGCCCTTGGCCGCAGCTTCCTCGATGATGTCCCGGACAGCAATCTCCGACCCGTCGCGGAGTGCCGTGAAGGTGCCCTCAAGGGGCCTGTCGTCGGGAATCTCGGTGGTCTTCAGCCAGGCGCCGTTGACGTGCTGGTAGAGGTCGTCCTGTGGCCGGACTGTGTGATCAAAGGTGGACAGATCGATCCCCGAAATGGGCACGGCAACTCCTTTTGCTGGGACGCCGCTGCCGGGCGGTACACCCGAGGCGTCTGCATGCTGGACTTTACGGACGGTAGTGCCCTTTCATCTTACGCACCCGTGTTACCCTCAAAGAGTGCGTGCAGAGCTCCTTCTCCTTAGCTGCCGCGGCGAGGCCACAGACGCTATCTAGCGCACGGCCCACCCTCGCTGCGGAGTTTGTGTTGCCCGGCCACCCTTTCACTGAAGATCGATAGAAAAGGCCACGAACATCATGCGAAACGCACAGAAGCCCTCCGGAATGCCTGCCCACCGGTACACGCCGTTCCAGGACCAGATCAAGGTTGAACTCCCGGACCGCACTTGGCCGGACAAGGTCATCACCAGGGCGCCGCGGTGGTGCGCGGTGGATCTGCGCGACGGCAACCAGGCACTGATCGACCCCATGAGCCCGGCCCGCAAGATGAAGATGTTCGACCTGCTGGTCCGTATGGGCTACAAGGAAATTGAGGTCGGATTCCCGTCCGCTTCACAGACGGACTTCGATTTTGTCCGCCAGCTCATCGAGGGCAACCACATTCCTGATGACGTCACCATCCAGGTCCTGACCCAGGCACGCGAACACCTCATCGAGCGCACCTATGAGTCCCTCGTAGGCGCCAAGCAGGCCATCGTCCACCTCTACAACTCCACCTCCGTACTGCAGCGGCGCGTGGTCTTCAACCAGGATGAGGACGGCATCCTGGACATCGCACTCCAGGGCGCGCGCCTGTGCAAGAAGTACGAGGAAACGCTCGCTGACACGCACGTGACGTACGAATACTCCCCGGAGTCCTTCACGGGCACCGAGCTCGAGTACGCCGTGCGGGTCTGCAATGCTGTGGCCGATGTCTTCGAAGCTTCCGCCGACCGCCAGGTGATCATCAACCTGCCCGCCACGGTTGAAATGGCCACGCCGAATGTCTACGCCGACTCCATCGAGTGGATGAGCCGCCACCTCCACCCCCGTGAGGGCATCATCCTCTCCCTGCACCCGCACAACGACCGCGGCACCGGAGTGGCGGCCGCCGAACTGGGCTACATGGCCGGCGCAGACCGCATCGAAGGCTGCCTCTTCGGCAACGGCGAGCGTACCGGGAACGTGGACCTGGTCACCCTGGGGCTGAACCTGTTCGTACAGGGCATCGACCCCATGATCGACTTCTCCAACATTGACGACGTCCGCCGAACCGTGGAGTACTGCAACCAGCTGCCCGTCCCGGAACGCTCCCCGTATGGCGGTGACCTGGTGTTCACGGCGTTCTCCGGCTCCCACCAGGACGCCATCAAGAAGGGGTTTGAAGCGCTGGAGCGTGATGCTGCCGCGGCCGGCAAGGCTGTGGACGACTTCACCTGGCAGGTTCCGTACCTCCCGGTCGACCCGAAGGACCTGGGCCGGAGCTACGAGGCTGTCATCCGCGTGAATTCCCAGTCCGGCAAGGGCGGCGTGGCCTACCTGCTGAAGAACGAGCACAGCCTGGACCTGCCGCGCCGCGCCCAGATCGAGTTCTCCGGGGTCATCCAGCGCCGCACGGATACCGTGGGCGGGGAGGTCAGCGGCGCCCAGCTCTGGCAGATTTTCCAGGACGAGTACCTGCCCTCCGGCAAGGCGGACGGCCAGTGGGGACGCTACTCCCTGGGCGGGGTCAAAACGGAGACGGACGCCGACGGCGGCATGACGCTTCACGCTTCGCTCACCATTGACGGTGCGCAGGTGAGCCGGACGGGCACCGGAAACGGTCCTATTGCTGCCCTGCTGAATATCCTGCACGAGGACGGCGTGGATGTCCGGGTGCTGGACTACAGCGAGCACGCCCTGTCCGAAGGCGGCAACGCCATGGCCGCGGCCTACGTCGAATGTGCCGTTGGTGAACGCGTCCTCTGGGGTGTCGGCATCGACGCCAACACCAGCATGTCCTCGCTCAAGGCCGTTATCTCAGCGGTCAACCGGGCCATCCGGGACGCCCAGGCCTGATACGGGACGGTGGTGCCGCCGGTTTGCTCCGGCGGCACCACCGGGTCCTGCCAGCTCCTGCCCCCGCAGGATGGGAAGATAGAGCGTGGTCCAACAGTCTTTTGCCTCCCGGGCATACCGGGACGACGCCGTGGTGCTCCGTACCCACAAGCTGGGCGAGGCGGACAGGATTATTACCCTCCTGACCAAGCACCACGGGCAGGTTCGCGCCGTCGCCAAGGGGGTCCGGCGCACCAGCAGCCGTTTTGGCGCCCGGCTTGAACCTTTCATGGTGGCGGACCTCCAGCTGGTCTCGGGCCGCACGCTGGACATTGTCACGCAGGCTGTTGCCAAAGGTGCATACGGCGGGAGCATCGCTGCTGACTATGGCAGGTACACCGTCGCCGCGGCCATGACCGAGACGGCGGAAAAGCTTACCGACGTGGACGGTGAGGCCGGAACCGCGCAGTACAACCTGCTGGTGGGGGCCCTTGCTTCCCTGAGCCGCGACGAACATGCCGCCGGCCTGATCCTGGATTCCTACCTGCTGCGCGCCCTTGCCACCGGCGGTTGGGCTCCGAGCTTCACCGACTGCGCCCGGTGCGGTGTGGCCGGTCCGCACACCGCGTTTTCCGCACCGCTGGGCGGCATGGTCTGCCCCCAGTGCCGCCCGCCAGGGTCCCCCGCGCCCGCGCCCGAGACCGTCATCCTGCTGGCGGCGTTGCTGACGGGGGAGTGGGCCACGGCGGACTCTTCCCTGCCCCAGCACCGCAAGGAAGCTGCGGGATTGGTAGCTGCATACCTGCAGTGGCACCTGGAACGAGTACTGAAGTCCCTCAAACATGTGGAGCGTAGCTGACAGTGGCCCTGGGAAAAAAGAACAACGCAGCCCGCAGGCGCACCCATCCCGTGGTGGCGCCCTACCCGCACCCCTCCGGCGCGGTGGCGCCGTCCATCCCGGCGGAATTCATTCCCCGGCACGTGGCCATCGTCATGGACGGCAACGGCCGCTGGGCCAATCAGCGGGGCCTGCCGCGGATCGAGGGGCACAAGGCGGGCGAGCCGGCGTTGCTGGACGTGATGGCCGGTGCCATCGAGTTGGGCATCGAGTACGTCAGTGTCTATGCCTTCTCCACCGAGAACTGGCGCAGGTCCCCCGAGGAAGTCCGCTTCCTGATGGGATTTAACAAGGATGTGCTGCGACGCCAGCGGAACCAGTTGGATGACTGGGGAATCAGGATCCGGTGGGCAGGACGGAGGCCGCGGCTGTGGGGCTCCGTGATCCGGGAACTGGAGGAGGCCGAGGAGTTCACGGCCGGCAACTCGACATGTAATTTGACCATGTGTGTTAATTACGGCGGCCGCGCTGAGATCACTGATGCCGTGTCCGCCATCGCCGCCGACGTTGCGGCAGGCAAGCTAAAACCGGGTGCCATCACCGAACGGACCATCCAGAAATACCTCGACGAACCGGACCTCCCGGACGTGGACCTCTTCCTGCGCAGTTCGGGGGAGCAGAGGCTGTCCAACTTCCTGCTGTGGCAGTCGGCCTACGCGGAGTTCGTCTTCATGGACACGCTGTGGCCTGACGTGGACAGGCGCACGCTCTGGGCTGCCGTCGAGGAATATGCCCGGCGTGACCGGCGCTACGGCGGTGCGGTGGATGCCGCCGCGCCCGCGAACCCGGGCCAGAGCCTTCCCTTGCAGTAACTCAGCCGTACGCCCGCAGCCAGCGGGACAGCCGCGAGTAGGCATCGGACCGGATGGGCTCGGGGGACAGGAGCACGTCGTGGAGGGCGCCGTCGATTCGTTCCACGGTCACCGTGCGGCCCAGACTGAGTGCCCTCGCGCTGATGGTGTTGACGTCCAGGACGGCGTCCGTGCGGCGCATTTCCTCCGACCACAGCAGCCCATTGGCGCTGCCCTTGGAGAGCAGGACAAGTATCGGCGCCTCGATCTCCAGGCCCCGGGCCACCCTTGCGTGCCCGGCCAGCACCGCACTCAGCCAGCCCGCCCGCACGGGGAAGGCCATCCGCGGCCGGTAGCGCTCGTCAAGCGGCCATTCGCCATCGGCCGCACTGCTGATGGTGCGCCAGTAGTGGCCCCGCTCAGGCAGGCGGAGTACTGTCTGAGGCCGGAGACGGGCCACGGGACCCACCATGCCGGAGGCGGCACGCCGCACCAGCGAACTGCCATGCATCTCAAGCCACGGGCTGTTAAGGACCAGCAGCGATACCGCCTCCGGATGCCTGCTGGTCCACAGGGCCGCCACCAGTCCGCCGGTGGAATGGCCCATCAAAGCCACGGGTCCCGGCGCCCCTTCAAGGCTGATGAGCCGGCACGCCTCCTCGATTTCGGCATCGTAGGCAGCCAGGTCGCCCACGTAACCGCCCGGTGACTCCGGACGCAGGCTCCGTCCATGGTTGTGCATGTCCAGGGCGTAGAAGTCGTAGCCGGCCGCAGCCCAGAACCGCGCCAGGTCGGTGTTGAAGAAGTAATCGCTCCAACCATGCAGGAAGAGCACAGCGCGGCGGGGGAGGGTGGCCGCGCCCTCCTGCCGCGGCGGCCGGAGCCGGACCAGGGTGGCTGTGCGCTCCACCCCGTCAGGTCCCGACGCCACGAAGGAATGGGACTCGAAGTCCGCGCCCAGGATGTCCTGCTCCCACTGCATGCCCTCATGCTAAACCGGCGCCCCGGTACTTATGTCCTGCCGCCGGCTTCTTCGTTTTGGCACCGCGCCCAAGAGACGGGAAACTGGAGCCATGCGCGTTTACCCCACTTTCTTCAGGCTGGCCTTTTCATGGATGGACGCCGAGCGCGCCCACAAGATCGGATTCAAAGGCATCCGCCTCGCGCATGCATCAGGTGCCGGGAAGGTGCTTCAGAAGCTGACGGCGCCGGCCCCGTCGCTGCGGACCACGGCCTTCGGTGTCACCTTTCCCTCGCCTTTCGGGCTGGCTGCCGGTTTCGACAAGGAAGGCCACGGCATCGAGGCCCTCACTGAGCTTGGCTTCGGCCACGTGGAGGTAGGCACCATCACCGGACAGGCCCAGCCCGGCAACGACAAGCCGCGGCTGTTCCGCCTGGTGAAGGACCGTGCGGTCATCAACCGCATGGGATTCAACAACGACGGCGCCGCGGCCGTGGCCCCCCGGCTCAAGGCAGCGCGTGCCGCGCTTCAGCGCCGCTACCCGGCGGTGCGGCCGGTCATCGGCGTCAACATCGGCAAGACAAAGGTGGTGGAGCTGGCCGACGCAGTGGACGATTACCTGGTCAGCGCCCGCAGCCTGGCACCTGCCGCGGACTACCTCGTGGTGAACGTGAGTTCACCCAACACGCCCGGACTGCGGCTGCTCCAGGACGTGGAGACGCTGCGTCCCCTTCTCACCGCGGTGGGGCACGAAGCCGACCGTGCCGCCGGGCGCCATGTGCCGCTGCTGGTGAAGATCGCCCCTGACCTCAGCGACGAGGACATCGACGACGTTGCACGGCTTGCCTTGGACCTGAAGCTGGACGGCATCATCGCCACCAACACCACCATCGCCCGGACGGGACTGACCTCGCCTGCGGACGAGGTGGAGAAATGCGGTGCAGGCGGGCTGTCGGGCGCACCGTTGAAGCAACGTTCGCTCGAGGTGCTGAAGCGGCTCAAACAAGCTGCCGGAGACGCTTTGACCCTCGTTGCGGTCGGCGGCGTGGAATCGGCGCAGGACGTCCAGGAGCGGCTCGACGCCGGTGCAACCCTGGTGCAGGGCTACACCGCCTTCCTGTATGAGGGACCGTTCTGGGCAGCCAGGATCAACAGGCAGCTGGCAAAGAACCGCCGCTGCTGACCCTAGGGGTGCCGCGGGCACCCCGGGAGCGTGACAAGGATCAAGTGACAGAAAACCCCGGCGGGATCATCCCGCCGGGGTTTTCTGTCTTGAAGTGGTGACGGTTCAGGCGGGGTACTGCCCGCGCTGCACCTGGGGCTTGGGAAGCCGCAGTTTGCGGAACTGAAGAGAGCGCATGGAACCGTACCAAACGGTACCGCCCTCCACAGCGCCAAACTTTTCGGCCAGCCGCTTGCGAAGCTTCCGCGAAAGGATGAAAACGTCCACGAAAACGGCCAGGAACATCACCCAGAAAGCACCGAGGACGTAAATCATCATGTCGCTGGAGGCCGGGACGACCAGGGAGACCAGCACGAAGAGCAGGGCGCCAAACATCAGGTACTCGCCCAGGTTGAACCGCGCGTCCACGAAGTCACGGGCAAAGCGCTTCTGCGGACCCTTGTCCCGCAGCGGCAGGAACTTCTCGTCGCCGGTATCCAGGGCCCGGCGCATCTTCAGGCGCTGGTCCTGGACGGCCTGGCGTTCGGCAGCCTTGGAGGCCTTGCGGTCCTCGGGCACCAGCGGGCGCTTGCGGGCAGCTTCCTGTGCCTTGCGCGTAGGGGTTGGCGCCCCCTTTCCGACGGCGCTGTTCTGCCGCGCAGCCGCCTCCGCTGCCTGCTGGTCTATGGTTTCCTGCGCCGTGGGCGCTTCTTTTCTACGTCCGAACACCTGACCAGAATACCTTGCAGCGGCCCGCCCTTTGCCTGTGCCCGCGGCTGGCGCAGACGGCCGCCGAATGTGACGGGGGTAATGTTTTGGCCATGACTTCATCACCGGCGGCCACCCCGCACAGCACCACAGACACCCCGGGAATGGACACCGGGACAACCGACAGGACGGAAGATCTCCGTTCGGCGGTAGACCGCTCCTTCGACCGGACGCTCTCAAGGCTCAAGGATCTCGTATCCATCCCAGGTATAGCCTGGCCCAGCTTTGACCGGGCACCGCTGGAACGCAGCGCTGACGCCGTCGCCGAACTCCTGCGTGGCGCCGGCCTTGCCGACGTCCAGGTACTCTCCGTCAACAAAGCGGACGGCACCCCCGGCGGGCCGGCCGTCGTCGCGCGCCGTCCTGCCACCGAAGGAAAGCCGACCATCCTGCTGTACGCCCACCACGACGTCCAGCCGGTGGGCGACGAGTCGCTGTGGGAAACCCAGCCTTTCGCCGCCGTCGAGAAAAACGGCCGCCTGTACGGCCGTGGTGCCGCCGATGACAAGGCCGGGATCATGACGCACATCGCTGCATACACCGCCGTGGCGGACGTCCTGGCCGGTTCCCTGGGGCTTGGGGTGACCTTCTTCATCGAAGGCGAGGAGGAAGCGGGATCACCCACGTTCCGCCCGTTCCTTGAGGCAAACCGCGAGCTGCTGCGGGCCGACGTCATCGTGGTGGCCGATTCGGGCAACTGGAAAGTCGGGGTCCCTGCGCTCACCACCAGCCTTCGCGGCTTGGTGGACGGCACCATAGAGGTGCAGGTCCTGGAGCACGCCGTGCACTCGGGCATGTACGGCGGTCCGGTGCTGGACGCACCCACCCTGCTGTCCCGCCTGATCGCAACGCTTCACGACGACGACGGCACCGTGGCCATCGAGGGCCTGGTCGCCCGGGACACGGCCTCGGTCGACATGCCGGAAGCGGACTACCGCACCGACGCTTCGGTGCTCGACGGGGTCAGGCTTGCCGGGACGGGAAGTATCGCCTCACGGCTGTGGACCAAGCCGGCACTCTCCATCATCGGGTTCGATGCCCCCGCCGTGGACGTGGCATCCAATACCCTGCTGCCGCGCGCGCGGGCCAAGTTCAGCCTTCGGCTGGCGCCGGGCCAGGATCCCGCAGAAGCCATGGAAGCTGTGCGCCGGCATGTGGAATCGCACGCGCCGTTCGGGGCCAGGGTCGTCTTCACTCCGGGGGAGGCCGGCAACCCGTTCCGGACCGACACTTCCTCGCCCGCTGCGTCCGTGGCCCTGTGGGCCCTGGGGGAGGCCTGGGGCGTTCGCGCCGTGGAAACCGGAATTGGCGGCTCCATTCCGTTCATTGCGGATCTGACTGAGCTGTACCCGGCTGCCCAGATCCTGGTTACGGGCGTGGAGGACCCGGATTCGAGGGCCCACAGCGCCAACGAGTCCCTCCATATCGGCGACTTCCGCAACGCCATCCTGGCAGAGGCGCTGATGCTTGCCCGATTCAACGGCGAAGGTCTTGCTGCGCAGCACTAAGGTCCTTTTTAAGGCATCGCGAATCGTACGGGCTTCCAGGGAACAACCGGACTGCTTTGACGGTTACGCCAGGAGTTAGAGCTACAGGACTGCCGCGCGTAGCATGTAGCTATAGCCCATACCGTATTTGTAGGGGCAGGCGCCGTTCCGGCGGCGCCGCCAGACCGTCCTAAGAAGGTAGGCCAATGAGCACCTCAACCAACGAAACCAGCACCGCCACCACCGTGGCCAGCGACGAACTGCCCGTTCACGAGGTCAACCTGACCGACGTCGCCGCCGGGAAGGTACGCAGCCTCCTTGAGCAGGAAGGCCGGACGGACCTGCGCCTGCGCGTGGCAGTGCAGCCCGGTGGATGCTCAGGGTTGATTTACCAGCTCTACTTCGACGAACGGCTCCTTGATGGCGATGCCGTGCGCGACTTTGACGGCGTCGAAGTTGTTGTCGACAAGATGAGCGTTCCGTACCTGAGCGGGGCCAGCATCGACTTCGAGGACACTATCTCGAAGCAGGGTTTCACCATCGACAATCCGAACGCCGGTGGCTCCTGCGCCTGCGGTGATTCATTCCACTAAGCCGGTTATTTCGCCTGATGTCCGCGCCGGGTTTCCTGCCGTCCAAAACGGCACGGGGGCTCGGCGCGGACATGTGGGCGAAACGCCCGGCGGAGCGGTAAGCTCTACACCGAGTAGTAAAACTTTTTTGTGCCCGGAGCGCCTTTGGCTGCCCGGACAACAGCAACAAGTAGGAAGGGCCGTCTGTGAGTTCGCAGAACCGAACCGGCAGCCGACGCAAAACGATCACCACGATCTCAAGCTTGGCAATTGCCGGCGCGTTGGTTTTGACCGGATGTTCGCCAGAGGTAGAGAAAGGGTGGATGCCCACTGAACGTGGCACCACCAGCAACACCGACCGCATCATGGACCTCTGGGTCAACTCATGGATTGCTGCGCTCGTGGTGGGCACCATTACGTGGGGCCTGATCATCTGGTGCCTGGTTGCCTACCGCCGCCGCAAGGGAACCGTAGGCTTCCCGCGGCAGACCAGCTTCAACCTCCCGCTCGAGGTCTTCTACCTGACTATCCCCATCTTCATGGTCCTGGTGTTTTTCTACTTCACCGACCGCGACCAGCAGGCCATCGATGACCGTTCGCAGCCGGCCGACGTCGTAGTTGACGTCCGCGGCAAGCAGTGGGCCTGGGACTTCAACTACAAGTCCGGCAACGTCATCCAGGAAGACCTCCACGAGGCCGGCGTCCAGGCGCACCTCACGGGCAACCCCATTGACAAGGAACAGCTCCCCACCCTGTACTTGCCGGTCAACAAGTCCGTCGACCTCGAACTCAACTCCCGCGATGTCATCCACTCTTTCTGGGTCCCCGCTTTCCTTCAGAAGCGCGACATGATCCCCGGCAAGACCAACTACATCCGGTTCACCCCCACTAAAGAGGGCACCTACGACGGCAAGTGTGCCGAACTCTGCGGCGAGTACCACTCCGAAATGCTGTTCCGCGTGAAGGTGGTGTCGGAATCCGAATTCCAGGCCCACATGGACCAGCTCAAGGCTGAAGGCAACACCGGCCTGCTCGGCGTGGATTACGACCGCAACCCGAACCTGAACGAAACCAAGTAAGGGGAGCGACGTGGCTACGTACACCCAATCCGCACCAGCGGGAGTCCTGCCGGCTCCCGTGGTACCCAAATCCAAGGGGCGCATCGTCGTCAACTGGATCACCTCCACTGACCACAAGACCATCGGGTACATGTACCTGATCGCGTCGTTCGTGTTCTTCTGCCTGGGCGGCGTGATGGCGCTGCTGATCCGCGCCGAGCTGTTTGAGCCCGGCATGCAGATCCTGCAGACCAAGGAGCAGTACAACCAACTGTTCACCATGCACGGCACGGTCATGCTGCTGATGTTCGCCACCCCGCTGTTCGCCGGGTTTGCCAACGTAATCATGCCGCTGCAGATCGGCGCCCCTGACGTTGCGTTCCCCCGCCTGAATGCGCTGGCGTTCTGGTTCTTCCTGTTCGGCTCCACCATTGCCGTGTCCGGGTTCATCACGCCGCAGGGTGCTGCTTCCTTTGGCTGGTTTGCCTACGCGCCGCTGTCCAACACCACGTTCACCCCCGGCATCGGCGGTGACCTGTGGGTCTTCGGGCTGGCACTGTCCGGCTTCGGCACCATCCTCGGTGCGGTCAACTTCATCACCACCATCATCTGCATGCGCGCTCCCGGCATGACCATGTGGCGGATGCCGATCTTCACGTGGAACACCCTGATCACCGCCATCCTGGTGCTGATGGCCTTCCCGCCGCTGGCCGCCGCCCTGTTCGCCCTGGGTGCGGACCGCAAGTTCGGTGCGCACATCTTCGATCCCGCCAACGGTGGCGCTGTCCTTTGGCAGCACCTGTTCTGGTTCTTCGGGCACCCCGAGGTGTACATCATCGCGCTGCCGTTCTTCGGCATCGTCTCGGAGATCTTCCCGGTGTTCAGCCGCAAGCCGATCTTCGGCTACAAGGGCCTGGTGTACGCCACCATCGCGATCGCCGCTCTGTCAGTGACCGTGTGGGCGCACCACATGTACGTCACCGGTGCAGTCCTCCTGCCGTTCTTCTCCTTCATGACCATGCTGATCGCGGTGCCCACTGGCGTGAAGTTCTTCAACTGGATCGGCACCATGTGGCGGGGGTCGCTGACGTTCGAGACCCCCATGCTGTGGAGCATCGGCTTCATGATCACCTTCCTCTTCGGCGGCCTCACCGGCATCATCCTGGCCTCGCCGCCGCTGGACTTCCACGTTTCGGACTCCTACTTCGTGGTGGCTCACTTCCACTACGTGGTGTTCGGCACCGTGGTGTTCGCCATGTTCGCCGGCTTCTACTTCTGGTGGCCTAAGTGGACCGGCAAGATGCTCAACGAGCGCCTGGGCAAGATCCACTTCTGGCTCCTGTTCCTGGGCTTCCACGGAACGTTCCTCATCCAGCACTGGCTGGGTGTCGAGGGTATGCCCCGCCGGTACGCCGACTACCTGCCAGAGGACAACTTCACCTGGATGAACCAGTTCTCCACCATCTCGTCGTTCGTTCTCGGTGCGTCCCTCATCCCGTTCTTCTGGAACATCTACATCACCTGGCGCAGTGCAGAGCGTGTCCAGGTTGATGATCCGTGGGGCTTCGGTGCATCACTCGAGTGGGCCACATCCTGCCCGCCGCCGCGCCACAACTTCACGTCCCTGCCCCGGATCCGTTCGGAGCGGCCCGCACTGGACCTGCACCACCCCGAACTCCGCCAGGTCCACACCGCTGAGTCGCCGGCTCCCGCAGCAGCGGTTCTCGGCAACGCCGACCAGAAGGACACCGCACTGTGAAAATCGAATCCTGGATTTTTGGTTCTGGAGTCTTCTTCTTCGTCCCTGTCGCACTCGTCTACGGCTTCCTCACCAGCTGGAGTGAGTGGGTGGGTACGCTGGGTATCCTGCTGGTCGGCGGCCTCGCCGGCATGATCGGCGCGTACCTTGGCTTCACGGGTAAGCGCGTAGGCCTCCGGCCCGAGGACCGCAGCGACGCTGAAATCCATGAAGGCGCCGGCGAGCAGGGCCACTTCAGCCCTTGGAGCTGGTGGCCCCTGGTTCTGGGGATTGCCTGCGCCACCGGCTTCCTCGGCCTGGCCGTGGGTGCCTGGATCATTTTCATTGCCGGTGGCATCGCCATCGTGGCACTCGTTGGCTGGGTGTATGAATACAGCCGCGGCGACCACGCGCACTAAGTAAAACACCTAAAACGACGTCGGGCCCCACCATTGGTGGGGCCCGAGGTCGTTTTTGCGGTTTCCGCAGCCTTTAGGGGGCTCCCTGCGACTCCAGGAGTTCGCGGATGCCGCGGAGTGCGTCCAGTGCGGTTTGATGCGCCAGAGCGTCCTGCAGGACGTGCCCGCTGACGGACAGCTCTACCTCGCACCCATGGGGGAAGTCGGCAGTCATCACCTGCAGCAGGGAACGCGCGTCCACCTTGGCGGCGCCGGCCTTGCTGATGGTGACCGGAAGCCCGGTGTCGGTGACGGCGCGGACAAATACCGCGGCAGCACGGGCATGCAGGCCCACAGGTGCTGCCACCACGGCCTTCTCTGTTAGCAAGGGGACTCCCTACATTGAAACGACGGCCCCCGCCCGTCTATTGCGAAATTTCCTCATCAAATATAGCGGGAGCTGGGTGGCCTCACTAAAGACTGCCGTGGTCGCCGCGCTGGTCTAGACCGTTCTAGAATTGGCTGCAAAACCGAAAGCAGGAGAGAAACCATGGCAGCTGGCGCCACGGCCATTACGGGCGAGATAGATCGCACCAGTGGGACCGCCATATACGTTCAACTGCGTGAAATTCTTCGTACGTTCATCGCGGAGTCCTGCCCTCCCGGCTCGGCTCTTCCATCCGAGCGCGATCTTGCCGAGCGTTTCGGCCTGGCAAGGATGACAGTCCGGCAGGCCATTGACGCCTTGGTGGGGGAGGAAGTCATCGAACGCGTAGTGGGCCTGGGGACGTTTGTCCGGCGGCCCAAGGTAGACCTCCAGGTGAAGCTGACCTCCTACAGCGAAGAGATGCAGCGTCGCGGCATGGTTCCGGCGGCCAAGGTGCTTAGCTTCGAACAAATAGGCGCCAGCGCGTTCCTTGCCCGCGAACTGCAGCTGGATGAAGGGACCCCGCTGGTCCGCTTCCGGCGGTTGCTTCTTGCGGACGGCGAGCCCATGAGCGTGGACGAAAACTTCATTCCGGCGCACCGCGTTCCCGGGCTGCTAGACGGCGAGCCGCCCACGTCGCTGTACAACGTGCTCAGCGAACAGTTCGGCCTGGTTATGGAGTGGGGAGAGGACATGATCGAGGCGACCGCCGCTTCGCCCTCCACTGCCCGGCTGCTGAATGTTGAGGTGGGGGCGCCGCTGTTGAAAATCCAGCGGCACGCGTTCGTTGCACGGGCCATGGTGGACTACTCAGTTTCGTACTACCGCGCGGACCGGTACAAACTCTGGGTGCCTCTGCAGCGGCCCGGAGCCAGGCGCGCCCGCAACCACTAGCCCTTTACCCGGCAGCACCGCCGCCGCCCTCTTCAAGCGTGGCCTGGCAGGGTCCTCCAACGACCGCGATACTGGCGGGCTCTACAGCTCCCTGCCGGCCCGGCAACGCAGAAAAGGCCCGATCCTGAATGGATCGGGCCTTTCCTGTCCACACTGGGGATTAGTGCGTCAGGCTCTTGCTTCCCTCTGCGGCTTCAACAGCTTCGTGGCCGTGGCCGTGGGCTGCCTCAAGCTCAGCAGGCGTTGCCGGGGCAACGCGGTCCTCGAAGAACCAGCGGGAGAGGAAGGCGCGCCGCTTTTCCTTGCGGGTGACGACGCCGTGCTCGTTGGGCTGGGCCGGAATCACCTGCGGCGACTCAAAGCCAACCAGCTTGTAGCGCTTGTACTCGTCCAGGGGCGCGTGGACTTCGATGAACTCGCCGTGCGGGAGTCGGACGATACGTCCGGTCTCACGGCCGTGCAGTGCGATTTCCCGGTCCTTGCGCTGCAGTGCAAGGGCCACACGCTTGGTGACAATGAACCCGATGATCGGTCCGATGAAGAACAGTGCACGGAGCCAGTACGTCACGTCGTTCAGCGAAACGTGGAAGTGCGTTGCGATGAGGTCGGAACCTGCAGCGGCCCACATGACGCAATACCAGACGAAGCCGGCCACACCGATGGCGGTGCGGGTGGGTGCGTTGCGCGGACGGTCAAGGACGTGGTGTTCCCGGTCGTCCTTGGTGACCCAGCGCTCGATCCACGGGTACGTGAACATGACGGTGAACAGGATCCCAGCCGGCACCAGTGCCGGCAGCAGCACGTTGAAGGTGAACACATGTCCGAACCAGACCTGCTCAACGTGCCAGCCGAACGGGTTGCCTGGCATCAAGCGGAGTGCACCGTCAACGAAGCCGATGTACCAGTCAGGCTGAGTGCCGGCCGAAACAGGGGAGGGGTCGTACGGACCGTAGTTCCAGATGGGGTTGATGGTGAAGAACGCAGCCATCAGGGCCAGGACACCAAACACGATGAAGAAGAAGCCGCCGGCCTTCGCTGCGTACACAGGACCGAGAGGGTAGCCCACAACGTTGTTGTCGTTGCGGCCAGGACCGGGGTACTGCGTGTGCTTGTGGATGACCACCATGAACAGGTGCAGGACGATCATCAGCAGGATCATGGCCGGTACCAGCAGGATGTGCAGCGTGTACAGGCGGCTGATGATGGCCGTGCCCGGGAACTCTCCGCCAAACAGGAAGAAGGAGATGTAGGTGCCGATAACCGGGATGGACTTGATAACACCGTCGATGATTCGCAGGCCGTTGCCGGAAAGCAGGTCATCGGGAAGGGAGTAGCCCGTGAAGCCGGCTGCCATGGCCAGGATCAGCAGCACGCTGCCGACAACCCAGTTCATTTCACGCGGACGGCGGAAGGCACCGGTAAAGAACACCCTAAGCATGTGGACCGCTACGGATGCCACGAACAGCAGCGCAGCCCAGTGGTGCACCTGGCGCATGAACAGGCCGCCGCGGATATCAAACGAGATATTCAGGGACGAGCTGTACGCCACCGACATTTCCACGCCCTTGAGGGGCGTGTAGGAACCGTCGTAATGCGTCTCGGCCATGGACGGGTCGAAGAAAAACGTCAGGAAAGTACCCGACAGCAGCAGGATGACGAAGGAGTACAGCGCCACCTCACCGAACATGAACGACCAGTGGTCCGGGAAGACCTTGCGGCCGAATTCGCGAAGGATGCCGGAACCGCCGACGCGGGAATCAACAAAGTCGGTAAACCGGCCCGCCTTTGTTTTAGCGACGAAAGCGGGTTCAGCCGTTGATGTTGCGCTCATGCTCATCACGCTCCCAGTAACTTGGTCCTACGGGTTCATGGAAGTCGCTGGTAGCGACGAGGTAGCCCTCGTCATCAACTGCGATGGGCAGCTGGGGGAGAGGACGGCTGGCGGGGCCGAAGATCACCTTGCACTCTTGCGTGAGGTCAAAGGTGGACTGGTGGCACGGGCACAGCAGGTGGTGCGTCTGCTGCTCGTACAGAGCAACGGGGCAACCGACGTGGGTGCAGATCTTGGAGTAGGCAACGATGCCGTTGTAACCCCACTGCTCGCGTCCCTTGGAGGGATGCAGCGACGAAGGATCCAGGCGCATGAGGAGGACAACAGACTTGGCCTTCTCATTGAGCTTGCCTTCCTGCAGCTCGTTCAGGCCCTCCGGGATCACGTGGAAGGCGGAGCCGATGGTGACATCCGAGGCCTTGATGGGAGTTCCGTCGGGGTCGCGGGTAAGTCGCTTGAGCTTTCCGTCCTGGGGAGCCCACATAGTGTGTGCGAGCTTGTCGTCAGGCCGCGGACCAAGATCGCCAAAGATGGCAACCGCGGGAAGCGGAGCAAGCGCTACAGCACCCAGGAGGGTGTTGCGGATCAGCGGGCGGCGCTTAATGCCGGTTTCCTCGACGATGTCGTCGACGATGCGGACAGCAGCCTGGCGGTCCTCCTCGTAGCGGATCGCGTGGCGCTCCTCGGAGACTTCGTGATCGGGCATCAAGGCCTTGGCCCAGTGCACGATGCCGGTACCGATGCCCAGCATGGCGAAGGCAGTGCCTATGCCGAGCAGGGCGTTCTGGAGCCGGATAGTGGCAATGCTGGAGTCGTTGCCCAGATCAATGGCGAAGTACGCCACCAGGAAGATCAGGGTTCCAACAACAGATATGCCAAACAGTAAGGCGACCTGCCGTTCTGCCCGCTTTGCGGCCTTCGGGTCCGTGTCAGCCAGGCGCAAACGATGCGGGGGAATTCCAGGATCCTGGAACCTCTCCACCTCATTCTGACCAGCCGTAGCTACGGTGCCCGAGTGGTTCGGACTGCCGTCACTATGGTTGCCCATAATTCGCCTCATCCTTCTCTCGTCCCGACTCTCGCCGGGTTAGTTTCTAATTTCAAGCTGCTGACAGGGCAGCAGAAGTGTGTTGTTCCCGCCGAAACGTCAGGACGTGCGGGAGGTCAGCCAGATGGTGAAAGCGATAATCACACCGAGACCAGCAACCCATACGAACAGGCCTTCGGCAACCGGGCCGAGGGAGCCGAGGTCGGCACCGCCCGGCGAACCGGTGGTCTCGATCTGCTTCAGGAAGGTGATGATGTCCTTCTTGCCTTCAGGGCTGATGTTGGCGTCGTTGAACACCGGCATGTTCTGGGGGCCGGTAGCCATGGCCTCGTAAATGTGCTTACCGGTGACATCGGCCAGGGCCGGTGCGAATTTACCCTGGGTCAGCGCACCGCCAGCTGCTGCGGCATTGTGGCACATGGCGCAGTTGGTGCGGAAGAGCTCTCCACCCTTTGCGGCGTCACCACCACCATTTGTCAGGTCGTCCGCAGGAATTGCCGGGCCGGCTCCCAGGGAAGCTACGTAGGCTGCAAGCTGTGAGGTCTGCTGCTCATTGAACTGGACCGGCTTCTTCATGGCCTGGGGACCGTTCATCTGCATCGGCATGCGGCCGGTGCCCACCTGGAAGTCAACTGCAGCTGCGCCAACGCCCACGAGTGAAGGGCCATCTTTGGAACCACTCGCGCCCATACCGTGGCAGGTGGCGCAGTTGGCGGCGAACAGTTTGCCGCCTTCTTCGACGTCGCTTGCGCTTGCGGTGGTGGTGCTCGCCTTGGCCTCATTCATGGAGGTTGCCGCGGCGTACAGCCCACCCGTGACGAGTAGCCCCATCAGAAGCAGCGCTATTGCTGCAAGTGGGTGACGCCGCTTTTGTGAGAGTGCCTTCACGTGGTGGTTCCTTTATTCGATCCTGCGCCGGCTCCGGGAGCCGCTACCTGAAATTCTGCCTCTTGTAGAAAAAGAATCAAAGCTGGCTACTTGAGTACGTAGATGACCAGGAAGAGGCCGATCCACACGACGTCAACGAAGTGCCAGTAGTAAGAAGTGACGATCGCGGATGTTGCTTCGAAGTGTCCGAACTTCTTCGCGGCGAAGGACCGGCCCATGATGAGCAGGAAGGCGATCAGGCCGCCGATGACGTGGAGGCCGTGGAAGCCTGTGGTCATGTAGAAGGCGGAACCGTAGGCGTTGGAGGAGAGCGAGACATGCTCCGAGACCAGCATGGCGTACTCGGTGGTCTGGCCGGCAACGAAGAACGCGCCCATAAGGAACGTAAGGGTGAACCATTCGTTCATTCCCCAGCGGGCGAACTGCAGTGCACCTCCGGTACGTCGGGGCTGTAGCCGCTCTGCAGCGAAGACTCCCATCTGGCAAGTGAAGGAACTGGCCACGAGGACAATCGTGTTAACGAGCGCAAAGGGGAAGTTGAGCTTGGCTGTCTCTTCCGCCCACAACTGCCCGCTGGTGGAGCGGAGCGTGAAGTACATGGCAAAGAGACCGGCGAAGAACATCAACTCGCTGGAGAGCCACACAACGGTTCCGACGGAAACCATGTTGGGGCGATTCAGCGTTGGGTGCGCCGGGGTACTGGGGGCATGGGTCGCAGATGTCACATAGACATTATGTCTGTAAAAGTCCGTGCTGCCCAACGCAAACCGCCTTTTCGGGGGACTTTTTCTACAAAGACGCGAAATTGCCCGGAAAAGTTCCGGACCCCGTTCACATTGGTCAGTGCACCGCATGGGTAGATAGCATCAGCAGGTGACTTCACTGGCATCTGCAGCGTCCGGCAACACCTGGCCCAGGCTGATCTCCGCGTTGATCAAGGGCACCGACCTCACAGCGGAGAACACCTCCTGGGCCATGGATACCATCATGTCCGGGGAAGCGACGCCCGCCCAGATCGCCGGATTCCTGGTAGCCCTCAGCGCCAAGGGCGAAACGGTGGACGAGCTGTCGGGCCTCGTTGAGGCGATGCTTTCCCACGCCAGGCCCGTGGCAATTTCCGGCGAAAAACTCGACATCGTCGGCACGGGTGGTGACCAACTTAACACCGTGAATATCTCCACCATGGCCGCCCTCGTCGCGGCCGGTGCCGGGGCAAAGGTGGTCAAGCATGGCAACCGTGCCGCGTCGTCGTCGTCGGGATCGGCGGACGTGCTCGAGGCCCTGGGGGTGCGGCTTGACCTGACCATCGACCAGGTGGTCCGCAACGCAGAAGAGGCCGGCATCACGTTCTGCTTTGCGCAGGTCTTCCACCCATCATTCCGGCATACCGCGGTCCCGCGCCGCGAACTGGCCATCCCCACTGCATTCAATTTTCTGGGACCGCTGACCAACCCTGCCAATGTGCAGGCCTCGGCCGTAGGCGTGGCCAACGCCCGCATGGCGCCGCTGGTGGCGGGCGTCCTGGCCCGGCGGGGGAGCAGGGGACTGGTGTTCCGCGGCAACGACGGCCTGGACGAGCTCACCACGACCGGGCCTTCCACTGTCTGGGAGATCCGGAACGGCAGCGTCAACGAACTGCGTTTCTCCCCGCAGGACCTCGGAATCAGACTTGCCACGGTGGAGCAGCTGCGGGGCGGCGATGCTGCGGCCAACGCAGGAGTTGTCCGTGACGTACTGGCCGGCAAAGAGGGCCCGGCGAGGGACGCAGTGCTGGTAAACGCCGCCGCCGGTCTGGTCGCATTCGACAGTGACGCCGAGGGTCCGTTCCTTGCCCGGATGCAGAACGCCTACGCGCGGGCGGCCCGGTCGATCGACACCGGTGCTGCCGCTGCCGTCCTGGACCGTTGGGTTTCCCTATCCCGCGCCTGAAAAGTCTCCGGGGTCTCCAACGGTGGGCAGCTTACTGTTCGAAGCCCAGCGAAAACGCAGCGTCCAGGTCGTGCTGCGAGTAAGCCCGGAACGCGATGTGTGTGGTGGTGTGGACTACCGCGGGAACCTTGGAGAGGCGGTCGGCGATGACGTCGGCAAGGTCCTCGTGCCGGTGCACGCGTGCCACCGCAATCAGGTCCCATTCACCCGTCACTGAATAGACCTCGCTAATGCCCTCGATGGCCGAGATCTCCTCTGCCGTCTCCGGAATGCGTGCGGCGTCAGTCTTGATCAGAACAAATGCGGTAACCACGTTTGAACCCCTTCAATCAGTTCCGCCGCGGCAGGGCCCGGCAGGTTTTCTCTGCACCAGCCTATTACACGGGCGACATTTCGCGGCGGCCGCCCCTGCTGCGGTTCCGGCGGCTATTTTTTGCGGAGCCTGCCAAAGCCCGCCACCAAAAGACGGTAGCCCAGCAGGAACACGGCCAGGGCCAGGGTGGCCACGATGATGAAAGGAAGCACAACGGTCTGTGCAGTCAGTGCCCGGAGGAGCATGCCCCCGACCAGGCTGCCGAGCCATACCGGAACACCTGCCCGGAGGAAGGACAAGGGTGCACGCCAGGCCCGGGATGCGATCCATCCCGCAGCCGCGCCTGCCAGGAAAGGCCATGCCGTCTGGAGTACGCCCAGGACGGCCTCCTCGCGGTGGTGCGCATCGTGGCCTATCGCAGCGAACGCGAGGATCAGCAGGATGTCCGCTGCCACCGCCGCAAGTACCGCCTTCACTGAGGTGGATTTCGCCGGCGTGGTTTTCAAGGAACTCATGGTTTCGAGCTTAGCGGCCGATGCGCAGCCGGACTTCCACGCGCCTACTTCCCGGCCACGCCCTTTCCATACCCGGCATCGCACTTGCCGTCATGAATAACGCCGTGACCGGACGCCACAGGATAGTGGTCCTGCGGATTGACGATCGCAGTTGTGATTCCTGTCGCCTTCCGTGCACAGTTTCGGACGAAGGAGCCTGACTCATCCTTTCCGCCGATCCACATGTCGATCCACAGTGAAGCATTCCCGAATTTCGCGGCGCCGGTATGGCACGGGCCTTCTTCAGGTCTTGGCCCGTCCCCGCAGGTGTCTTCAACGATGAAATAGCGGCGGACGTCCGGGAGGTAGATCCGCGTGCCTGCCGGAATGTCGAGGACGTCCTCACCAGTGGAACGGGAATGCCCGACGGCGAGAGTCACCGGATCAGAGTACGTCCCCGTACCCCCGGCCGTTTTGTGGAGCACGGGGTTGCTGATGAGGGCAGAGCCAGGAGGTGTGTTGTCGAACCAGGTGTAGGCCGTGACAACAACGTCTGTCCGCACTGATTCGTCCCCGCCATGGGAGGCTGTCCCGGTGCAGGCATCGACCGCCAGCGCAAGGCAGCATGAGACTGCCGCCGCCAGGCCGGGTTTGACCCGCCGCCTGGCGGATGCGCGGGCCGGCCGGTCCGGGCTGGAGGTGTTCTGCGGTCCCGTCATTGGCTGCTGCCGGTGAAACTGTTGCTGAGCGCCCTGGTAAAGTCGCCGGCGTCCTGCTCGACGCCGCTGCAGTCAGCTGATGGCCCCGGGGGCCCATCCGCCGCCAGCGGGCTGCATCCGTTGTCCCTGTTGATGGACCAAAGGGACAGCCGGCCGATGCCCCGTTCGCGCGCAAAGCTGTTCAGGCCTGACGCATCCTGCACGGAGAAAGTATTTCCCGCCACATCGTTGTCGCCCACCATGGGAGTGAGCCCGATGCCCTGCCAGATCTTTCCGGCATCGGCGGGTTTGCCGGCGCCGGAATACAGTTGCTCCAGGTCCTGGTGCGTGGCCTCAGCTGCAAGTTGTGACGCTGCGAGCATGCTCTCTCCCTCCCGGAGTGGGCCGAAATTCATGGTCATGATGTTCACGCCCGCGAGTTCCACCCCGGCGGAGAGCATCGCCTTCACGTTGTCCTTACCCTTGCTGCCGAGGCCATCCCTTGCCACGGGGAGTGTCAGCCAGACCCGCAGGGGGTTGCCCTTGGGCCTTTGAGCCTGGATCCGGGCCAGAGCCTCTGCCCGCGCTTTGGCCGCGACGGGGTCGGCTGCCTGCCCTTCCACGTCCAGATCCACTACGTTCAGTGAATAGCGGTTGATGACAGTTGTATAGGCATCCGCGAGAGCGGCGGCGTCCTGGCAGACGGTTGCCAGTTCCGGTCCGCGTTGACCACCGAATGAGACCGCAACGTCATTGCCTGCCGCCCGGAACTTCCGGATCTTGTCATCGAGCTGCAGCGTCCTGGCCGCTTCATCGAGGCTGACGGTTCCGCCCCAGGAAGGAACGCACTGCTGCGCGGGGTCGGCAGTGACAAAGGCGAGCAGCGTCGTGGCCCGTCCGCCAGCGGCGTTCTCCAGGACCGGCCCCGGCGGCACTGTGACGTCAAGGTAGCCTCCGAACCAGCCGGCGGCCGGCACTGGAGTTGGTTCGTTTGGTCCCTGGCCGCCCGCCGGAGTGCCCGCGCAGCCTGTCAGGACGAAAGCCAGCGCCAGAAGGGGCGCTCCCCACCGCTTTAGACGCGTATTTTGCAGCGCTGACATGTCACACGGAGGTGGGGGAGAGTGGGTGGTTGTCGGCAATGGAGGATGGCAGTACGGCGCTGTTGGTCCGCTGGGGTTTGTACCAGCCGACGGCGGATCCCCTCAGTGCCCTCAGGGCTGCGCCGAATACGACGTATGCGCGCAGGGGTTCGTAGATGAGCCGGTAGATCGGCACTATGAGCAGATGCGAGGGACTCTCATGCACCATCAGGACCGCGACCACGGAGATCACCATATGAGTTGCCATGACGAAGGCGGAAAACAGCGCGATCGCCTGCCATTCGCCGCGTGCAAGGCTCAGTACGGCTACGCCCACGGTCAGCGGCATGAAGATGAGCGGAACCAGGACCGAGATCAGTGCGTAGGGCATGGTGAGCAATCCCAGCGCACCGAACTTGGGGTTGAAGAGCATGGAGCGGTGTTTGTAGAGGGTCTGGATGTTGCCGTAGGTCCATCTCAACCGCTGCTTGAACAGCCCCCGAATCGTCAGCGGCGCCTCCGTCCATGCCACGGCGTTGTTCTCCTGCACGATGCTGTAGCCCAGTTGCTGCAGGGACAGCGTCAAGTCCGCATCTTCCGCCAATGTTGCATCGGAGTATCCACCGGCTTTGACCAGCGCCTCCCTGCGCCATGCTGCGCATGCTCCCGGCACGATGGAGATGGCACCCATCAGGCCTTCTGCCATCCTGGTGACGCAGATGCCTGAGAGATACTCCAGGCTCTGCCACGCCGCCACGAGGTTACGCCGGTTGCCTACCTTTACGTGACCGGCCACGGCGCCTATCTCCTTGGTCCCCGAAGGTGCCACAAAATGGCGGGCCAGCATCCTGACGGTGCGCGGTTCAAACAATGTGTCGCCATCCAAAGTCACGATGACTTCCCCCTTCGACTGCGCTATGCCGTAGTTGCTTGCCGCGGGTTTGCCCGAGTTGGCCTGCGTGTAGACGCGGAGCTGCGGCCACTTCTCTGCGTAGCTGCTGAGGACCTCAAGGGTGCCGTCTGTGGATCCGTCATCTACCGCCACCACTTCGAAGTGCGCATAGTCGCTGGCCCTGAGTGCATCCAGGGTCTTGCGGACGACCGGTTCCTCGTTGAAGACCGGGAGGACAACACTGACAAATGGCCAGTCCGTGGAGCCGGGCGGGTCCCACTTCCTTTTCCTTTGCTTGAAATTGCTGATGAGGGCCAGCAGCACGAAAAGGAATGTCAGGATGGTCAGTGACCCAACGCCAAACCAGAACAACCAGGTCAGTACCACGTTCGGCGTTACCAGGTAGGCAGTAAGAGCGCCGAAGGTCAGGCTGTCCTGGAAGCCGGGTGTGACGCTGTGCTGGGGGACAAAGGCAGCTGGCAGCATGGGCTCCAGGGTGGTAAACCGGTACCCTTGGGCTTTGGCCTTGGGAATGAATTTCTTCAACATTTCAATTGTCGCTGTCCTGTCCCCGCCGCCGTCATGGACCAGCATGACGTGGCCAAGTCCATCCAGTTCCGGGGCAGGAATCGGGGTTCCCGGCTTGTACTCCCAGTCCCGGGTATCCAGGTCCATGTTGACGTCCAGATACCCCAGTTGCTGTGACTGAAGCAGGGCGAGGGTGTTGTTCTCAGGGTTTCCGGTTGGGATCCGGAACAGCCTGGAGGCGTAGTTGTCAACAGCCCGCAGCACACGGTCCTCGCCGATGATCTCTTGCCGGTTGAAGGCGTCGTCATGCGCCCAGAAGTCGATATGACTCATGGTGTGGTTGCCCACCATGTGGCCTTCCCGGATCATGCGGCGGATGATATCGGGACTTTCGACGACATTTTGACCGACGACAAAGAAGGTGGCGGGCACTCCTTCATGCGATAGGAGGTCCAGGATTTCCGGGCTGAATCGAGTATCCGGTCCGTCGTCGAAGGTGAGCATGAGCGTGCGGTCGGGAGGCAGGCCATAGGCTTCGAGGGCGTACGGTTTGTTTCCTATGGTCGCGGCTTCCTCTGCTGTTGCCTCCCGCCATACTTGGTTGCTGAAGGGATCCTTCAGGTAATCGATGCCGTCGCGCCGCTCCACGAGCGCAATGCGGTGGAAGATCTCATTGCCCTGGTCGTACCCGACCCGGGGGATGTCTTTCAGGTCCTGTTGCGCAAGCAGTTGACGGGGATAGTCCGGGGTCTGGTTCAATGGGGCATGCTGAAGCGGCGCGGTAACTGCCGGCAGCACCACCCCGAGAACCAGCCCCAGGGCCAGCGTTGAGGCCAGGAAAGCATTCAGGATCCTGTGCCAGCGGGTGCCGGTGACATCGAAGAACACTGGTGGCTGCACAGCTGGTAAGTGAGGTGAGAGGTTCGACATTGGGCCTCTTCCTACAAATGGGAACTGCATTGGAGTCGCCCGTGAGGGCTGGCCGGAGACACGAGAATAGGTTTCAGCGTTCGGGCCCATCACGCGTAACGCGTACCTCAATGAAGAGTTAGGTATTACCTACCTATGCGAGGGGGCAGGTCCCATGGCCCCAAAGCGCGAGGGAAGGGGTACGTCTTCCTGGCTGTTCACTGCCTGTTGGCCGCTGCACCTGCGAACCAGCCAACTCGCTTCCCACCGCAGGTGGTAGCAGGAGTCTTCGTCCCATTCCACGAGGACGTCCGTCACCGTGTAGGCCACGGCATTGCCCACACAGGACCGGACCTTGACCGGTGCCGGGCGCAACAGCAGGACGGGTCGTCCGGGGGCATGCTTCAGGGCTTGGTCGCGCATTAGCGAGCGGCATCCCTCACAGGTGGAACCGGGATGGGTGCAGTTTACGGGGCGGAGGACTTCACGCATGGGGCGTCCTTGGAGCTAAAGGGAGATCCGGGCGCCGCCGCCGTCTGCATGAACAAAAGAAAGGCCGGAAAGGCTATTTCAATGCGCGCCCGCAGCAGAACCGGCTGGCCTGCCGCCGTGTCCAAAAGAGTAGGACGTCCACCGGCAGCGCGCATGGGTGTGAGCTACCCAACTTCCGGGCCATGCCCCCCGTTTCCGCCAGATAGGGGGAGGGGGATGCAGTAAGGTCACAGCAGGGCCAAGGCCAGCCCACTCGGACCGGAGGCGCAGTGAACAAAGCCCTGTGGATTTGCAGCCTCGTAGGAGCTGCCTTGGGAATCAGCCTGGGGCTGGCCATCTTCCAATCACCATTCTGGGGATGCGCGCTGGGTCTTGGACTCGGATCGGTGGTGGGCGCCTCAATCCGGCGTCGCCATTGAGGGGTACCGGAGGACCGCACGGTCCAGGTCTGCGTTAGTTGACATAATGTAGATTATCGGCGCTTTAGTGAAGGCCGGAGCAGTGGGGTTGAAAGCCTGCTCCCGGGCCTTGCAGGACGAGCCCAACCGGGCCTGGTCAAACGCCTTCAGCCATTGTCTTTCTTCAGGCGCCCGTCAAGAATGAACCAATGACGGTCTACGTGCGTTCACTCGAAACTGCAGTTCCGACGACAAAGCTGATCCAGTCCGAAGCCCGCGATGTTTTTGCGGCGCAGCCCGGCCTGTCACGCCTGGGCTCACGACTGGTCAGCACCTGCTTTGACAGCGCAGCGATCGAGACCCGGTACACTGCCGTCCAGGAACTGACCAATACGAGCCGCTCTGAGAATCCGCAGTTCTACGACCAGGAATCCGGGCTGCTGCTCAATCCCAGCACGAAGGTCCGCAACGACATCTTTGCGCGCGAAGCCACCAAACTGTTCGTGGAGGCATCCCGCGCTGCGCTGCAGGCCGCGCCCGAATTCGATCTACTTGACATAACTCATCTGGTGACGGTGTCCTGCACTGGTTTCTTCAATCCGGGCCCGGACTACAAAGTGGTTCGCGAACTCGGCCTCAACCCTGCCGTCCAGCGCTACCACCTGGGGTTCATGGGCTGTTACGCGGCCTTTCCCGCACTCCGCGCCGCCAAGCTCTTCTGCGAGGCGGACCCGAACGCCGTCGTCCTGGTCGTCTGTGCGGAACTGTGCTCCCTCCATGTCCGCACCTCCAATGATCCGGACACCATCATGGGGTCCGCCCTGTTCGCCGATGGCGCCGCGGCCGCCGTCGTGACGGCACGGCCGGACGTGGCGGAGACCGCCCTGATGAAGCTGGACCACTTCGAAACAGTCCTCACACCGGTCGGTGAGGACTCCATGGCATGGAACATCGGCGACCACGGCTTTGAAATGGTGCTCGGCAATTACGTGCCCCACATTATCGACGACCACATTGTCGGGGCCCTGCAGCCTCTTCTCGCGAGGGAACCGGAACTGGCGGCGCTCCCCTACGCTGCCATCACCCACTGGGCCATCCACCCCGGCGGCCGCAGCATCCTGGACAAAGTGCAGTCCCGGCTCGACCTGAGCGATATCCAGCTGGTTCCTGCACGGGAGACGCTTCGGAACTACGGCAACATGAGCAGCGCCACCGTGCTGTTCGTCCTCAAGCACATCCTGGAACAACCGATGGAGGACGGGCAGCCGCATGGGGACGGGCGCATCTGTTCCATGGCCTTTGGTCCGGGCCTGACCGTGGAGACGGGCTTGTTCACCAAGCTTCGCCAACCCACCGCCGGTGCCCAAAGCCCAGGCCAGGAGGACACCGCCGAAAACGTGGAACTTCTCCCCGGCCGGGCACCCGCGGAAGCCACGCTTGCCTGAGCGGGATGCGGCAGCAATGGGCGTCCTGCTCCGCCGACGCGCTGCCGCGGAAACCGAGCAGATGGACCGCCCCGACTGCGACCCCCGGCTTCTGGACAACACGTACCGGCAGTTCATGGTGATCAACCGCGTGCTGTCGGGCTGGCGGCAACTGTATGCCAGGGAGCTGCGGACCATCCAAAAGGCTGACCAAAGCCCGGTGACCGTCCTGGATGTCGGATCCGGGGGCGGTGACCTTCCGGTCATGCTGGCCCGCTGGGCCGCCAGGGACGGCAAACCTCTGCACATCACCGGCATCGACCCCGATCCGCGGGCAGCCGCCTTTGCCAGGCGACGGCCGTCCACCCCGGGTGTCGAATTCCGCCAGGCGCACAGCACCGACCTCGTGGAGGAAGGTGCTACGTTCGACGTCGTGATCTCGAACCACGTGCTGCACCACCTGGCACCGGATGAGCTTCGCCAGCTGTTGGCGGATTCGGAAGTCCTGGCCGTCCGGAAGGCGCTGCACAACGACCTGGTCCGGAGCCCGGCGGCGTTCGCCCTCTTCAGTGTGGCCGCGCTGCCCTTCCGGCGCTCCTTCATCCGCCAGGATGGGCTCACGTCCATCCGCCGGAGCTACCGGCCTGGTGAGCTGGCCGCCGCCGCTCCCCCGGGCTGGTCCGTTGGGAAGTCCGCGGCCTTTCACCAGGTCCTGTCCTTCCGCCGGGACTGACATGGATGCGGATGTCCTGATTGCGGGCGCTGGGCCGGTGGGCCTGTACCTGGCTGCTGCACTCCTCCAGGAAGGCGTGGCGGTGAGGATCTTCGAACAGCGGCAGGCCAGGAACCGGCATACGCGGGCCATCGGCATCCACCCGCCTTCGCTCCACGCGCTGGCCGGGGTGGGAGTGGCAGGCGACATGGTGCGGGGAGGTGTCCGCATCAGGGCCGGGATGGCCGTCAGCGGCGGGAGAACCGTTGGGACCATGGCGTTCGATTCCGTATCACCGGAATATCCGTTCGTGTTGGCACTGCCGCAGTTCCGGACTGAACAGCTCCTGGAAGACCGCGTCAACGCCCTGGATCCCCGTGCGATCGTCAGGGGTGCGGACGTCACCAGCGTCAAGGACGACGGCGGCAAGGTCACCCTGGGCGTTGCGGACGGAGCAGGTGACTGGGCTGGAGCCGCGCACGGCAGTGTCACCGCCACCGGTGCGTTGCTCGTCGCTGCCGACGGCGCCCGGTCCCGTCTGCGCGCCGCGCTCGGCGTGCCGGTGGTCCGCCGCATGTATCCGGATCATTACCTCATGGGGGATTTCGACGACGGCACGGACTTCGGGGACAACGCGGTCCTGTTCCTCGAACCTGAGGGAATCGTGGAGTCCTTTCCGTTGCCAGGCGGGGTCCGACGCTGGGTGGTGCGGCTGGGCCGTCCGGCTCCACCGGCGGCCTGTCCCGCCGAACTGGCCCGGTTGGTGCGATCCCGCACCGGATACCTGCCCGACGCGGGCACAAATTCCATGCTGAGCGCCTTCAGCGTCCGCTCCACCCTCGCCAGCCGCACTGTCGCCGGGAGGTGCGTGCTGTTGGGCGATGCCGCCCACGAAATCAGCCCCATCGGTGGCCAGGGCATGAACCTTGGCTGGCTGGATGCCCGTGAACTGGTGCCCTTGATCCGCGCAGCCCTGGCAGGAAAACCGACTGGACGGCAGCTCCGGGACTACGAAAAGAGCCGACATGGGGCCGCGGTCCGTGCGCGCCGGCAGGCGGAGATCAACATGATGCTGGGCAGGCCGCTGCCCGCGCCGCTCCTCAGGGTCCGGACCGAAGCCATCGGAGCCGCCGCAGCGATTCCGGCAGTGAACCGGTGGACTGCAAGGCGCTTCACGATGCACGGGGATCAGGCCTAGGCGTGGCTACCGGAAATAGCAGTCGTAGCTGTCCTGGGTCGCGATGACGCCGTCGAGGACTTCAAATACGGAGGACGTCCTGGCGCGGATGGTCTCACCCCGGTCCCAGTAGCGCAGGTCCATCAGCACAGTGGCCGACCAGTCAGCCTCGACTACTACCCGGCCCCCTTCACAGGTGGTCCGTTGGATGGTGAACCGCTGGTCCTTCACCACCTCGTGGCTTTGGTCCGCGCCTGCCAGCACCTCCGCCAGACCCCGGACGGAACCCTCCGGTGCCAGCAGGTGCGGGGCCTCCGTCAGGACGAAGGAACTGGAAAGGAACGGCCGGATGTCGTCAGCTCCGCCCCCCGCTTCAAGGACGCGGATGAATTTCAGCACGTGAGCAAGCGGGGCTGCGGGTGGGAGGAGATCGTGGACCATGCAGTAGACCCTAGCCGAAGGCGCCCTAGCGGCATTCGACAGTAGGCTGTCACCATGACCCAGGTTGTTCCCGAAACCACCGCCACTGCCGGCGACATCCGTGCAATGGTGGAGCGGATCCTGTCCGGCGCCGCCCTTCCCCCGATTGTCCAGGCGGGCCACCCGGCGCTGCGCCACCGCGCTGCCAAGTTCGATGGCCAGTTGTCCCCGGACCAGCTGGACCGCCTGATCCAGACCATGCGCGAGGTTATGCATGAGGCGCCGGGGGTGGGCCTTGCCGCCCCGCAGTTGGGCATCCCCCTGCAGCTGGCCGTCCTGGAGGACCAGTTTGATGTTGACCCCGATGCCGCGGCGGTGCGGAGCCGGAACCCGCTGGAGTTCCTGGCCGTCCTCAATCCGAGGTACACGCCGGTGGGAACGGGACTCGCGTCGTTCTACGAGGGGTGCCTGTCGCTAAGCGGGCTCCAGGCCGTGGTTGCCCGCCCGGACGCCGTGCTGTTGGAGTATTCTGCGCCGGACGGCACGCCCGTGCGGCGTGAGTTTTCCGGATGGCAGGCGCGTATCGTGCAGCACGAAACGGACCACCTGAACGGCATCCTGTACATAGACCGCGCCCAGCTGCGGTCGCTGAGCAGCAACGCGGAATACGCGGCACATTGGGCCGAGGCAGGCATCGGCAAGGCCCGGGAAGGCCTTGGTTTCGACGCCGGGCCTGCCGGCATCCCGCTGCCCTGACCCAACGTGCGTCCCGGCACAGTCACAGGCGGGACGCCAGGGACTGGCCGCCCTAAGATGGTGCCCATGCCTTCCCCGGATCTGCTCCTCCTCTGTCCTGTCTGCTCACACCCGCTGAAGCAGCTGGCAGGGGGCGCCGGGCGCCAGTCCCGCCTTACCTGCCCCAACGGCCACGCCTTTGACGCCGCCCGGCAGGGCTACTTCAACCTCCTTGTGGGAAAAGGTTCGCCCTTCGAACCGGACAGCGCCGCGATGGTGGCATCCCGCTTCGACTTCCTGGGGAACGGCTACTACCGCCCGCTGGCTCAGGCCCTGGCTGCCGCCGTCGTTCCTCATCTCCCGGAGGAAGGAGCGGTGGTGCTGGACTCCGGAACGGGGACCGGGCACTATCTGCGGGAGATCCTTGATGCGGCGGCTGGACAGGGGCGGAAGGCTGCCGCGGCAGGCCTGGACATCTCCAAGTTCGCTCTGCGCCGTGCCGCGCGGCTAAACCCGGAGGCGGTGAACCTGGTCTGGGACATCTGGAAGCCGTTTCCGGTGGCCGGCAACTCGGTGGACGCAGTCACAGTTGTCTTTGCTCCCCGCAACCCCGCTGAATTTTCCCGGATCCTGCGTCCCACGGGCCTCCTGGCAGTGGTAACCCCGCGGGGCGGACACCTCGGGGAAATCGCGGCCGTGACCGGAATGCTGGGTATCGAAGAGGGGAAGGACGAGCGCCTCGCCGAACAGATGGCCGGGCACTTCGTGGCAGACAGCAGCCGCGACGTCGACATCGCGCTGGACCTGTCCCGCCACGCCGCCGCGGACCTCGCGTTCATGGGTCCCGCCGGCCACCACGTGGACCGCGACCGCATAGCGGAACGGCTGGAAGACGTTCCGGAGCCAGTGAAGGCAACGGCGAAGTTCAGGCTCTCCGTATTCCGTCCCAGGACCGGAAACCCCCAATAACGACTTGGCTACTATCCCCCGCCGGCTGCGGGGAAGCGGCCCACTCCCCCACCCCCCGGACTAGGATGAAAAGACAGTTACCGGCGGATTCGCGGCTGCGGCTCCCCCGTGACGAAGGGGGAAACAGGGATGTTTGAATGGCTTGGCGAAAACTGGTGGGCGCTCTGGCTCACGGCTTTCCTGGCGTTTGCGGTGGTCGAGATGATCACCCTTGACCTGTTCTTCATCATGCTTGGCGGCGGTTCGCTTGCCGCACTGGTCGCCGACTTCGCCGGCGCGGAGCCCTGGCTCCAGGTGGTCGTCTTCTGCATCGTTTCACTGCTTATGGTTGCCTTCGTCCGGCCTCTGGCGCTCTCCCACCTGAAGAAAGGCCCGTCCGACCAGCGGACCAATGTGGACCGGCTGATCGGTGAGCCGGCGTTGGTGATGGAGGCCGTGACCTCCGACGGCGGCCTTGTGAAAATCGGCGGAGACATCTGGAGTGCCCGCTCCGCAGCGGGAGTGCTTCCCGCTGGCCAGAAAGTGGTCGTTTCAGCCATCGACGGCGCAACAGCAGTAGTTTCGGTACCGCCGACGGCGGCTGCCGGTCCAGATACAGCCTGACAATTGGGGAACAAGGAGTTGTATGGAAAACGCAGGCGGAACCGCATTGGCCATTGTGCTGGTGGTCCTGATCGTCTTTGTCATCATAGTTTTGGTCCGGTCTGTCCGGATCATCCCGCAGGCGCGTGCCGGCGTGGTGGAACGGCTCGGCAAGTACCAGCGGACGCTCAACCCCGGCCTGACCATTCTGATTCCGTTCGTGGACCGGCTCCTGCCGCTCCTGGACCTCCGGGAGCAGGTGGTGTCCTTTCCGCCGCAGCCTGTCATCACGGAGGACAACCTGGTGGTCTCCATCGACACCGTAGTGTACTTCCAGGTTACCGATCCGCGGGCCGCCACCTATGAGATCGCCAACTACATCCAGGCCGTGGAGCAGCTCACTACCACCACGCTGCGCAACGTGGTGGGCGGACTCAACCTGGAAGAAGCCCTCACCTCGCGGGACCAGATCAACGGACAGCTCCGTGGCGTCCTGGACGAGGCCACCGGCCGCTGGGGCATCCGCGTCTCACGGGTGGAACTGAAGGCCATCGATCCGCCGCACTCCATCCAGGATTCGATGGAGAAACAGATGCGCGCCGAGCGCGACCGACGCGCGGCCATCCTCACGGCTGAGGGGACCAAACAATCAGCCATCCTGACTGCGGAAGGCCAGCGGCAGGCCGCCATCCTTAGGGCCGAAGGCGAGGCCAAGGCGGCCATCCTCCGTGCCGACGGCGAATCCCAAGCCATCCAGAAGGTCTTTGACGCCATCCACAAGGGCAATCCGGACCAGAAGCTGCTGGCCTACCAATACCTCCAGACGCTGCCCAAACTGGCAGAGGGGTCGGCCAACAAGCTGTGGATCATTCCAAGTGAAGTCGGGGAAGCCCTGAAGGGAATCGGCAACGCCCTCGGGGGCACCACTGCGGACTCCCCGGAGGCCGGCGGTAAGGAGGGCACGCGGTTCCAGCCGGGACCCGCCGCGCCCAGCCAGCCTTAGCAACTTAGAGAAGGAGAGGGTTCCGCGGCGTCCGCGGAACCCTCCTTTTTTGGTCCAGACGGGATAGCACCCATATAATTGGGTATTTGTCCGGCAGGAGAATACCAGCTGGAACAACCAAGCTTCGCAATGCGTTGAATCCTATGATGCAGCACAGTGCACACAGTAGTCCGGCAGTGCCATGGCGCGGCCGGCTGGCGTGGAGATTTCATCCGCGAACCGACCAGAGGGAGAAAAGATGAGCGATCGCAGCCTGCGGGGCATGCGCCTTGGCGCGCAGAGCATGGAGACCGAGTCCGGAGTTGAGCCGGCTCCGCGCCAACGGGTCGAATACCGCTGCGCGGATGGCGAGCAGGTCTTTGTCACGTTCTCCTCCGAGGCGGAAATTCCTCCCGTGTGGGTCTCCAAGACCGGCAAGGAAGCGCTCCTGGTAGATGGCGAAAAGCCGGACACCAGCAATGACAAGGCAGTCCGTACCCACTGGGACATGCTGCTGGAACGCCGCTCCCTGCCCGAACTTGAGCAGATCCTTGAAGACCGCCTGACCATCCTGCGCGAACGCCGCGGAGAGCGCCGCTCGGCATAGGTCCACAGCGTATGAAAAAGGGGGCGCCCCCGCACTTTCGTGCGGGGGCGCCCCCTTCTTCTTTCTCCTGCGGAGGGCCGGACTTACCGGCCCCCCGCGGAGTGTTACGCCTGCTTGTTCTTCAGTTTGCCGGCCAGGGTGTTCCACCGCGCACCCAGGCCCCATTTGGTGACGTTGATCATGGCTTCCACCACGATGTTGCCGCTCATCTTCGACGCTCCCAGTTCACGCTCGACGAAGGTGATGGGACGTTCCTCGATGCGCAGTCCGAGTTTGGCCACGCGCCATGCCAGGTCCACCTGGAAGCCGTAGCCCACCGAGTCCACCTGGTCCAGGTTGAGCTTTTCCAGCGTGGTCCTGCGGAACGCACGGTAACCGCCGGTGACGTCCTTGATGGGCAGGCCCAGCATCAGGCGGGCGTAGGTGCTGCCCACCCGTGAAATTGCCTGCCGGTACAGCGGCCAGTTGACCACGCTGCCGCCGGGAACCCAGCGTGAGCCCATGGCCAGGTCGGCGCCCTGGTCCACCGCTTCGAGCAGCTGGGGAAGCTGCTCGGGCTGGTGTGAGCCGTCCGCGTCCATCTCTACCAGGACGTCGTAGCCGGCGTCCAGGCCCCACTTGAAACCGGCGATGTAGGCGGCGCCCAGTCCTTCCTTGCCCTTGCGGTGCAGGACGTGGACCTGGGAGTCCTCGGCCGCGAAGCCGTCGGCAAGCTGGCCGGTGCCGTCAGGGCTGTTGTCATCGACCACCAGGACGTCCGACGCCGGAACGGCCTTCCGAAGGCGCTGGAGCGTCTTGGGCAGCGACTCCAGTTCGTTGTAGGTGGGAATGATCGTAAGGACGCGCACAAAGGGCCTTTCCTGGTGGAATTGGTCGGTGCACCGCAGGCCGGGCTTGCCGGCCCCGGGCGCAACTCCCCATTATAGGGCGGACGGTTGACCGGTCAGGAACGCAAAGCCGGGCTGGCGAAGAGTTCCGCCCCGTTTTTGACAGTTTGCAGGCATACAGGATCGGAGCCTGTGTCCAGGGCCGGGAGCAAAGGCGTCCTGGCCCGGGGGTCGGTGCTCCACGACTGGACGCGCCCATCAGCCACCTGGACCATCAGTTCCTCCACGTCCCACACGGCAAAGCTTGCCGGGGCGCCTGGCACAAGCTGCCCCGCCATGGGATTCGGGTGCCGGGCCGCCCTCCAACCAGCGCGGGTGTGGCCAAGGAAGGCTGCCCGCGCGGAGATCCGTTCCCCAGGGTTGTGATGTTCCACGCACGCCCGCACGCTGGCCCACGGGCGCAGAGGGGTAACCGGACTGTCGCTGCCAAAGCAGACGGGAACCCCTGCAGAGTAGAAAGCGGCAAACGGATTCATCGAGCCGCCCCGCTCCCCCAGCCTGCGCCCGTACAGACCGCCCGGTCCGCCCCAGGCGGCATCGAACGCCGGCTGTGCGCTGACGGTCACGGAGTAGTGCGCCAACCTCGCCACAGCGGCGGCGTCCGCCATCTCCACGTGCTCAAACCGGTGGCCTGCGGCGCGCACCCGCTGCTCCCCCACTTCCTTGGCGGCCAGGTCCAGCGCTTCCAGCGCCGCGTCCAGCCCTGCGTCGCCGATCACATGGAAACCACCCTGAATCCCGGCCAGCGAGCAGGCCGCCAGGTGGGCCGCCGCCTGCTCGACCCCAAGGTACAGCGAGCCGCGTTCCCCGGCTGCGTCACTGTAGTCGCTGCGAAGTGCGGCAGTGCGGGAACCCAGTGACCCGTCAATGTTCAGGTCGCCGGCCAGCCCACGAAGGCCTGGGGGGAACTGCGCCACCAGCGCGCGGGCCTGTTCCTCGGACGACACCAGGCCACCCCAGTAGGGCATGACTTCCGGGAACTGTGGCCCGCCCCGTTCGTCGAGGTTCCATCCGGCGGCCATCCTGAGGTCATCGGTCCCGCCGATGTGGGGCGCGCCCATCTCCGCTACGGCGACGTACCCGTTGGCGGCAGCTTCGCCAAGGGCACGGGCCTGGTGGCGCTTCAGGGCCTCCTGGGGCATCTGCCGTGTTGCCAGCCGGGCTGCTTCGTGGGCTGCCCGCGTAACCCAGGCGCCGCCGTCGTACCCGTCTTTATTCCGGAGGGCGGCGGACTCTGCCATGGACGTGGAAACCAGTGCGGAATGCACGTCGACGCGCGACAGGTACACCGGCCTGCCCCTGGACGCCCGTTCGAGTTCTTCGGCGCTGGGGAGGGCGGGATCGGACCAGGCTGACTCGTCCCAGCCGTGGCCGAGGACCGGCCCTTCTCCAGGGGCCCCGGCGACTGCGTCCAGCACCGCCCGGGCAGAGGTGGCTGCCCCAAGCTGCAGCGACTCCAGCGCGATGCCGGTTTCCGTCAGGTGCACGTGAGAGTCAACGAAGCCCGGCGCAACCAGGGCGCCGCGGAGGTCGATGATCTCCATGGAGCTGTCGGCAATGGACGACGCCGCCTGCTCCGAGCCCACCCATGCAACGGTGTCGCCGTCCACCAGCATGGCGGTTGCGAACGGGTCTGCGGCGGTATAGACGGACCCGTTCCGGTACAGCACCGGGGCGGGGCGGGAAGTGGCGTCGGAAGGGGGCATGGGGGCGGGACTCCTGGGATGAGTGCAGGCGGCGTCAACCGGCAAGGGATAGAAGCGGGGTTAGAGAACGGAAGAGTAAGCCACGACGCCGCGGCGGATGAGGTTGATGGCTTCGGCGCACAGCCGCGCCAGGCGCGGTTCCAGGCCCGGGATCTTGGCGAGCTGGTCCAGGAGGTCAACCACCTGCTTGACCCAGCGGACAAAGTCCCCCGCGGCAAGGTCGGTGCCGCTGAGGACATCCTGCAGGTGCCGGCCGCGGGCCCACTTGTACAGTGGCCACACGAGGCCCAGTTCGGGCTCACCGGTCAATGGAAGCTTGTTTTCCTCTTCCACGTCCTCAAGGACTGACCACTCCCTGACCACGATGTCCACCGAGGTCTCCAGGGAGACGCTCGGCATGCGCGGCCGCAGGCCCCGGTCCTCGCGTTTGGCCTGGTAGACCAGCACGCTGGCCAGGGCAGCAACTTCGGCGGCGTCCAGGTCATCGAACGCGCCCAGGCGCAGTGACTGGGAGATCAGCAGGTCCTTCTCGCCGTAGATCCTGCGCAACCGCTGGCCATCCGCGCTGATCTTCAGGGCGCCGTCGCCGGTGTCCTCAAGGTAGCCATAGGCGGAAAGGACGTCACACACCCGGTCGAAGGTCTTGGCGATCGTGTTGGTGCGGCCCTGGATTTGGCGGACCAGGCCGTCCGTTTCACGCCGCAGCTTCCACCAGCGTTCCGACCACCGAGCGTGGTCTTCCCGTTCGCTGCAGCCGTGGCAGGGGTGTGCCTTGAGGGCCCGGCGCAGATCGGCGATGCGCCTCTCCTGGTTGGGAAATGCGGCGCCGCGGCCGAAATCGTGGTTGCGGTTCTGCCCGGGAGCAGGTGGCCGGTTCTCGCGCAGGGCGTTCCGTGCGCTGGAGGCAAGGTCCCGCCGGGACTTGGGCACCTTGGCATTGAAGGATTTGGGAATGCGGATCCGGGTAACCGGCGCGATGGGTCCTTCCAGGTCGTCGGTTCCTATCCGGCGCAGCTGGTTGTCCAGGGTGAGCACGGCAGGCCGGGGTTCGCGGCTGCTGTGGTCAGAGCTGAGGACGACGGCGGGCCCCGGGGCACGCCCGCCGGGAACGTTGACCACGTCCCCGGGCAGGAGGCGCGCGAGGGAGTCGTCACTGAGTGACTTCTGGACCCGCGACTTGGTCCGGGAGGTGGCACTCTCGGCATCGGAGAGTTCCCGGCGCAGCCGGGCATACTCCGTGAAGTCGCCAAGGTGGCAGGTCATGGACTTGGCGTAGCCCGCAAGGGATTCCTCCCGGCTCCGCACCTGCCTGGCCAGCCCAACCACCGACCGGTCGGCCTGGAACTGGGCAAAGGACGATTCCAGGATTTCCCGGGCCCTGGCACGCCCAAACTGCGCCAGGAGGTTGATGCTCATGTTGTAGGTGGGCCGGAAACTGGAGTTCAGCGGATACGTTCGCCGCGACGCCAGGCCTGCCACCGCTGTGGGGTCCGTGCCCGGCTGCCACAGCACCACTGCGTGCCCTTCAACATCAATGCCGCGCCGGCCGGCCCTGCCCGTCAGCTGGGTGTACTCCCCCGCGGTGATGTCGACGTGGGCTTCGCCGTTGAACTTGTCCAGCTTCTCCAGCACCACGGAACGGGCCGGCATGTTCACGCCCAGCGCCAAGGTCTCCGTGGCGAACACCGCCTTGACCAGGCCGTCGGCGAAGAGTTTTTCCACCACTTCCTTGAAGGTGGGCAGCATGCCGGCGTGGTGTGCAGCGAAGCCGCGAAGCAGTCCGTCGCGCCAGGTCCAGAAACCCAGGACGTCGAGGTCGTCTGGTGGAATGTCCTGGCCGGCCTCGTCAACGCGCTGGGCGATAATCCGCTGTTCTTTTTCCGTGGTAAGCCACAAGCCGGATCCCACACATTGCGCGACGGCCGCCTCACACCCTGCGCGCGAGAAGATGAAGGTGATGGCCGGCAGCAGGTCCATCCGGTCCAGGCTTGCGATTACCTGCGGTCGGCTGGCGGGGCGTACCCCCGTTGGTTCGCTCCTGCCCGGGCGGTCGTAAGCGCCACGGCCACGCTGGCCGCGGCGGCCAGCGCCGGGCCGGCTGCGGAAACTCTGCTGGCTCTCACTGCGTGCCACCGTCAGCAGGTCCGGGTTGACGTCGAAGCCCCGTCCCTTCGCGGTATCCCGGGTCTTGGCAGCCGGCACCGGCTGCTGGTCCCCGTCCTCAACCGGCGGGGCGATTTCGTCGAAGGTGGTTTCCCCGGCGAACAGGTCCATGATTTGCCGGCCCACCATGACGTGCTGCCACAGCGGCACCGGACGGTGTTCGGAAACAATGATGTCCGTGTCCCCGCGGACGGTATCGAGCCAAGCGCCGAACTCTTCGGCATTCGAAACGGTTGCGCTGAGCGAAGCGACCTGGACCTCGCTGGGTAGGTGGATGATGACTTCCTCCCAGACTGCACCACGGAACCGGTCGGCAAGGTAATGGACCTCGTCCATGACCACGTAGCCAAGGTCGTCGAGGGTGGCTGAGTCCGCGTACAGCATGTTCCGCAGGACTTCCGTGGTCATGACCACCACCTGCGCGTCCCCGTTGATACTGGTGTCGCCAGTGAGGAGGCCCACGTTGTCCGCACCGTACTTTTCGGTGAGTTCGGTGAACTTCTGGTTGCTGAGGGCCTTGATGGGGGTGGTGTAGAACGCCTTCAGCCCACGCTGAAGGGCCAGGTAGATGGCGAACTCCCCCACGATGGTTTTGCCGGCGCCCGTGGGGGCCGCCACCAGGACCCCCCTGCCCTCCTGCAGGGAGCGGCAGGCCTGCCGCTGGAAGTCGTCAAGTTCGAAGGCCAGGGTGCGGGTAAAGGCTCCAAGATACGTGGCGGCCTCGGCCCTGCGTTCCGCGCTGGCGCGGTATCTCTCAGCCGGCGAGAGTTCTTCAGGATCGATGGGCCCGGTGGAGAAGGGTCCGGTGGTGGAGGACATACCCCAAGCCTAGCGGCAGGCTAGAGCTTCTTAAGCTCGCTGCTTGGGGTGGCGATGTCCGCCGTTGCCTCGGTTTCCTCGACCTGCTTGGCCTGGCGGCGATCGCGGCGCCTGTCGTTCAGGATGCAGATGCCAATAGCTGCAAAGAACAGGGCCAGCAGTGGACCGGCCAGCATGAACATCGATATGGCATCCGCGCCGGGCGCGGCCATGGCCGCGAGGACAAACACCAGGAAGACGGTGATGCGCCAGGCCTTGAGGATGGTCCGGCCTGAAATAAGGCCTGCCATGTTGATGCCCACGAGCACCACGGGTACCAGGAACGCCAAGCCGAGCATCAGCACCATGCGGGTCACGAACTCGATGTAGGTCCTGGCATCGATGACGCTGGAAGACCCCTGGGGGGTGAACTGTGTCAGCGCGTGGACAACCTGCGGAACCACCAGCCAGCCCACCCAAATCCCGGCGAGGAACAGCGGGATGGCAGCAGCCATGTAGCCCAGGGTGTAGCGCCGCTCCTTGGATGTCAGGCCCGGCGTGATGAACGCCCAGAGCTGGTAGATCCAGATGGGGCTCGAGATGACGGCACCGATGAGGAGCGACATCTGGAGCTTGAAATCGAAGGGTGAGGCAATGGTCCCGAAGTTGATGGCGGCAAGTCCGCCGGTCTCATTGGAAATACGGTTGACCGGCTCGGCCAGGGCCTTCAGCAGCGGATCGTAAAGTATCCAGCCCCCAATACCGCCAATGACGACGCCGATAGCCGACTTGATCAGCCGGTTTTTCAGCTCCTTGAGGTGCTCCCAAAGCGACATCCGCCCCTCAGGATTGGCTTTGCGGGCCCGAGACAGTGCCACGGTAGGTCAGGCGCGGGTTGAAGGCGGAACGTCAGTGCCGTCTGTCGGCTCTCCGGGCTTCGCCTTGGGGTGGTTCACAATGGTTCCTTCCACGGGACCGGAGGGGTCGGTGGAGTCGGCCTTGCCGTCGTTCTTCATTTCCTTGACCTCGGACCTGATGATCCGCATGGACTGTCCCAGGCTGCGGGCCATGGCCGGAAGCTTGGGGGCTGCGAAGAGAAGCAAAGCAACGATGATGATGATTACGATTGGCCAGGGGCCATCAAAGAGTCTTCCCACGGGAAATCCTTTCCTCTAACTACATCCTACTTCTATGTGAAGTCGAGATCTCCGAGCGCCTGCGGCTGGCCCCGGTCCTTTTTGCGCTGCACTCGCCTGCGTCGGCGTTCTTCGCGCCGCGCCAGTTTGGATGCCTCGTAATCATGTCGCATGACGGCGGGCGAGGCAAAAACGGCAGAGCCCGGGCGCGGCCCCTCCGCTTCACCTGGCGCCTCCTGCACCTCGGGTGGGTTCAGGTGCCCCAGCTTTTCGCCCGCGGCGCCGAGATCCTTCATGGTCGCCATGAACTGCCGGAACAGACGGATGCCCAGAAGGACATACAACAGCAGGGACAGTGCGACGAGCGCCACCCATATGAGAATCCAGGACCACCAAGGCATGCTGAGAAGTCTATCCGGCGTATCTGTCCAGTGATGCCGCCAGCCACTCCCGGGCAGCCGTGGCCAGGTCGGCGGGCGCCAGGATCCGGGCGGTACCGCCGTGCTGGGCCACGAACATGGGCAGCCACGCCGTGTTGCCGAAGCGGATCTCTGCCACCATCCCGCCGTCGGGAAGCTCTGCCGTGCGTTCGGCGTAGTAGTCGTCCGCAAGCCCCCTCCCCTGGCGGGTGAGCTGGACGGTGACGGTGGTGTCGTCGTCGTTGGGCGTGAAGAGCTTGGCCGGGACGCCTCCCTCGGCTGCTCCTGTCTTGCTGGCATGTGCGCCGTTCGGGTGGATGTCCTGTATCCGGTCCAGACGGAAGTTCCGGAGTCCCTGCACGAGGTGGCACCACGCTTCGAAGTACCAGGTGTTGTCCAGCGAGTACAGGCGCAGCGGGTCGACGTCGCGTTCACTGACCGCGTCCCGCTGGGGTGACAGGTAGGCCAGGTGGAGCTGGGAGCGCGACTCGATGGCCTGCCGGACCGTGGCGTGGATGCCTGCGTCGGCGGGAGCCACCTGGGGGCCGGCAATGGAGGCCGCACGGAGCCCTTCTTCTCCTGCGGCTGCCAGGAGTTTCAAAGTGACCGATTCCAGGGCGCCGCCGCCGGGCAGGTCGGGCAGGCCATTGAGGGTTTCAAGTCCTGTGAGCAGAGCGCATGCTTCCTCGATGGTGAACCGGACAGGCCTCTTGAGGTCGAGGTCCTGGGTGATGAAGACGTGGTCGTCCTCCCATTGGATGTCGAGCAGGTCATCCGGATACCCCTCCGGCAACCCGGAGCAAATGAGGATCCGAAGGTCCGCCTCAAGTTCTCCGCGGGTGACGCCAAAGTGGTTGGCCACGTCCTGGATGTGGAGGCCCTGGTTGTGGACCAGGAATGGGACCAGCTGCAGCATGCGCTTGAGCTGGTCCTCCGAGGTTCCTTTCGGGGCAGGGCGCGGTCTGCGGCCCCCAAAAGTGTAGGCAGGTGGGACCGAGTCGCTGAAGTCAGCCGCGGCCTGAAGGCGGCGCTGGACGGAGCGGGACAGCTCAGCGGGTTCAACTGCCAGGGCCTCCGGCCCGTATGAGGCCAGCTCCTCGGCCAGGACTTCAAGGTCCCGGTACTCGAGGACAAGCCGGTCATATCCGTCTACGGGTGGAGCGGATGTCTGCTGCCGGCTCTCCGCGACCGCACGGCGGCGCAGGGCGAGGAGGTGTCCTTTCCGGACGTCCACTTCGGCTGTGCGCAGCGGCAACTCAGGGAGCCGGTCCAGCTCTGCGCGGATGTTGAAATCAGCCGGCGGTGTGTAGTGCTCCCGGGCGACGGTCGTCACAGCACTGGTGAGGCGGGACAGGCGGAACTGCCGTGCTGCCTTCCGGGCGCGGTCGTACCCCATGAGGTACCACTGGCCGAATCGGCTGCCAAGGCCCCACGGCTCAACAGTCCGCTCTTCCTCTTTGCCCGTGCTGGACGCAAGATACGTGAACGAAACGGGATGCCGGGCGTGCATCGCTGCGACGATGTCATCGAAGGCCTGGCCGGCCGGCTTGATCCGTGGCTGGACACCGGCAGGAAGTTCAACCTTGGCCAGCCGCCCGGACGCCTGCAGCTTGCGCAGTGCGCTTTGGGCTGCGGTCCCCAAGGCAGCCCGCTCCCAAAGCTGGGACGCCAGCAGGAGCACCGTCCATTCTTCGGGTGCGAGCTGGACGTCAGGGAGCCGGTTCGATTCCTTGCCTATCCTGTACCGGGTAGTGGCGGGATCGTCCTCGCTCCACCCAAGGTCAGTCAGGGTCTCGACGTCGAAGCCCATCGCCCGCAGGTCATTCTTGTCCCGTTCGAACATCCGCCCGAAAGCGACATCGTTGCCGGAGGTGTCGTGGTAGATCTTTTCACGCAACTCGCTGCGGCGGAGCCCGTAGCGGGTGTTGAGCAGAGCAATGAGCAGGTTCAGGAGGCGTTCGGTGCGGGATACGGACACCTTGGTTACGTTACTAAACCCGCCCGCTGAAAGCAGAAAGCGCGGCTGCACGGAGGGCAATCCTCCATGCAGCCGCGCTGTTTGCTGCGTCCCGGGGCCGGATCAGCGGACGGCGACGAGGTCCACGACAAAGATGAGGGCTTCGTTGGGGGCAATCGCTCCTCCGGCACCGCGCGAGCCGTAGGCCAGCTCTGACGGGATCTCCAGGCGGCGGCGGCCCCCGACCTTCATGCCCAGCAGGCCCTGGTCCCAGCCCTGGATAACCTGGCCCACGCCAACGCGGAAGTCCAGCGGAGTGCCGCGGCCCCATGACGCGTCGAACTCTTCCCCGGTGGACCAGGCGACGCCGACGTAATGGGTGGAGACGGTGTCCCCGGCTTTGGCTTCGCGTCCCGTTCCCTCAATGAGGTCGGTGATGACGAGTTCCGTAGGGACGTCGCCTTCGGGGAAATCGATCTCGGGCTTCTGGCGGTCGAATTCCCGCTGTCCAAACGACATGCTTGCTCCTATGCGTGAGAGTGATGGGTGCCGCGAAGGCCGCGGCGTCCCTGTAAGTCTTGCTACTTGACCCCGAGGATGTCCACTACGAAGACAAGGTCGCCCTTTGCCTGGCCCTGGCCGGCGTCGCCGTAGGCAAGGTCTTTGGGTATCACCAGCAGGACGCGGGAACCTACAGTCTTGCCGGTGAGGCCCTGCGTCCAGCCCTTGATGACACCGGAGAGGGGGAAGGTGGCAGGCTGGCCCCGGTCAAAGCTGGAGTCGAACTTGGTGCCGTCGGCCAGGTTGACCCCAACGTAGTTGACCGTCAGGGTGTCGCTTTCCTTGACCGCGGCGCCGGTGCCCTTGATCAGGTCCTGGGAGACCAGCGATGTGGGGGCGGGCGCGCCTGCAACATTGATCTGCGGTACGCCGTCCTTATCCGTCACAGTCGGAAGCCCGGCCGGCGGGGTCACCGTTTCACCCTGGGGCTTGTCGAGGACGGGGGTAGCGTCGGCAGCAGACACTACTTTGATGATCAGCAGCTGGGTGGGCTGGGCCGCGGCACTGGGGCTCGGGCTCGCGCTGTCAGAGGGGCTTGCACCATCGGAGGGGCTGGGGCTCGCGGAGGGAGAGCTCTGCTGTCCGGGGACGGCCAGCGCCAGGCTGGACCCTACCTTGGCACCTACGAACGCGTTGTAGATGACGGCGCTGCTGGTCTTCAGCTGATCGTTCAGCTCCAGGCTTTCCGGCTCATTGGGAAAAGTATCCTCAAGCTGCGAGCCGTCCGTGCCGTTCAGGGCCAGGATCGAAATCTTGGCTACCTGGTTTGCCTTGATGGTGTCACCGCTGCCTTCGGACACCACCTTGATAGTGGGCTGGGTGACGGTCAGCGGCTTGTCGAAGTCCACACCCGGGGCCTTCTTGTCCCCGTTGTCGGTCAGTTTGAGGGAGTCGAACTTTGCAGTCTCCCCGGCGGACTGGCTGCTGGGCTCTGGCTGCGAAGATGTGCCTCCGCAGGCGGTCAGGAGCAGCAGGCCGGGAAGGAGGATTGCTAGTAGTCGGCGCACGTAGGAAAACTTTCGTCGGGGCAGGGTGGATACGACATTCCGCATCACGGCGGACAATGCCGTTCGAAGGGTCCCGTTACGAAGGACCTTATCCAGAATAGACCCTGAAGCTGGACGTCAGCCCATAGAGTCCAGAAGAGCCTCCACGCGGTCGTCCACGCTGCGGAAGGGATCCTTGCACAGGATGGTCTGGTGGGCGCGGTCATTCAGTTTAAGATGCACCCAGTCCACGGTGTAGTCCCGCCCCAGTTCCTGCGCACGGCGGACAAAGTCACCCCGCAGCTTGGCACGGGTGGTTTGCGGTGGTGCATCCACCGCGCCCTTGATCACCGTATCGTCAACGATCCTGCGGACCGCACCGCGTGATTGCAGCAGGTAGAAGAGCCCGCGGCTGCGGGAAATGTCGTGGTACGTAAGGTCCAACTGGGCGATCCGTGGCGCATCCAGTGCCAGGCCGTGGCGTTCGCGGTAGTTGTCCATCAGCTTCTTCTTGATGGCCCAATCGATCTCAGTGTCAATGCCCCTGGTGTCGCCCGACTCGATGGCGTGGAGTGTGCGTTCCCACAGATCCAGGATCAGCGGAACATGCTGGTTGTGGGCACCGTGTTCGTTGACGAAGGCCGTGACCTTGCCCATGTACTCCTGCTGAATCTCCAAGGCAGTGAGCTGCCGCCCGTTGGCGAGGCGCACCAGCGCGCGGCCGGTGAGGTCGTGGGAGATTTCCCGGATGCTGCGGATGGGGTTCTCCATCCGCATGTCACGCATGATCACCCCTGCTTCGATCATCCGAAGGACGAGGTCCACGGTGCCGATTTTCATCAGCGCCGTTGCTTCGGACATGTTGGAATCCCCCACGATGACGTGCAGCCGCCGATAGAACTCGGCGTCGGCATGAGGCTCATCCCTGGTATTAATGATGGGCCTGGACCGGGTGGTGGCCGAGGAGACGCCCTCCCAGATGTGGTCGGCGCGCTGGGAGAAGGCGTAGGTGGCACCGTGCGGTGTCTTCAGGATCTTTCCCGCCCCGGCGATGAGCTGGCGGGTGACGAGGAACGGGATCAGTATCTCGGCGAGGCGGGAAAACTCGCCGCGCCGGGGAATGAGGTAATTTTCGTGGCTGCCGTACGAATTGCCCGCCGAGTCGGTGTTGTTCTTAAAGAGGTACACGGTGCCGTTGAACCCCTCGGCGGCCAGCCGCGCCTGGGCCTCATCCACCAGGTCGTCGAGGATCAATTCACCGGCGCGGTCGTGGGCGATCAGCTGGGCAAGGTCATCGCATTCCGCCGTGGCATATTCCGGGTGGGACCCTACGTCGAGATAAAGCCGCGAACCGTTGGTTAGGAACACGTTGGATGAGCGCCCCCAGCTGACCACCTTGCGGAACAGGTACCGGGCCACCTCCTCCGGAGCAAGAGGCCTGGAGTCGGGACTCGAGTAGGAGATCCCGAATTCGGTTTCAATGCCGAAGATTCTCTTGTCCATTTTGTTCCTCCTAGGCCAGCAGGGCTGTGATGTCCGCGCCGCTCAATCTGCGGAAGGCGCGCCGGGTGCCGCGGGAGCTGTCGGAGAGCCTGTCGAGGACGGCCACTTCAAGAGCGCTTGACGGCAACGGCGTCGATGGCTGGTCCCCCTCCTGGGCGGGCGTCAGTCCCTTCACTGCGAGCCGCACCGCGTCGGCGAAGCCGAGGGACGCCTGCCATCCGGCGTCGATGACCGCGGAAACCTTCTCAGCCTGGCCGCCCATGACGACGAAACTGTGCTCGTCCGCGATCGAGCCATCGAACGTTAACCGGTACAGATGGTCTTCGGCCTGGGTGGGACCTACTTCTGCCACGGCGAGTTCCACTTCAAACGGCTTTTGCTCGGCGGTGAATACGGCGCCCAGGCTTTGCGCGTAAACGCTGGCCAGACCGCGGGCGGTAACGTCCTCGCGGTCATAGGAGTAACCGCGGACGTCGGCATAGCGGACACCGGCCTGGCGGAGGCTTTCGAATTCGTTGTACTTGCCCACGGCGGCGAACGCGATCTTGTCGTAGATTTCGCCGACTTTGTGCAGGGACGGCGAAGGGTTCTCCGCGACAAGCGCAATGCCATCGGCGCAGCTGATGACCACCACCGAGCGGCCGCGGGCGATGCCCTTCCGCGCGAAATCCGCGCGGTCCTTCATCAGCTGCTCGGGCGACACATAGAACTGCTGCGTCATCTCAGGCCTCCCGTCCGGCGATGGTGCGGGCCTCGATCACGCCGCGGGACGCGGCTGCGAGTTCGGCCTCCGGAATACGTCGGGCCCCCGTGCTGTCCACCGTGTAGACCACGGGCCACAACTGCCTTACCGTATCCGGGCCGCCGGTGGCGGAATCGTCGTCGGCGGCGTCGTACAGGGATTCCACGGCAACGGAGAGCGCTTCCGCTGCCGTCAGGTTGGGGCGCCAGAGCTTTTTCAGGGCGCCACGGGCGAACACAGAACCGGACCCTACCGTGTGGTGCTCGTGTTCCTCGTACCTGCCCCCGGTAACGTCGTAGGAGAACAGGCGGCCGAGACCGGCGGTGGTGTCAAAACCTGCAAACAGAGGGACCACTGCGAGCCCCTGCAAGGCCAGCGGAAGGTTGCCCCTGATCATGGCCCCGAGCCGGTTGGCCTTGCCTTCGAGGCTGAGCTGCGTTCCCTCGATCTTTTCGTAATGTTCAAGTTCGACCTGGAAAAGCCTGGTCAGGTCGATTGCTATGCCGGCTGTTCCGGCGATGCCAAGGACGGAGAAGTGGTCCGCCGGGAAGACCTTTTCGATGTGCCTGCTGGCGATGACGTTTCCCATGGTGGCCCGCCTGTCGCCGGCCATCAGGACACCGCCCCCGTAGCTCATCGCAACGATGGTCGTGGCGTGTGGAACCTGCAAAGGGGCAGCCGCCGTCGCGCCACCCGGCAGGGACCGGTTGAAGGGCAGCAGCTCAGGCCGGTCCCGTAGAAGGTGCTCGGTAAAGGACGAGGTGGCGTTGGCGGCTACCTGGTTGGCGGTTGATTCCTGCACTCATCACTCCTTTGAACGTGGTACTTCAACGTCGGTACAGATTCCGGCCGTCCGCGGCTTCCGCCACCTCCCGGGTCCGGGTTACTGGCCGCCCTTTTGGACAAAGGCCCGGACAAACTCCTCGGCGTTGGATTCCAGGACGCCGTCGATTTCGTCGAGCAGGTCATCCACGCCTTCGGTTGATGCCGAGGCCTGCGCTTCGGGCGGAGCCGGGGGTGCCTCGGGGATGTCTTCGTCGACCTGGGTGTCGCGTGATTGCGGCTGCTGTTGCTCCTGGCCTGCCATTGGTTTCCCTCCTTCTGACTTCGGCGGATCAAGCGGATCCGCCGATATGCCCATCCTGCCACGGGATAGGCGTTCCGGCGCGGTTTACGCCGCAGGCGGAGTGCTGTTGTGTCCCAGCAGTTCCCCGAGGAACGGGGCCGCATCCCGGTAGCGCTCAAACAACGCTCCGGTGAGGGCTTTGGTTCCCCTCAGGGGCTCCCGGGTGGGAACCCGCTGAAGCCGTCCGTAACCCGGCACGTCGAAGATGACGGAGTCCCAGCTTGCCCCCACCACGTCCTTGCCGAAGGTGCTGATGCACTTGCCCCGGAAGAAGGCCCGGGTATCGGCCGGAGGCTCGGACACGGCCTTTGCGATGGCGGCATCATCCACCACACGCTGCATCCGGTTCCTGGACAGGAGCCGGTAGTAGAGGCCTTTTTCGGGCCTGATATCTGCCCACTGGAGATCCACCAGGCCCAGCCTGGCATCACTCCACTCAAGTCCGTCGCGCTGGCGGTAGCCCTCCAGCAGGGAAAGCTTGGCCACCCATTCCACAGAGGAGGCAGCAGCAGCGCGGTCATTATCAAGCTGGGTGAGAACCGACGCCCACCGCTCCAGCACCTCGTGGGTGTGCCCGTCACCGTCCACCGAGTCACCCACGCCGGTGTCCTGGGCAAGTTTGGCGGCGGCCTCGTGGTACATCCACTGCAGGTCCAGGGCAGTGACGCGGCGGCCGTCCAGCAGGCGCAGCTTCGCTGTCAGTGTGGTGTCATGGCTTACGGTCTTGAGCGCTGCGACGGGCTCGAAGACCTCGATCCTGGGCGCCAGACCGGCCTCGATGAGGCTGAGGACCAGCGCCGTAGTGCCGAACTTGAGGTAGTTGGACACCTGGCTCAGGTTGGCGTCCCCGATGATGACGTGCAGGCGCCGGTATTTGTCCGCGGTGGCGTGCGGCTCATCCCTGGTGTTGATGATAGGCCTGCGGATAGTGGTTTCCAGGCCCACTTCAGCTTCGAAGAAGTCCGCCCGCTGGCTGATTTGGAAGCCGGGGATGGAGCTGTCCTGGCCGATTCCCACGCGGCCTGCTCCGCACACCACCTGGCGGCTCACAAAAAACGGCGTCAGCCCGCGAACAATGTCCCCGAAAGGCACCGACCTGGGCATGAGGTAGTTCTCGTGGGAACCGTAGGACACGGACTTGTTGTCCGTGTTGTTCTTGTAGAGGTTGACCGGCGGGAGGGCAGGGTCCGCGGCCAGCCGGCGCACGGCGGCAAGTCCAACCAGGTCCCCCGCCGCGTCCCAGGCCACCGCATCCCGCGGGTTGGTGACCTCCGGGCTTGAGTATTCAGGGTGTGCATGGTCCACGTAAAGTCGGGCCCCATTGCCCAGGACCATGTTCATGAGGAGGGTTCCGGACTCATCCTGCCCGTCCAGTTCAAGTTCCTCGCGGCCGTAGGCCAGAGCCACCGCCTCTGCATCAAGCACGGGCGGCTGGTCGGTCAGCTGGCTGGGATGGGCCGCGCCCCTGTCCACCGTCCAGCCGCGGGCGTCATGGAGCGGCTCTTCATCGGTGTAGTCCCAACGGGTTTCAGCTCCACCCGCAGCCCGCTGCCGGGTGACTTGGGCGTACGCCTGCACCACCCGGGCGCTCATCATGGTGGCATTGGCGGAGGGTGCGGAAGGGGCGTGGATGCCGTATTCGGTTTCCGCCCCCATGACCCGCATGGCTCCGCCTGCGGGGAGAGCCTCCCCGCCGGCGGATCCCTGTGCACCCGTCATAGATACTGTCCTGTGGTGGGCATGGTCTCGATGGACTTGCCGGGCTCCTGGCCTGCCTTCCCTTGGACGATGGTGCGGATGTAAGTGATCCGTTCGCCCTTCTTTCCGGAAATCCGGGCCCAGTCATCCGGGTTGGTGGTGTTGGGCATGTCCTCGTGTTCACGAAACTCGTCCACCACCGCCCGCAGCAGGTGCTCGATCCGGAGCCCCTTCTGGTGGGTGGTCAGCAGGTCCTTGATGGCGTACTTCTTGGCCCGGTCCACCACATTCTGCACCACGGCGCCGGAGTTGAAATCCTTGAAGTACAGCATTTCCGTGTCGCCGTTGGCGTACGTGACTTCCAGGAACTCGTTGGACTTGTCCGTGGAGTACATGGCTTCCACCGTGCGCTGGACCATGGCGTCCACGGTGGCCTGGACATCGCCGTTGTGTTCGGCGAGATCCGATTCGTGGAATGGCAGATCGGGCGTGATGTATTTGTTGAAGATGTCGGCGGCAGCCTCCGCATCGGGCCGTTGGATCTTGACCTTCACATCCAAACGGCCGGGCCGGAGGATGGCCGGGTCAATCATGTCCTCGCGGTTGGATGCGCCGATGACGATGACGTTGTCCAGGCGCTCCACGCCGTCAATCTCACTGAGGAGCTGGGGCACGATGGTGGTTTCGACGTCGGACGAGATGCCTGTGCCGCGCGTGCGGAACAAGGAGTCCATTTCGTCGAAGAACACCACCACGGGGCTGCCGTCCGAGGCCTTTTCCCGGGCTCGGGAGAAGATCAGGCGGATGTGCCGCTCCGTTTCGCCCACGTACTTGTCAAGGAGTTCGGGTCCCTTGATGTTCAGGAAGTAGCTCTTGAGGTCCACGTTGCCGGACCGCTCGGCGGCGCGCGCAGCCAGGGAATTGGCGACGGCTTTGGCGATCAGGGTTTTGCCGCAGCCTGGAGGACCGTACAGGAGGATTCCCTTGGGCGCTTTCAAACCATGCTCCCGGTAGAGGTCCGGATGCAGGAACGGAAGTTCCACTGCGTCGCGGATCTGCTCGATCTGGGGACCCAGGCCGCCGATGTCCTCGTAGGTAATGTCCGGGACTTCCTCGAGCACAAGGTTCTCCACCTCGGAGCGGGGCACCTTTTCCAGGGCATAACCGGTGCGGGAATCGACCGAGAGGGCATCGCCGACCCTGAGCTTCTCCGCCTGGAGCGCCCCTGAGAGACGCACGACGCGTTCCTCGTCGGCGCGGCCGACCACCAGGGCGCGGTCCCGCCCCAGCATCTCCTTCAGGGTGGCCAGTTCGCCGGCGCGCTCGTAGCCCAGTCCGGCGACAATGAGGAGTGCTTCGTTCAGCAGCACTTCCTGGCCCACGGATAGCTGGTTTATATTCACCAGGGGGCTGACGCCCACGCGCATTTTCCGGCCGGCGTTGAAGATGTCCACCGATTCTTCGGTGGCCGCCTGGCCGCTGTTGCCCGGAGCGGGCTGACGCTTGGGATTGATTTGAAGAATGGTGCCGAAGCTGTAAGGCGGCTGACCCTCCTGGTCCAGGGCATTTTTCAGCCGAAGGATCTCTGCCTTCGCCGTCTCAAGCATGCTGACCAGCTTGGAGTTGTTCTGCGTCGCCGCTGCCAACTGGCGGTCAATATGCCTGAGCTTGTCCCGAAGTATGTTGACCTGGCGGTCAGCAACCGAGAGGTCGTTGGCGGCAGACTGCTCTGCCGGTGTACGTCCGGAGTCCTGGTTTGGTGTCTCCATGATGTATCAGCCCCTTCCTGCGCTTCTCTTAAGACATTAGTCCCAAGAAGGCGGGTAGGGATGGAGACTCTCGAAATCTGGACTAGTTCGTGACCTCGGGGGTATCCACCACGTTCGTCCCGGCAATGGCGTCCCGGGCAGCGCGGCGCAGCTTCTTGTCTGACACGGCCCGCTCCCCCACGGCGCCGGGCGTCCACGCGTTGACGTCTTCTTCGTTGAACTCGGTTTTGGAGGGACGGCGCTTGACGGAGATGCCGGTGACGCCATCTGCGAGCCGCCGGGTAACCAGCAGGAATCCGGTGTGGGCCACCATTCGGTGGTCTGGGCGGACGGCAAGCCCTTCGAGGTGCCAGCCGCGGACCAGCGACTCCCAGGCGTCCGGTTCAGTGAAGCGGCCATCGGCCCGGATGGCCTCTGCCGTGCGCGAAAGCTGGGTGACGGTGGCAACGTAGTTGATCCAGACGCCGCCCGGTGCAAGGACGGTGGCGACGGCGTCGAGGCACTCCCACGGCGCCAGCATGTCCAGGACTACGCGGTCCACGGATCCGGGCTCCTCAGCCTTAACTACTTCCTCCTGGAAGTCGCCGAGGGAAATCTGCCAGGCGGGGTGCGGGCCGCCGAAGATGGTCTCGACGTTGCCGCGGGCTATATCCGCGAACTCCTCCCGGCGTTCAAAGGAATGCAGGTAGCCGTTGTCGCCCACGGCGCGGAGCAGGGAAATGGACAGGGCACCCGAGCCGACGCCGGCTTCCACCACGCGTGCGCCGGGGAAAATATCCGCCATGGTGACGATCTGGCCGGCGTCCTTGGGATATACGACGGCGGCGCCGCGCGGCATGGACAGCACAAAGTCGGAGAGCAGGGGCCGAAGCGTCTGGTACTGCTGGCCCACATTGTTGACCACCACGGAGCCGTCCACCTTGCCGATGATTTCGTCGTGGTTCAGGAAGCCGCGGTGCGTATGGAATGCTCCACCACGTTCGAGCGTGATGGTGTTCATACGGCCGCGTTCGTCCGTGAGCTGGACGCGTTCGCCTTCGCGGAAGGGGCCACGTCGACGGGCAGCTCCCACCGGCTGCGAGCCGCCGGCGGCAGCACCGGCCCGGGCTGCTCCCTGGGCGTCATTGACGGCAGTTTCGCTGCTCATGATTTTTCCTCGCTCCTGTGAAACCTGTTACGCCGCGGAGGGAAACGTCCCGGGGACACTGTGGCCCTTTCAGCGGCAATGCACGACCGGCAGGTAACTCTACCGGTTCTGGCCCTGCCGGCGCCTATCGGTGCCTTGGCGCTTTCCTGTCATGGCGGCGAGGACAGCATCCTGGGTCAGCAGCCCGGTGACGCTGCCGTTGTGGTCCACCACCGCGTAATGGCGTCCTTCCAGCTGCGAGAGGAACTGGATCAGTTCCTGTCCCTTGGACCACTCGGGTACATAGGCTCCGGCAGCGAGGGGGAAGGCTACGGCGGTGATGGGGGTCGTATCGGCAGCTGCCGCGGGTACGGCGGCCAATGCCTCCGGATCCACCACCCCCCGGGGCCGGCCGTCTGGTCCGCACACTACTACCGACGGTGTTCCTGCTGCCTGCACCCGGAGGGCGTCGCGGACGGTGCCGGTGGCTGCAACGCCGCCCGCCGGCGTCGACAAAGCGGCGGCGCTGACCAACGGGAGACGTCCGCGGAGCGTTCCCTGCTGGATCGATGCCGAGGCACCCATCCAGAGAAAACCGCCCACCAGGACGGTGATCATGATGAGGCTGAAGTCCGGCCGGTCACCGGCGAGGTAGGGACGCAGGAGGAACCAGTAAGCGATCGCGACAACGATGATGCGGCCGCCCCAGCCGGCAGCCACGGTGCCCTTGGCCTGGCTGCCGGTGGCCTTCCAGACAATCGATTCCACCAGGCGGCCACCGTCCAACGGAAGTCCAGGCAGGACGTTGAAGACACCGATAAGGAAGTTGGCCCACATAAAGATGTTCGTCAGGATCCCGGCGACACTGCCTAGGCTGTCGGTACCGAGCACCAGCCACGCACCGCCGGCAAGGAGGAAGTTCGCTGCGGGTCCGGCAAAGGCGACGAGCACGGACCGTCCCGGGGAGGACGTAAAGCTTTCGAACTGGGTGTGGCCGCCCCACAGGTTGAGGACGATCTTCTGCGTGGGCCAGCCATAGATCTTCGCGGTCAGCGCATGGGCCAGCTCGTGCACGAGAACGGAGATCAGCAGCAGGACGGCGTAGGCAAGGGCGACCAAATAGGCGGCCATTCCGAGCATGGGATTGTTCCTGGCCAGTACCGGCCCATAGACAATCACCGTGAAGGCCGCGATGACAAACCACGAGTAGGCGAGAACTACAGGCACTCCGGCGATGCGTCCCAGCGGGATTCCTTCGCGGCGGCCCGGGCTCCCCTGTTGGGTGCCCGTTCCGGCCCCTGGGTCAGCCACGTGCATCACCCTGGGATGCGCAGGCCGGACCGGAGGGAACCGTGCTGGGCAACAGGGCTTCAAGCTCTGCAATGCCGCGCCCTGCGAGAGTTTCCCAGAGCGCGTAGTCCCCGTTGTCCGGCAGCGGCACGATGTGCGGCACGGCGACGGTGGTGACCCCGGATGCCACTGCCGCAGCGACACCGGGCACGGAGTCCTCGAGGGCGATGCAGTGGTGGATGCCAAGTCCGGGATCGTCTTCCTGCAGCAGTTCGACGGCGGTGAGGTAGGCCTCCGGGTGGGGTTTGCCCTGGCTTACGGTGTCCCCGGTCACCACCACCTCAAAATATGGCCGCGGGAGGCTCGCCACTACTTCGCGCGCCAGGGGACCCTCTGACATGGTGACCAGCGCGCAGCGGATGCCGGACAAGTGCAGTTCCTCAAGCAGCTCACGGGCACCCGGCCGCCACGGCACCCGCTGCCGCACACTGCTGATGACCTGGGCGGTAAGGGTGTCAATGATCTCGCGGATTTCCAGCTCGACACCGGCCTCCTGGAGCAGGCCGGCCGAAAACGTCAGTGACTGGCCCACCAGCTGCATTGCCTGGCGGTGGCTCCACGTTCCGCCATGGGATTCGACCAGCGCGTGCTCGGCGGCGATCCAGTAGGGCTCCGTATCCACGATGGTGCCGTCCATGTCCCAAAGGACGGCTTTGAGCGGTGAACCGGGGGCAGGAGATCGCATGACGCCAGTCTACGGGGGATGGCTGGGCGCAGGCTGTGGGCTACGCCCTTGGCGAATATCGGGCATGGCGGGAGCCCTTGGCTCCGGTTTCCCGCGATTTGCGGCGCTTCATTCCATGCGCAAGCGCGCACCTTGGACGTAGGGTGAAGAAATGAATAGCTTCGAGGGAGACACCGCCGATCAGGGTGCCGGACCCGAGCGGGAACGGTTCCTGCAGCCAGTGGCTGAAGGACAGCGAATAACGGTGATGCTTGCCGCCTTCGAAGGATGGAACGACGCCGGAGAGGCCGCCAGCGATTCGTTGCGTTACCTAAACAAGCTGTGGGGTGGAAAGAAAGTGGCATCAATCGATGCCGACGAATACTACGACTTTCAGTTCACGCGCCCCACAGTCCGCCGGAATGCGGCCGGCGAACGCAAGATCAAGTGGCCTTCCACCCGGATCTACAAGGCCACTGCGCCCAACTCGAACGTGGACGTCATTTTTGTGCAGGGAACGGAGCCCTCCTACAAGTGGCGCGCCTACACCGCCGAACTGCTGGCCCATGCCGAGGCGCTCAACGTCGACTACGTGGTGCTGGTAGGCGCACTGCTGGCAGATGTGCCGCACAGCCGCCCGATCCCCGTGAGCACGTCCTCCGATGACGCCCCGCTGCGCGAGCGCATGAACCTGGAGGCGTCCCAGTACGAAGGCCCCGTTGGGATTGTGGGCGTCCTGTCCGAGGTTGCCCTGTTGGCGGGAATCCCCGCGGTGTCCCTGTGGGCCGCCGTCCCCCATTATGTGGCGCAGGCTCCTTCGCCGAAGGCGCAGCTTGCCCTTCTGCACCGCATTGAGGAACTGCTGCAGGTGCCGTTGGATACCCATGAGCTGGCAGAGGAAGCCGACGCCTGGGAACGCGGCGTGGACGAACTCGCCACCGAGGACCCCGAGATTGCTGCCTACGTGCGGCAGCTGGAGGAAGCCAAGGACACAGCCGACCTTCCAGAGGCCAGCGGCGAGTCCATCGCCCGCGAGTTTGAGCGGTACCTGAAGCGCCGCGGCCAGGACCGGCCCTAGCGCGCCGGTCAGCCCCTTTAAAACCAGAAGAGGCCTGGCCGGGAGAAATCCCGGCCAGGCCTCTTTTTCTTAACGCTGGGAGCCTGCGTCTAAAGCCTGATGCCCAGGAGGGCGTCCACGGCGTCCTTTACCAGGGCGCGGTCAGCATCGTTGGCGGCAGCACCGCCGTCGTTCGCTGACCGTGCCCAGCGTGACACGGCAGCAACCGCTGCCGGCGCGTTCAGGTCTGCTGCCAGTGCTTTGCGTATTTCGGCGAGCAGCGCCTGGCCTGAGCCCTCGGGAGCGTGGTCCAGGGCTTGGCGCCACGCCGCCAGGTCTGCTTTCGCGGCGGTGAAGCCTTCATCAGTCCAGGACCAGTCGGAGCGGTAGTGGTGTGACAGGATGGCCAGCCGGATCGCAGCCGGCTCCTCACCCGCCGCACGCAGTCTGGAGACCAGCACCAGGTTGCCTTTTGACTTGCTCATCTTCTCGCCGTTGAGCCCCACCATGCCGGCGTGGGCGTAGTGCCGGGCCAGGGGAATCCCGGCGAGCGAATACGCGTGGCCGGCGCCCATCTCGTGGTGGGGGAAAATCAGGTCCGATCCTCCGCCCTGCACCGTGAAGGGTGAGGGCAGGTACTTTTGTGCGATGACGGTGCATTCGATGTGCCAGCCGGGCCTGCCGGCGCCCAAGCTGCCGCCGGGCCAGCTCGGTTCCCCCGGCCGTTCCACGCGCCAGAGAAGGGGGTCGAGCGCCTGTCGCTTACCGGCCCTGCCGGGATCCCCGCCACGCTCAGCGAAGAGCTCAAGCATGGCGCTTTCGCTCAAGTGGGAAATGCATCCCAGGACCCAGGCGTCAGGAGCCGCTGAGTGCTTGCCGGCCGCTTCGACGTCGTAATAGACATCGCCGTCGGGCTCGCCGTTGGCACCCGCCACCTGGTACGCCAGCCCCATGCTGACGAGCCGTTCCACCTCGGGCACGATCAGGCCGATGGACTCCACAGCGCCGACGTAGTGGTCCGGCGCAAGAACGTTCAGGGCTTCCATGTCGGTCTGGAAGAGTTCCACCTGCTGTGCGGCGAGGTCGCGCCAATCAACGCCGGTGGCGGTGGCACGTTCAAGCAGGGGATCGTCCACGTCCGTGACGTTCTGCACGTAGGAAACCTCGCTGCCGGAATCACGCCAGGCCCGGTTCAGCAGGTCAAATGCGACGTAGCTGGCCGCATGGCCCATGTGGGTGGCGTCGTAGGGAGTGATCCCGCAGACATACATGGAGGGTCTTGCCTCGTGTTCCAGCGGAAGTTCGCGGCCTGCCGCAGTGTCGAACAGCCGGATGGCGGGCATGTTTCCGGGCAGGGCAGGAACGGGGCGGGAAGTCCAGGATTTCACAAGCCAAGCCTAGTCCTAGGCGCTGATGACGCCGAAACCGAGCAGTAGGTACAGTGCCAGGCCCAGGAAAATGCGGTACCAGACGAAGAGGCGGTAGCTGCGGGTTGAGACGAACTTCAGGAACCAGCCGATGATGACGTAGCCCACGACCAGTGCGATCACGGTGGCAAGGGCTGTCTCCGGAAGGCCGAACGGCCCGGAGATGCCCTCCTTGGTTACCACCTTGTACAACTGGTACAGCCCGCTGCCGAACACCGCGGGGATGGCCAGCAGGAAGGAATACCGGGCCGCAGCTTCACGTGTGTAGCCCATCAGCAGGCCAGCGGTAATGGTTCCACCGGACCGGGAGACCCCGGGAATCAAGGCGAGTGCCTGCGCGAGGCCGTATAGGATGCCGTGCTTGTAGGTCAGGTGGGCAAGGTCCCGTTTCTGGGCGCCGACCGCGTCGGCGACGGCGAGGATGAGGCCGAAGACGATCAGCATGGTCGCGACGATCCACATGCTGCGGAGCACGGACTCGATCTGGTCCTGGAAAAGCAGTCCCAGCACGACAATGGGAACGCTGCCGAGGATGACCAGCCAGCCCATCCTTGCGTCAGGATCCTGCCGCGGCACCCTGCCGGCAAGGGAGCCCGCCCAGGCCTTGACTATCCGGACAATATCGCGCCAGAAGAAGATCAGCACTGCGGTCTCCGTGCCGAGCTGCGTGATTGCCGTGAAGGCGGCGCCCGGGTCCTCTGCGTTGGGGAGGAATTCCCCCACGATCCGCAGGTGGGCACTTGATGAAATAGGTAGAAATTCGGTCAGTCCCTGCACAAGGCCCAGCAGGGCCGCTTCAAACCAGTTCACGGTAAGACCCTACGGCATGGCGCCCGTGAATCTGCCCGTAAGCTTGCTGCTATGCAGCAGCGTTACGTCGGCAACAGTGGATTGCGAGTATCAGCCCTCTCCCTGGGCACCCGGTCATGGGGCGGGGAAACCGACGAACAGGACGCATCGGAACTGCTGCGCACCTTCCTCGACGCCGGCGGCCGGCACCTGGACACCTCGGCTTCCTACTCGGGCGGCGGTTCGGAGGCCGTCCTGGGCTCGTTGCTTGGCGATGTGGTGTCCCGCACCGAGATTTCCATTTCCACCAAGGCGGGGATGACGACGCCGGACGGGCGCCGTGCGGTGGACACGTCACGCAACGCGATGCTCACAGGACTTGACGCCAGCCTGGCCAGACTGGGCACCGACTATGTCGACCTCTGGTTTGCCGAGGCCTGGGACGGAAACGTTCCCCTCGACGAAACTTTGTCCGCGCTGGAATTCGCTGTCAGGACCGGACGTGCGCGGTACGCCGGTATCTCGAACTTCAAAGGCTGGCAGGCCGCCAAGGCCGCCGCCGTCAACCGCGTCCCCCTGGTTGCCGTCCAGGCCGAATACTCGTTCCTTAACAGGGCGCCGGAGGCGGAACTGATCCCGGCCGTGGAGGACGCCGGGTTGGGGCTCATGGCATGGGCTCCCCTGGGCCGCGGGGTCCTCACCGGCAAGTACCGGGGCAGCATTCCCGCCGGGTCCCGCGGGGCATCGGTTACAGAAGCTGCATATGTCGAGCCCTACCTTGAAGAAAAACCCTCGCGCATTGTGGACGCCGTCTGCATGGCGGCAAACGGGCTGGGCCGCACACCCCACGACGTGGCGCTGTCCTGGTTGCTGTCACAGAACGGCGTTGCCACTGCCATCGTGGGAGCGCGCACGCCTGTACAGCTCAAGGAAATCCTCGACGCCCAGCTCTCTCCCCTGCCTCCACAGATTGCACGGGCTTTGGAGGACGTTTCCGCCATCTGAGGGCCTGCCGGGCGTGATTACAGGGCGTGCTCCTGCGGTGCTGCTATTCCTCGACGATCTCCAAGTCTTCGTCGTCGTCCACGTCTGCTTCCTCGTCCTCTTCGTCCTCGTCATCGAAGACCTGCAAAGGGGTGACTTCGTTGTAGGCCTCGTAGAGCGCGTCCTCGTAAACCTCAAAGGCATCGGCTACGGCGAAAAAAGCTGCCTCGACGGAGGGGTCACCGTCCCCGCGGCGGTTCGATGCTGCTATAAGGTGTTCTTCCAAAGCGGTGGTCAGGGACGAAAGCGCGACACGCGGATCGATGCTCATGACTTCACGTTAGCCGGAAAAGGACGAAAATGGAGAGCAAATGAAGGAACAATTTCTCACCAGCTCGGTCCAGCGGGAACGGGACTATTTGCGGCAGTACGAGTACCTCGTATTGACTGTCAGCCCTGATGACTCCCTGCCGGAGGCGCGGCGCCGGCTGGTTGAACACTCCGAATACGGCAAGTGGGAACTGGAACGCAGCAAGCTCTACGTGGGCGGCGGCAGGCGCTTTTGGCTGCGCCGCCGGGTGATGCAGGTCCAGCGGACCGTCTAGTCTTCCAGCGGCCCCAGCCAGGCGTTGGCCACGGTGTTGTGGGCTGATTCGTCGTCTGACGGGTGGAACATCCCGGCCAGTACGTCCCGGTAAAGGCGCTCCAGTTCCGAGCCCCTGAAGTAGCTTGATCCCCCGCTGACGCGAATGGCCAGGTCCACCACGCGGCGTGCGGTTTCGGTGGCGTTGACTTTGAGGCCCACCAGTTTGGGGAACCATTGGGAGCCGTGGTCTGCCAGAGCGTCGACGTCGGCGGTCACCGCGGCGAGCTGGGGGTACAGGTTGTCCATGGCCATGGCGGCTTCTGCCACTTTCCAGCGAATGTCCGGGTCCTGCGCGTAGCTTCGCCCGCCGTTCTTGAATGACGTGCGCCGTTTTACCGTCTCCACGCCCAGGGCCAGCGCCCGCTCGCCCAGGCCGGTGTAAACAGCAGCGAGGAGGCTTTCAAAGCAGGCGAAGATCGCGAAGATCAGCGGGTCAGCGTTGGGGCCCGCCGGTAGTTTCCGGAAGATCCTGTCCGCTGGAACGGTGACACCGTCGAGGACAGTGGTGGCGGACTGGCTGGCGCGCATGCCCAGGGTGTCCCAGTCGTCCAGGATTCTGTAGCCGGGCGTTTCCCGGGTGATGAATCCGTGGACCAGTTCCCCGGCTCCGTCCCTGGCGTCCGGGTCCTTGCCGAAGATGCCAAGGCGGGTCCACGCCGGCGAGAGGCTGGTGAAGATCTTGGTTCCGGTGAACGAGTAGCCACCATCCCTGTCCGGAGTGGCGGTGGTCCGGGAATCGAAGAGGACCGAGTCGTTGCCTGCTTCTGAATTGCCGAACGCGAACACCTCGCCCCGGGCGGCTTCCTTGAGGACGAAGTCAAGGGAGCTGTCACCCCGGACAGCGAGGACGTGCGCGACGCCGGTCCACACCAGGTGCATATTGACGGCCAGCGCGGTGGCAGGGGCAGCCGTTGCAAGCCTGCGCTGGCACTGGGCCGCCGCTTCAAGCCCCAGCCCCGCGCCGCCGTCGGACGCTGGAACAAAAAGCTTCAGGTACCCCGCCGTGGCCAACTCCTGCAGGTCCTCGTGGAAGAAGGCGTTGTCCCGGTCATATCCGGCAGCGCGGCCACGGACACGCTCCAGGAGTTCGTCGGGCAGCAGATCCCCAGGAGTCATGGCCCGGTCCTCTCAGTAGTTGGTGAGCAGGGTGTTCAGCACCCGGGCGCCGAACTTAAGGGAGTCTGCAGGGACGCGCTCATCCACCCCGTGGAACATGCCGGTGAAGTCCAGTTCGTCAGGCAGCATGAGGGGTGCGAAGCCGTAGCCGGTGATGCCGAGCCTGCTCAGCGACTTGTTGTCCGTACCGCCGGAGAGCGTGTACGGCAGCACCTTGGCCCCCGGGTCCTCCTTGTGGAGGGCATCGATCATCGAGTCGACCAGGTTGCCGGCGAAGGGCACCTCGAGCGAGACGTCGTTGTGGACGTAGCTGACATCCACGCCGCTGCCGGCCAGTTCACGGACCATCTCGAGGACCTGCTGTTCCTGGCCCGGCAGCGTGCGGCAGTCCACCAGGGCTTCAGCGGATTCCGGGATGACGTTGTGCTTGTAGCCGCCCTTGAGAAGCGTCGGGTTGGTGGTGTTCTGCAGGGTGGCGCCCACGAACCTGGCTACGGTGCCAAGCTGGTTGAGCAGGAGGTCCGGGTTGTCGGCGTCGAACTCCACGCCGGTGAGTTCAGTCACGCCGTCAAGGAATTGTCGCGTGGTGGGAGTGAGCTCGATGGGCCACTTGTATTCACCGATGCGCGTGACTGCGGCGGCAAGCCGGGTGACGGCGTTGTCGGTGTTGATCTGGGAGCCGTGGCCGGCCCTTCCATGCGCCACCAGGCGGAGCCACGAAATGCCCTTTTCCGCCGTTTGCAGCAGGTAGGTCCGCTGGCCGCCGATGGTGGCCGAGAAGCCGCCCACCTCGGAAATGGCCTCCGTGGCCCCCTCGAACAGTTCCGGACGGTTATCCACGGCGTAGCGGGCGCCGTACACGCCGCCGGCTTCCTCATCAGCAAAAAACGCGAAGATGATGTCGCGCTTGGGCTTCCTGCCTTCCCTGGCGAAGCTCCGCAGGACGGAAAGGATCATGGCGTCCATGTCCTTCATATCGACGGCGCCGCGGCCCCAGATAAGGCCGTCCTTCAGTTCTGCACCAAACGGGTCCACCGACCACTGGTCACGCAGCGCGGGAACGACGTCCAGGTGGCCGTGCACCACCAGGGCGCTGGCTGAAGGGTCTTCGCCCGCCATCCTGGTCACCACGTTGGCCCGGCCGGGCGCGGACTCGAAGATCTCCGCCGTCATGCCCACCTCTTCGATCAGGCCCGCGGCGTACTCCGCTGCCGCACGCTCCCCCGGCCCTGAACCGTCACCGTAGTTGGAGGTGTCGATCCGGATGAGTTCCTGGCAGATCCGGACAACTTCATCCTCGGGCAGGACGTCAGGCATTGAAGGCTCCTTGGTAGGGAATGACTGGCTGGCGCGGGCGTAGCCGCTGCCCTCAGCCTACCTACTTGCCCCGATTCGTTGTTCTACGAAAAGTCGTGTTAGAGTTTTTCTCGCTGCTTCGGAGAGGCGCGAAACGCTGAAAGGCGGGACGGCTTTCCGAAATACCACCTGCGCGGGTGGCGGAATGGCAGACGCGCTAGCTTGAGGTGCTAGTCCTCGAAAGGGGGTGGGGGTTCAAGTCCCCCTCCGCGCACGATTGGAAAGCCCCGGAAAACGTTGTTTTTCCGGGGCTTTCTTGTGTTTTCCGGTGATGGGTGCGGGCCGGAACGAAGCTCCAGGTCGCGTTGCGTCAGCAGGTGACGGAAGCCGGAGATGCAGTCCTGCTCTTCCACACGTTGGTGGTCCCGGACACCTGGTACTGCGCCTGAACGAAGTAGGTCCAGGTCCCCGCGCCCGCCGTCTGGCTGGAGTACCCGTTAGTTGCAGGATTGATGGTGTAGATGACGCCGGTGGGGTCGGTGACCACGAGGACGTAGGCGGTTGCCCGCGGGACGGTTCCGACGCTGTTCACGGTAATGCTTAGGCGGTACTTTCCGCTGCTGCCAATCTGGCTGCAGGAAGCGGTGGTGGACGATGACGGGGTCGCGAGCCTCAGCGCCCCTGCGGTGAAGCCGGACGACGTGGAAGCTGTGAAGGCCGCGTGGGCTGCGGGGACGCCAACGAGAAGGAGGGACAACAGAAGCGCCAGCAATGTGCCGGCTCCCCTTGCCCGATTCCTGCGGCCTCCCACGATGCCCTTCCCTGTGCTTTCCCGGTGCCATGGACCTGCACCCTCCCCCACCTTTCCGGATGTGCCTCAAGAACTGCTCAAGGTCGCCTCTGGATGGCATCAATCCGGGCCCTCCAGAGTGTGACATGACCCTCAAAATCGCTCTTGACCTGCGGTGATGATCATTCTTGAGAGAATCTTGAGCTGATGTGTGGACCCGTCTTGATGTTCGCCGGGAATGGTGATCCAAGGTCAGGTCAAGCAGTGTGTGCCTGGCTTCCGACGGCCGGCCCACTGGGGTGGGCCCTTCACAGAAATGGACCAAAGCAATGGGCATCATGAAGACCACCACCGGCAAGATCCTCGCCTCCGTAGCCCTCGTCGGCACAGCTGCCGCCGTGGCCGGCATGGGCACCTTTGGCTCCTTCTCCTCGAGCACCACCGCCAGCCAGGCAGTCACCGCCGGCACCATCAAGATAGCTCTGGGCACGACTCCCGCAGACACCCTCACCGTTCCGGTCACCGGCCTCCTGCCTGGCGACACCGTCGAAAAGCTCGTCACCCTGAACAACACGGGCAACTCCGACCTGGGCACCGTCTCCCTCACCACAGCAGACACCGCCACGCCGGTCTCGGCCCTGACCACTGACACCTCCAACGGCCTCCAGCTGCTCATCGAAAACTGCAGCGTCGCCTGGAGCGGCACCGCCGCCCCGTACACCTGCTCCGGCAGTAAGACCACCGTCCTGGCTTCAACGCCGATCATCGGTGCCAACCGGGTCCTGGCCAACCTCACGTCCCTGACCAACGGCAAGACCGACAACCTGAAGGTCTCCACCACCCTGCCCAAGGCCGCACCGGACTCCTTCCAGGGTGCTACCAGCACCATCAGCTTCAACTTTGCCGCCACCCAGCGCACCGAGACGGTCAGGTAACCACTCCGGCTGTCCGGAACCAACCACCAGAGACGAGAAAGCTGCCATGACTGCACTTCCCATCGCCCGTAACCCCCACGGCACGGTCGACGGCGTCCAGAACGACAGCGCAGCGTCCGGTTCCGGGCGGCCGGCCCGTATCCTGCGGCGGGTGCTGGCAACCGCCACCACGACCCTGTTCGCATGCGCACTGGCAGCCATCCTGCTGATCGCCATTGGCCCACGCATCTTCGGTTACCACACGCTGACCATGCTCACCGGGTCCATGGCTCCCCTGATCAACCCGGGCGACGTCGTCGTGACGCTGCCCGTGCCCATCAGTGAAATCAAGGTCGGCGACATCATCACCTACCACATCCCCGTTGAGGACCAGCGGGTCGAGACCCACCGGGTCACCGAGCTGACCCCCAACGCCGACGGCTCCATCGTCGTGCAGACCAAGGGAGATGCCAACAACGGGGTCGACCCGTGGCTGGCAACCATCAGCACCCCGACCGTCGACCGGCAGGTGGCCACCGTTCCGTACGTCGGACAGGCCATCCGGGCCATCCGCGAACCCATTGTCCTGAACGTCCTTATGTACGGGGCTCCGGCGGTCCTGGTGGTCACCATGCTGGCGGGGATTTGGCGGAAGAGCCCCGCGGACTTAAAAGCCGGGGAAAGCGGCATTCCGCGCGCATGATCAATGGTCTTGACCTTCAAAAGATCCATGACCTGGGACGGGACCTGAACAGCTCCCACGTCGCCGTCCGGTTCCTCTCCAACTTTCTCGGAATGCTCCCCCAGCGGCTGGCGCGCATCCAGTCCGCCGTCGCCGCGTACGACGACGAAACCGCCATGGACGCGCTCATCAGCCTTACCATTACCGCCGCCATGACGGGGCCGCGGAAACGGAAAGCTGCTGCCTCGCGCTTCAGGACTCCGTCAGGAAGCGGGACTTCACCCTCGCGCACGGCCAGGTGGTAGCCCTGGCCGAGGTTGTGGCACGGCTTCAGTCCGTGGCACCCCTGCTGCTGGCCCAGGCCGCCCAGGCCCTGGGCCTGGGCGGGAAATTCGCCGTCCCAGGGTGCGCCGCCGCATGGAAGGCGCCAATGACGCAGTCTGGCAGGTAGGCCTGGACCCACCTGCCAACCTGGACTGAGCGGGTCGGACTACTTGGTTCCGAGGAAGATTGGGTTGGTGAGTGCGGCCATGGGGCCGAGCAGCAGCGTCGTGCCCATGTTGGTGCCGTTGCTGGCCGTGCCGTCGGCCATGGGGTGGCGCACCTCAGCCCGGACGTAGGCGGAGAGCTGGGCGGTGGTGATCCATGTGTGGGTGCCGTGGCCGGACGCCGGGAGCGTGGCTTGCTGGGTTTGCCCTTCGTCGGTGATGATCCGGATGACACCGTTGGGCACGCCGCTGACGTTGATGCTGACGGTCACCGGGGTGTCGGCTTTGACGTCGAGCCGCTCCCCGACTCCTGCTTTCCGGCCGCCTGCGGCGACGGTGAAGTCCAGGGAGATGTTGGCGGACTCGGCGATCCAGGTGCGGCCGTTGCGGATGCCGTCCAGGACTGCGTCGTGGGAGAGTGCCGCGGCGTTGACGACGTTGTGCGGCAGGCCGATGACCTGGGGCTCGCTGTGGGCGTCACTGTTGCCCATGGCAGGGACCCAGCGGCCGCCGGTGCGCACCGAATTGGCGAGCATGGAGTCCCAGGTGTTGATGGCATACTCATCGTCAGCCGTCCATGGTCCGGTCCAGACTTCGACGGCGTCAGCATCGTCGTAGCCGAACTTCCAGCGGCACGCGACGTACGGGCAGTAGGGGTGGGCGGGGACGACGAGGCCGCCGGAGGCGTGGATGTGCTGGGCCTCCTGCTCGAAGCCCTTGTCACGCGCCCGGTAGCGCCAGTCAATCCAGTCGCCAGGTTCTATACCCAGTGCGAGGTAGTGGCCGTTGCGGGTGGTGACCTCCTCGCCCGTGAGGATGAGGAGGTCCTCGCCGGCCAGCGGCCCCCACACGCCATGCGAGGCGGGGGTGTTGTGGTCGGTGCTGATCATGAAGTCGAGTTTCGCTGCCCTAGCGCCGGCAGCCACCTCGGCAGGGGTGCGCTTGCCGTCCGAGTAGATGGTGTGCAGGTGTGCGTCGCCGCGGTACCAGCCGGCGCTCTTGCCGGTGACCTGCTTGGGCGGGTACTGGGGGCGGAACGGGGTGCCGTCGGGTCCGTACTCGAGGGTGACATTGACGGTGTAGTCCATGCCCTGCTCAGACACTTGGTAGGGGCCCAGGGCGATGTTCCAGGTGCCTTTCCCGACCGGACCGGGCAGGTAGCCGGGGGTGGCTTCGGCGGCACTGATAAAGAACTCGGTGCGGAAACCGCCGGACCAGCCGCGGAAACCCTTCCCGGCAAGCTCGGTGCCCTTCTCGTCGAAGACGCCGATGTCGCAGGCGTTGGACAGCAGCCCCGGAGTGACAGTCGGCTTGCTGTAGCTGTAGGACACGCTGATCTTGTTGACGCCGGCAGGAATCTCAACCGGCAGGTATACAAAGTCGGCTGCTCCCGGATCCAGATGGCCGGTGATTGTCCGCGTCCTGCTGGCGCCGGTATCGGCAGCGGCAAAAGACACGGGGGCAAGGGTCACGGCAGCGCCGGCCAGCGCGGCGGCGAGGAATCCGCGGCGGGAAGGGGACAGGAAGACACTTTCAGCCTCGTGGGCTTTACATGGTGAAGTCACCGCCCGAGTCTCACGATGCGGACTGAACGGCAGGTGGCCTGGTGGCTAATAGGGGCTGAACCGCGGTGATTAATTGATAGCCGCATGGCAGTTGCGGAGTTGCGGAGTTGCGGAGTTGCGGGCGCTGCGAAGTCGCCGGACTACTTGCTATCCGGAACCTAAGCATGCTTACTATAGATAAAGCCGACAACGAACGGCTGCCGAACCAGAGGAGGAAGCACCATGGGACTGGGCGACAAGATTGACAATGCTGCCGAGAAGGCGGGCGGCAAGGCCAAGGAAGCTGCCGGCGCAGCCAGCGGCGATGAGAACCTGCGGGCCGAGGGTCAGGCGGACCAGGCCAAGGGTGACCTGAAGCAGGCCGGCGAAAAGGTCAAGGACGCCTTCAAGCACTGACGGGTATTTGCGGGAAGGGCGCGCTCAGCGAACGGGGCGCGCTCTTCCCATGCATTCCCGCCTGGACCACTTGACCGCTCCCCTTGGCGGACCTACAGTCCCTTCATGGCTGGCAGGCAGGGGTTATTGCCGCAGGGCGTGGTCTTGGTACATGGCATGTGGGGTGTGCCGGAAGACTGGACATGGGTCCGGCGTGAACTTGAAAAGCACCAGCCCAACCTGCAGGTGCTCGCACCGGACCTTCCCTCGCACCGCTCGCCCGAAGCCGGTCTGCTTGAGGACGCTGACGAGGTCCGGAGGGCCATCGAGGCAAGCCCGGCGCCCACCGTCGTTGTCGGCTGGTCCTATGGCTGTGATGTTGTCGGAATTGGCGCCCACGGCATGCCGAACGCGAGCCACCTCGTATATGTTTCCTCGCCTCCCTTGAAGGGGCAACCCGAAGTCCGTGATGCGCGCTGGGTGGATGCGATGGACCATATGCTCCGGGACGAGTACGGCCGGTTCGCTTTGGACGGCGACTGGTGGCTCAGCCAGGATGAAGCCGGATCACGGCTCCCGGACGAGGTGCGTGCCTTGCTGAGAGGTCACCCACGCAGATTTGTCACCAAAAAGACCCGCAGCGATCCTGTCCCCGCTCAGGCATGGGCGGAAATTCCCACGACCGTCCTCCTCGGTCTCCGGGACAACCTGACGGGGCAGGAGCAGAGGGCATGGGCACGCGACGCTGTAGCGGACGTCCGGGACATCGACACCGACCACTTCATGCTGTTCAACCGCCCCGATGTTGTTGCGGAAGTGATCCTCGAAGAAGCTCTTCCGTTCCAATAACAACCAGCAGATCCGCCATATGTCCGCAGCAGCCCGGAACCAGGTCGGGCCACCCGGTTCACGCGAGACGCGACTTCACGATCTCGCTGACGGCTTTGCCGTCGAAGCGGCCGCCAATCCTCGGTGTCACCAATTTCATGACTGCACCCATGGAGCGCATCGTCAGCTCGGCGCCGTCCGTTCCCAATTCCGCAATGACCCCATCGACGATTTCCTCGGCTTCCGGGCGGGTCAAGGCCGTGGGCAGGTACGCCTCAATGACCTCAGCTTCCGCAATTTCGGCCTGCGCCCGGTCCTGGCGGCCTGCGGCCGAGTAGGTGGCTGCGGTGTCGCGCCGCTTGGCGGCCTCCTTCTGCAGCAATGCCGTGACCTGGAGATCATCAAGGTCCACCGGAGTCCTGCCGGACTTCTCGCGCGTTTCGATTTCACCCAGAACGTTGCGCACCGTGGTCAGGGCGACCTTATTGCCGGCTTTCATGTGCACGACGACGTCGCCCTTCAACTTTTCCTTCAATGACATGCTTTCGCTCCGTTCTTCCCAGTAACCGGTGGTGTTGCGCACCCGGGGCGGCCGGACCGCCATCTTCATAGGCTAGTTTGGAAATCCAGCGGCCCGGACTTCCGGGCCCGAAAGGAGCACCGGGTGGACAGCACGGCAGGCAAATGGTTCCTCAACCACGCTGAGCGGGGAAATCCTGCGTCCGCCATCCAGTCTCGGGATGCAGGGACAGCGTCCTGGTCAGAGGGAAACCTGGTGCGTCCCCTGGTTCATGGTGCAACGTACTTCTCCCGGTTGCATGCGGAGCTCCGGGACCTGAAGGCAGGAGACCGGGTCTGGTTCACGGACTGGCGGGGCGACGCCGACGAGAAGCTCGAGGATGGGGGCCCCACCATCGGCGGTTTGCTTGCCGGCCTGGCCAGGTCCGGGGTGGAAGTGCGTGGCCTTGTCTGGAGATCCCATGGCGAACGCGTCTCGGCCCCGATCAGCGGGCGCTCCAACGAACTCCTCAGCCGCAAGATCAACGATGCCGGCGGTGAGGCATTGCTGGATCAGCGCGTGCGTCTCTTCGGCTCCCATCACCAAAAACTGGTGGTGATCCGCCGCCGCGACGATCCCTCCCGCGACGTCGCCTTCGTGGGGGGAATCGACCTGTCACACAGCCGCAGGGACGATTCCCGGCATTCGGGTGACCCCCAGGCGGTGACGATGGATCCGCACTACGGGCAGACACCACCGTGGCATGATGCGGCCCTTGAACTCCGTGGTCCCGTAGTGGCTGACGTGCTGGCCGTGTTCGCGGAACGGTGGAACGACCCCCACCCGCTGGACCGGCACACGCCTTACCGGATGCTGTTGCAGCGGCTGGCCCGGATGCCACGGCACCCCAATCCTCTCCCGGAGGCCGCTCCCCCACCGCCGCCGGCCGGCCCGCACGCCGTGCAACTGCTGCGCACTTACGGAATGAAGCATCCGCCCTTCCCGTTCGCACCGCAGGGCGAGCGGAGCATCGCCCGTGCATATGCCAAGGCTTTCGCCCAGGCCCGGTCGCTCATCTACATCGAGGACCAATATCTGTGGTCCATGGAGGTGGCAAGCGGAATTGCAGCCGCGCTCGAGAACAACCCTGCCCTGCACGTGATCATTGTGGTGCCCAGGTACCCGGACTCCGACGGGCCCGTGGGCGGGCCTCCCCGCCGGCTGGGGCAATTGCGCGCCCTCAGCGTGCTTCGACGGGCAGCGCCGGACAGGGTGGGTGTGTTCAACCTTGAAAACAGTGAGGGAACGCCCATCTATGTCCACGCCAAAATCTGCATCATCGACGACACCTGGTTCACCTGCGGATCAGACAACTTCAACCGCCGGTCCTGGACCACTGACAGCGAGCTCACATGCGCTGTGATGGACACCGCGGCCTCCGGGCTGACGGGTGATGGCAGCGGTGCCCAGCCCTCCCAACCTCTCGCCAGGGAGTTGCGGCTCCAGCTCTGGGCCGAACATCTCGGCCTGGATTACGACGATCCCAGGCTCCAGTCGGGCCAGGGCCAACTCGAGCTCTGGCACAGCACCGCGGAAGCCCTGGACCAGTGGCACCGCACCGGTCGCCGGTCAACCCGCCCAGCCGGACAAGTCCGGCACCACACCCCAAGTCCAGTAGGGCACTTCCAGCGCCTTTGGGCCGATCCAATCTACCGGTTCATTGTCGATCCGGATGGCCGGCCCCGGAAGCTGCGTGGCACCTCCCGGTTCTAGTCAACGCGCGAACGCTTCAGGCTTGAACTGGATCCCTCGCAGGCGTATTTCTCCTCTATCTCCCCGTCATCGCACTGTTCGTTGCCCTCCTGGTGGCAGTCGGCGTCGTCCAATTGCTGTTGCTGCCTTTCATCATTCTGTTCCGCCGGTTGCGGCGACCCAGGAATGAACCGGATGCCGATGGTTCCTGGATCCTGGGCCACTAAGACCAGCACCGCCAGGGGGCAGCCCCGCTAAGCTGCCGGGCCGCTGCCAGTACGGCATCCAGCGTAAAACCGGCACCGTCCGCCGGGACTGGTGCTGCTTCCGATAGGTTGGAGTCGACAGGCAATCTCTATCCGGCCATGGGAGCAGACGTGAAGGCAATCGTGTATGAAGCAACAGGTCCCTCATCGGTGCTGAAGCTCCAGGACAAACCACTGACTGCGCCGGGCCCCGGGGAAGTGCGGGTGCGCCTGGTGGTGTCGGGAGTGAACCCGACCGACTGGAAATCGCGGTCCGGAAGCGGAAGCCACACGCTGGACGCTCCGAAGGTCCCAAACCAGGACGGAGCCGGCGTCGTCGACCAGTTGGGGCCCGGCGTGGAAGGGTTTGCCGTGGGCGACCGTGTGTGGCTGTGGGATGTGGCCTGGGGCGGCAACGAAGGCACAGCCCAGGAGTACGTGGTGCTGCCGGCGCACAAGGTCGTGGCACTTCCTGACACCGAATCCTTCGACACCGGCGCCTCCCTGGGAATTCCCGCACTGACGGCCCACCGCGCCCTGACGTCCAGCGAGGACGGACCGGCCAGGCTCGCACCTGGAGCCCTCGCAGGCAAAACCGTGCTGGTGACCGGAGGCGCAGGGGCTGTGGGGCATGCGGCCATCCAACTCGCCCGGTGGGCCGGAGCGACTGTTATCACAACCGTCAGCGGCGACCGGAAGGCCGAACTTGCCAGCCGCGCAGGTGCGGAAACCGTCATCAACTACCGGCAGGACGACGTCGTCCGCGCCGTCAAGGAAGCAGCCGCAGATGGTGTGGACGTGATCGTGGATGTCAATGCGCCTGCGAACATCGAGGCGGACCTGCAGGTGCTTAAAACCGGCGGGACCATCTCGATTTATGCGGCCAACCCCGGCGAATCCCTCAACATTCCCATCCGCGAAAGCATGACCAGGAACGTCCGCTACCAGTTCATCCTGACCTACACGGTCACGGACGGGCAGAAACAGCAAGCGGTCACGGCAGTTGGCCAGGCCCTTGCCGCCGGAGCGCTTAGGGTTGGTGAAGAACATGGCCTGCCACTGGCGCGGTTCCCACTCGAGGAAACTGCCGCCGCCCATGACGCAGTGGAACAGGGAACGATTGGAAAGGTAGTCATAGACGTCGCACCGGCACCCTGACCTGCGCGCCCTGGCCTAGCGTGAAAGGCGGTCTCTCGCGGCGTGTTCAACCAGGACGGGTATGAATGCACGGACCCTGCCGGCGTCCAGCAGGCTGTGCTCCTGCTGGACCACGTCTTCGATGTGTTCCCGCGGCATTCCAGGAAACTTCGCGGCGAGCCTGTCCACCACGTCAGCCAGCGCGCGCAACTCTTCGCTTACTCCCATCGGGAAAGTGTCAGCGCTCCAGGCAACGCCCGTCAAGGCTTGACAGTTTGCCTTTCGTGCCGCCCGCGATGGTCAGCAGAACGACGGCGGACGCCTGGCTGCGCACGTCCGTCCATCGCAGGTGCTAACCGGCGAGGGGCACGTTCCAAGGTGGTCAGTGCAGGTGCAGCCTTCTGGCCCGGGGATGCCGGTTCCGTCCCTGGGGACGGGAACCGGCAGCAACCGGGCGGTACTCGATCCGCCCCGTCCCCGTCCTGAGTTCCCGCCGTTCCTGCCGCCGGGCCTTCCTCTCGGGGCGGTCGATGGCGGACAAAATGGTGAGCGTCACGGTAATCCACAGGAACGCCGTCCCCAACACAAAAGCAATTTCCAGCTCAGTGCTCATACCACAATGTTAGGCCCGGGCCCGTATTCTCCACCCCCTGGGGATCCACATCATTGGCCGCAAATCCACAGTGCCTAGAGAAGCCCCAGCTCCCTGACGGCCGCCATCACGTCGGACACCTGGACTGCGAGCAGGGCGGGATCAGGTTGGGCGGCGAATGTGTCTCCGCGCCGCAGTTCGGCGCGGGTGAGGACCACATGGGGGCCCGGCGGCGGACCCCAGATTTCGGGTGGGGCGGGACCGAAAAGAACCACGGACGGAGTCCCGTACGCCGACGCCAAGTGTGCAGCGCCCGTATCGGCAGAGACCACCAGCCGTGCGGCAGCGATCGTGGCGGCAAACTCACCCAGGCCCAGAACGCCGGCCAGCATGGAGGTGTCCGGAAGACCCGAAAGACGGCACACTTCCTGGGCACGTTCCCTTTCCGACGTGCCACCGGTGAAGACCACCTGGTGCCCGGCTTCTGCGAGCGCCGATGCCACTGCCGCGAACCGGCCGGCCGGCCACAGCCGGCTTCCGTAGGCTGCCCCCACGTGCAGCACGGTCGCGCCGGGCACCGGGCTGGGCATGTGCGGTGTGTTCAGCTGCACGTCCAGGGGATCGGCCTCTATGCCATGCCATTCGAGCAGCCGGACCCAGCGTTCGCGCTCGTGCAATTCGGGCCGCCACGGGGGGCCGTCCCGGTGCGGACTTTGGTGCCCCACGGTCCGCCGGGCTTTCAGGGCCTCAATCCGTCCCTGGCTTTCCGGGCCGCTGCCGTGGAGGTTGATGGCCACGTCCACTGCACCCGGTTCCATTGCCAGCGGTTCGTCCAGGCCGTGCGTCGGCAGAAGTTCATAGCCGCCCACCAGGCCCAGGGCTTCGGACAGCCAGCCCTGGGCCGCGTAGCGAAGGCGGTGATCCGGAAAGGCGCGCCGGATGCCCTTCAGCGCAGGCACGGCCACCAGCAGGTCCCCAAGCTTGAGGGCGCGCAGGACCAGGAGTTCCGGTTTGCCGTCGGCACGGATCAGGTCGGCGGACTCCCCGGCCGCCTGGACGGCGCTCATGCGTCCTGCTTTGCGAACGTCGCAGCCGAAAGGCTGCGGACGTCCTCGTAGACTTCGGACACCCCGATGCCTGCCACTACAGAGTCATCATGGACGCAGCGCGGTGCTGTCCAGCCGACCTGGGTGACATCGATGCCGCACGTGGGGCAGGCCGTCACCCATGACTTGTGGATCCGGTGAAGGCTCCGGCCCAGTGCGCCGGCGTTGATCACATTGCCGACCCAGAAGATACCGACCGTGGGGACGCCAAGCGCTTGCGCAAGGTGCCGGGGGCCGCTGTCGTTTGCTACCACCACATCGGCTTTTGCCAGCAGCGACACCAGTGCGGCCATATCCAGTGCGCCCGCCACGGAACGGACAGCGGCGGACCCGGCACGCGCGGCGATGTCCTCCGCGAGGTCCTGCTCGCTGCTGTCCCCAATGATTACCACGCTGGAGCCGTCAGAGGCGCAGGCGCCGGCAAGTTCGGCGAACTTTTCAGCGGGCCAACGACGACGGGGGTCAGTGGCGCCGGGATGGATCACCACGAACGGCTGGCCGGCACCCCCATCCGCCGCGTCGGTCACAGCCCCGCCGTGGGCGGGCGCCAGCCGAGCTTCAAGGTCCAGGGGAAATGCACCGGCGAACCCTGCGACTTCCAGCGCCCTTAGAGGTTCATGCTGGTAGTAGATATAGGGGATGGTCCGTTCGAGGCTGGCTGCATCAGCCGTCCTGGTGCCTACCGTGTGACGGGCGCCCAGCCGTAACAGGAAGGGATTGGAATACCGTCCCCCTCCATGAAGCTGGACTGCCAGATCAAAGTGCCGGCTGCGCATGTCCGCAAAGAAACGGTCCAGCTCACCGGCATCCTCTTCCCCGGGCCTGACACCCTCTGCGAACGGAAGCACAACAACCTCATCCACCGGGCTCTTCAACGCTCCCAGCAGGGCCTGGTGCACAGGGGTGCCCAGCAAGGTGACCGTTGCAGAGGGGTAGGCTGCCTTCAGCGCAGCCATCGCCGGAATGGCGAAGATCAGGTCGCCCAGCCCGCCCCCGCGCAGGACAACGATCCTGGTCACGCCGTCGAACTTCTCCAGTACCGGACCGACGCCCACTCCCACCTGTCCCGCACCGCCGAACTCTGCGGTGAGTTGCTCCACGATCTGCCCCTTCCGTCACGCAGAGGAAACAGCAACCGCCATCCCTCCACAGCCAACGCAGCCGCAATGCGGTTGGAAAACCCCCGGCTGCTCCCCTGAACCTTTACCCAGCCGGCCGCAGATCTACGCTCGTTATTGGGGAATACCGGCCTTATGCTGTACGTTTCATACCCGACAGCCAATCAAAGAAAAGAGAAGCACCCAAAGTGGCAACCGATTACGATGAACTGCGTTCCGACGTCAAGGAATCGCAGGACAACTCACTCGAGCAGCTCCAGTCAGCAAATGCTCCCGACGCCCGCAGTGTTGTGCAGGAGTTGGACGAGGCTGACGGGCTGGACGGCGCCGGCGTCCCTGGCGGCGAATTCGTCGCTGAGGAGCTCGTAGTCCAGGTCATCCCGCAGGCTGAGGATGAGTTCACCTGCTACTCCTGTTTCCTGGTCCGGCACCGGTCGCAGATCGCCCGCCAAAAAGACGGGCACAGCTACTGCACCGAGTGCGAAGGCTAGTCAGCAAGCTTTCCTGAGGGTCGGCACTACGATCCCTGTCGAGAGGCACGCCGCAGGCGTGCCTCTCGGTCTTTAAGAATCCATCCAGCCCGCGTCCGTAGCATTGGACACAATACGTTCGACGCCGGGACCCGCATGGGGGCCGGCAGCCAGGAGGCATCGGTGGACATCCCCGCCAACTTTTGGAGCGCGTTGAGCGCAGCCTTCACCCAAACAAACGTTCCCACCGTCACGTTGGGCGAGATGCTCCTTTCCCTGGCGGCCGCCGTCGCCCTTTCCATCCCGCGCCGCAGCTGGCGCTACTTCGGCCTCCTCGCTACCGCCACGCACGAACTGGGCCACGCGTTTGCAGCCGTGACCTCCGGACAACGGCTGTCTGGAATCCGGCTTCGGCTGGACCACTCCGGGACCACCACCACGTACAGCCGGAGCAGGCTGGCGGCCGCATGGTCGTGCTTTTGGGGTTACCCGGTACCCGCAATGGTCGGGGCGGCTTTCGTGTGGTGCGGACTCGGTGGCTGGGGTCCTGCTGCCATGGCCGGCAGTTCCCTGGTTCTGGCTGCGTCCCTTGTCTTCCTCCGCAACTTTGCCGGATTGGCCATCACCATCGTGGCCATAGCGGGCGCAGCCGCACTGGCATTCCTTGCATCCGGTTCCATGGCGGGTCACGTATCAGTCGTTCTCGGCCTGGCTCTTCTGGTGGCCGCCGTGCGTGACCTGCTCAAACTCACCAACGTCCACCTCCGCCGGCGCGACCGCCTGAACACCTCCGATGCCTACCTCCTCTACCGTGCCACCGCTGTACCATCCGGCATCTGGATTGCCTTGTTCACGCTGGTGGTGGCCGGTGCATGGCTGGTGGCCTGGCAGCCAGTCTCGGCAATTCTGCTGGAACGCCGGTAGACGACGGTGGCGGCGCATAGGCTTGGGGCATGAGCCAGGAAACCGAAAGTGCCACCGCAGCGACGGGCGGCACCAGCGAACACAGCACCCGCGGTGCGTATGTAACGGGCGGGGCCGAGTTCACCCGCGATACCAACTACATCGAGGACCGCATCACCAGGAGCGCCTCCCCCGGCAGCAACGGCGAGCCGGGTTGGCCAGTGGAGGCCGGGCGCTACCGTCTCATTGCGGCCAGGGCCTGCCCCTGGGCGAACCGCACTGTGATTGTCCGCAGGCTGCTCGGGCTGGAAGAAGCCATCTCCCTGGGCCAGCCCGGACCCACCCATGATGCACGTTCCTGGACATTCGACCTCGACCCGCACGGCGTGGATCCGGTCCTGGGCATTGAACGCCTCCAGGAAGCCTACTTCAAGCGTTTCCCGGGCTACCCCCGCGGCATTACCGTGCCTGCAATCGTCGACGTGCGCAGCGGCGAGGTAGTCACCAATAACTTCCCGCAGATCACCCTGGACTTCTCCACGGAGTGGACGGATTTCCACCGGCCCGGTGCACCGCAGCTCTACCCGGAGCACCTCCGGGAGGAAATCGACCTGGTCAACAGGCGCGTTTTCACCGAGGTCAACAACGGCGTCTACCGATGTGGATTCGCAGGTTCGCAGCAAGCCTATGAGTCAGCGTACGCACGCTTGTGGGCCGCCATGGACTGGCTTGAGGACCGCTTGTCCCGGCAGCGCTACCTGGTGGGCGACACGATCACTGAGGCAGACGTCCGGCTGTTCACCACACTGGCCCGGTTCGATCCCGTGTACCACGGCCACTTCAAGTGCAACCGGCAGAAGCTGAGTGAAATGCCCAACCTATGGGGCTACGCCAGGGACCTTTTCCAGATACCCGGATTCGGCGACACCATCGACTTCGTGCAGATCAAGCAGCACTACTACATCGTGCATGAGGACATCAATCCCACCGGGATCGTTCCAGCCGGCCCCGACCTCAGCGGATGGTTGGAGGACCACGGCCGGGAATCGCTGGGCGGCCGCCCCTTTGGCGATGGAACACCGCCGGGGCCGGTCCGGCCAGGCGAGGAAGTGGCCGCGGGACACGGAGCATAGACTCCCCGACCGGACAGGAAATCGTTTTCCGCCTACACTGGGCGGCATGCTTACTTCCCTGGGTTTCGTGGCTCCCGGTTACGAGGACGTCCTGGCCCTCTTCGAATCCTTCCTCGCCGAAGATCCCCACTACAGCGCGCAGGTGGCCGCCTATCGTGACGGTGTTCCGGTGCTCAGCCTGAGCGGCGGGCCTGGCATGGATCCGGATACCCTGACGGGTGCCTATTCCTGCTCCAAGGGAGTGGCCGCGATGGTCATCGCGCTCCTTGTGCAGGACGGTGTCCTGGACCTCGACAAAGCGGTGGTGGATTACTGGCCGGAATTCGGCGTCCATGGAAAGGACCGGCTGCTGGTCAGGGAGGCGCTGTCGCACCAGGCGGGGCTCCTGGGTGTCGAGGGCGGATTCGGCTTGGAGGAGTTCACCACGGCGGGAGCCGCATTGCGGCTCGCCGCGGCTGCACCTGCCTGGCAACCGGGCCGACAGTTCGGCTACCACGCGCTCACCATTGGCATCCTGATGGAGGAGCTGTGCCGCCGGACCACGGGCGAGGCGTTGCAGGACATTTACAACCGAAGAATCCGTGAGCCGCAGGACGTCGACTTCTTCCTGGGGCTGCCGGCAGACCAGGAACCGCGGTACCGGGATGTCCTGTACGAGGCAGATGCGGCGCAGCCGTGGGTCGACCCGCTCAGCCTCGAGGGCATGAACAGCAACGCCCCGGTCAGCAGCATCATGGAACTGCCCAACATCCGGTCCGTCAGGGCCGCCGGCATGTCAGCCGCCGGCGGTGTGGGGTCTGCCGACGGCCTGGCCCGGTTGTATGCCGCAGCCACCACTGGCGTTGGAACCGACAGTCCCTTCCTCACTGAGGAAACCATCGCTGCAATGACGCGGGAGCAGGTGTGGGGCCTGGACCGCTCTTCCGGCCTGGACAACGCGTTTGCGGTGGTTTTCATGAAACCCCATCCCTCGCGGAACTTCGGCAGCCACCGGGCCTTCGGGCACGAAGGGGCAAACGCTGCCCTCGGTTTTGCCGACCCGTCCTACCGTTTGGCTTTCGGCTACATTCCCCGGCGCGCGGAAGAAGGGCGCACTCAGGGCCGCGCCCACCGCCTGGCTGCTGCGGTACGCCGCTCAACAGCAGGTTTGTCCTGACGCACCGCCGGCCCTACTGTTGTCCGGATGGGCAATACTCAGGCACGGCCGGACGCACGGTGGGCTCGGGGGACCCAACTTCTCAAACAATCGGTGGCTGGACTTTCCGCTGCCTTCGCGGAGCGGCGGCTTCAACTTGCGGCTAAAGCCGCACTGGCAGCCGGGCTGGCTTTTGCCATCGCGCCGCACATGCCCGGCGCGGCATCGCACTACGCATACTACGCGCCGCTGGGCGCGCTGGTGGCGATGTACCACAACGTGGCCGGCTCGGTCAGGCAGGGGCTCCAGGCGCTCGCCGGGCTGGCTGTTGGCATCGGACTTGCCTTCATCCTTGTCAGCATCGCCGAGCCCTCGCCGCTGACCGTGGCGTTGTTCATGGGAATAGGCGTGCTGCTGGGCGGCCTGCCGGGCATTGGCTCAGGCAGCGACTGGATTCCGACGGCGGCCCTCCTGGTTCTGCTGGTGGGCGGCAGAAACGCCGAGGATTTCTCCTACGGCTACCTGGTGCAGATGGCGGCGGGCGTGGTGGTCGGCATCGCTGTGAACTTCCTGATCTTTCCGCCACTGCACCTCAGTGCGGCCGCCTCCAGCCTCGTGGACCTGCGGCAGGCCCTCGGGCGCCAACTGACGGACATGGCCGCGGCGCTGAAGGAAAAGTGGCCGCCTGAGCACGAGGACTGGTCCCGCCGGTCAGACGAACTGTCCGAGGCGGCAAGTTCGGTGCGGCACCTGGTCAAGGAAGCCGACGCCAGCCGCCGGGCCAACCCGCGCAGAAAACTCCACCCGCGCGACGTGGACCAGGACTACCGCGACCTGCAGAACCTGGAGCGCGTGACCTTCCACATCCAGGACATGACCGATGTCCTTTCAGACGTGATCTGGGAGGATGACGTGCCGTACGCGATCCCCCTGCAGGACAACGAGCCGCTGGCGGATGCCATCAACGCAACGGGAGAACTCCTCTCGATCCACAGCGACAGCGACGAGCGCACATACAAAGACTCCTATGAAGCCGCCAGGACGGCGGTGGAGGCCTGTATGGCCTCCACCGCCGGCAGGCAGGCCGCACAGGGAACCGTGCCTGCGTCCGAGTCGGTCCTTCTGAGCCTCCACCGGATCCTGCGGGTCATCCGCCCCAGGGGGTAGGCACGGCGGGCTGTTGCCTGTCCTAAACGGCGGTGACGGTCCCGCTGAAGTGGCGCCGTCCGGAGCGCGGGCTCCAGGCGACATAGTCGGACCGCTTCCACGCCCCTGCCCCGCTTTCTTCTGAAGTGATCTCCAATGCAACCCGGGAGGGAAGGAAGACCGGGGCCTCAAAATCAACGTCCCAGGTGAATGAATCTCCGCGGGCCGGCCCCACATCTGCGAGCGCACGTGATGCCAGGTACATGCCGTGGGCTATGGAACGCCGCATGCCCAGGGCCTTGGCCGAGAGCACGCTTAGGTGGATGGGATTGAAATCCCCCGACACTGCTGCGTAGGCCCGGCCCGTATCCACTCCAAGGTGCCACAGCGCCGTAGGGTCCGGCGCTGTGAAGTCGGGCCTGGGCGGAACGGCCGTGGGTTTGTCTATGCCCGGCAGGAACACACCCTTGGCCAGGTATGTGGAAACTCCGCGCCAGTGGACATCCTGTGAGTCCGGGCGTCGCACTTCCGCCACAACGTCCACCTGCGTACCCGCACGGTGGCCACGGAGATTCTCCACCCTCGCCGTCATGTCCAGAATGTCGGTGAATACCAGCGGCGCCCTTTGCTCCACCCTGTTGCGAAGGTGGATCATCCCCAGCAGGGGAAGCGGAAAGTCGTCGCGGTTCAGGACGCTCATGGCCAGGGGAAAGGCGATTGCGTGGATGAAGCCTGCCGGCAGAACGTCGCTTGCCGTCTCGCCTATCAGGTGCTGGTAGGCCGTCAGGTTCTCCACGTTCACCCTAACGCCCCTGACTTCGTGGCTTTCAGCCGGAAGCACGGCGGAGTCGTGGGTTCCCAGCAGCCTGCGGCGGGCCGCCTGCGCGGCAGCGTTGACGTAGAGCTTGGACAGGGAGGGCATTTCTGCCAGGACCAACGGCTGCTGGAGCGTCATGCCCCCACCAAATTCTGCCCGCATACACGCAGCACCTGCCCGTTGATTCCACCGGCCGCGTCACTGGCGAGGAACGCTATGGTCTCTGCTACGTCAGATGGCATTCCGCCCTGCTGCAGCGAATTCAGTCGCCGCGCCACTTCACGGACGGCAAAGGGGATGCGCGCGGTCATGTCTGTTTCGATGAATCCCGGGGCGACGGCATTGATTGTGCCGCCGGCAGTGGCGAGCAGCGGAGCGGTGGCACGCACCATTCCCATCACTCCCCCCTTGGACGCTGCGTAGTTGGTCTGTCCCCGGTTCCCGGCGATGCCGCTGGTAGAGGCAACTGAAACAATACGCGGAGTTGACCGGAAGTATTCGGAGGCCAGCAGGGCCTCGTTGATGTGGAGCTGGGCAGCAATGTTGATATTGATGACCAGGTTCCACCGCGCCTGGTCCATGTTGGCCAGGAGCTTGTCCCGTGTGACGCCGGCGTTGTGAACGACGATATCCAGCCGCCCGTGCCGCTGCACGGCATGGTCGATGATCCGCTGCCCCGCGTCAGCGCCGGTGATGTCCAGCTGCAGGGCGGTGCCCCGCACCTCATTGGCAACGGCTGCCAACTGGTCACCTGCAGCCGGAATGTCCACGAGGACCAGGGTGGCGCCGTCCCTGTGCAGGGTGCGGGCAATTTCAGCCCCAATACCCCGGGCTGCGCCGGTGACTACGGCCACCTTCCCTGCCAAAGGACGTTCGGGATCTGCGGGAAGCGCCCCGTCCTCCGTGGAGACCGACAGGAACTGGCCATCCACGAACGCCGAGCGGGCCGAGAGGAAGAACCTGACGGCACCCAGGACACTGGGGCTCGTGGTCGCCGTTCCGTTGCCGAGAAGCACGCCGTTTCCCGTTGCGCCCGCCCGCAGTTCTTTGGCAAGCGACCTCAGGAAGCCATCCACTCCCTGCCGTGCAGCCGCAGCATGGGGCGAAGACGCCTCTGCCGCCCGCCGCGACAGCGTGATGAGCCGCCCGCAGGGTTGCAGGTCGCGGAGTGACCCGGCCGCTGCCAGCACGGGCCTTTCAAGCTCCGCCGGGTGCTCCAGCTCGTCGAGGACCAGGATGATGGCCGCCAGCTTTTCCGCCGGAACGGCGTGCCGCCTGACGTCAAGGTCCCAGGACAGCAGTTCGGCGGCGAGTTTGTCTGCGCCCGGCGTGTCCCCTACGACGACGACGGGTCCGGTCACCAGTGGTTGGCCGGACTTGTAGCGGCGGAGTACGGCGGGCTGCGGAAGGCCCAGCTTCCTGGCAACACTTCGGCCCAGGTTGCTGTTGACCATCTGGGTGTATGTATCTGCCACGCCGCCCCCTACCGAGATTCCAGGATTGCGACGACGCCCTGGCCGCCTGCTGCGCAAACGGACACCAGGCCCCTGGCGGGACGCCCCGCGGAAGCTGCCTTGGCGTGGAGCATCTTTGCAAGCGTGCCCACGATCCTGCCACCGGTGGCCGCGAAAGGGTGGCCCGCTGCCAGCGAAGACCCATTGACGTTGAGCCGGGTCCGGTCGATGCTGCCAAACGCGCCCTCCAGGCCGAGCCTGGTTCGCCCGAAGTCCTCGTCTTCCCATGCGGCCAGGGTGCTTAGGACCGTGGCCGCAAAGGCCTCGTGGATTTCGAAGTAGTCAAAGTCGGCCAGCGTCAGGCCCTGGCGGCCCAGGAGCCGCGGCACAGCGAATACGGGGGCCATCAGCAGGCCGTCCTTGCCGTGGACAAAATCCACGGCCGCGGCCTCGGCGTCCACGACGGCTGCCAGTTTAGGGAGGTCGCGGGCATCTGCCCACTCGTCGGAGGCAAGCAGCACGGTTGACGCACCGTCGGTGAGCGGAGTGGAGTTTCCGGCGGTCATCGTGGCGTCGGCTCCGAGGTTACGGCCGAAGACGGGCTTCAGGGAGGCCAGCTTCTCCATGGAGGTGTCCGCACGAAGGTTCGCGTCACGCGTCAGTCCGCGGTAGGGGGTCATGAGGTCATCAAAGAACCCTGACTCGTAGGCTGCGGCGAGATTGTGGTGGCTGTTCAACGCCAGTTCGTCCTGCGCTTCGCGGGAGATCTTCCACTGCGCAGTGGTCAGGGCCTGATGCTCACCCATGGTCAGGCCGGTCCGGGGCTCTGCCGTGCCGGGGGCCAGTGGTGCCAGGTCCTTGGGGCGCAGGCGGCTCAGGATCTGGAGCCGCTGGGGAAGTGTCCTGGCGCGGTGCAGGTCCAGGATGACCTCGCGAAGCCCTTCGCTGACCACCACCGGCGCATCGGAAGCGGAGTCCACGCCGCCCGCAATGCCGGATTCAATCTGCCCCAGCTTGATCTTGTTTGCCAGGCCCACCACGGTTTCGAGGCCCGTGGCACAGGCCTGCTGGAGGTCGTACACCGGGGTCTCGGCGGAGAGCGCCGACCCCAGGACGGCTTCCCGGGTGAGGTTGAAGTCCCGCGAGTGCTTCAGTACCGCACCCGCGGCGACTTGGCCGATCCGCTCGTCCTGAAGCCCGAACCGGGCAATCAGGCCATCGAGCGCGGCGGTGAGCATGTCCTGGTTTGAGGACTTTGCATAGGCGCCGCCCGCACGGGCGAACGGAATCCTGTTGCCGCCGACGATCACTGCCCTGCGGGTTGCCGGGACGGCGGCCGCGGCCGGTTCCTCAGGGGCGGGGGTGGTCTGTCCGTCTATGGACATGGATGGCTCCTCTGGTCACATGTGGTTACCGATACCCAGCGTACCTGATACGCTGGGTATCGTGAACTTTCAGGACACGAACATTCCCTTGGCCGTCGACCTGGCTTCTCCCGCCAGCCCTGACGGCCGCTCCTCGCGCTGGCAGAGCCACAGGGAGGAACGCCGCAGGGACCTCATCAAGCAGGCCCGGCGTGCCGTGCATGCGCTGGGCAGCGATGCGTCCATGGAGGACATCGCCACAGCCGCGGGCACCTCGAAATCCGTCTTCTACCGTTACTTCGGGGACAAGGCCGGACTTCAGCAGGCAGTGGGTGAAGTGGTCCTCAACCAGATGCAGCACCGCATCCAAGAAGCAGCACAAAGCGCGCTCACGCCGCGGGAGGGCCTGCTGGCGATGGTCTCGGCCTACCTTCAGATGGCCGATACCAGCCCCAACGTCTACGCGTTCGTCACCAGCTATGCCCCAAGCGAACCCGCAAACCCGCCGCATAACGCCGCGGGGGGCCCGCTGGGCCACTTCTTCGAAGCCATCGCGGACATGATTGCCACGCCCATGCGCTCGCATCTGCGCGATGTTGACCAGACCGTCATCGGCTACTGGCCCAAGGCGGCCATCGGCCTGGTGCGCAATGCCGGCGAACAGTGGCTCAGCACGCCGGACTCCCCGGCCAAGCCGAGCCAGGAGAGCATGGCCCGCCAAATCACCGCCTGGCTGTGCGTGGGAATTGCCCCGGAAGTTTCCCTGGCCTCACCGACCACCAAGTTATCCGCCAAAGAAGGACTATGACATGACTGACGTAGTGGACCGCCCCGCCGGCAAGGGCCCCCGCCCCGCGGCAACCTTTGCAGCCACCATCCCGGCCGAAAACCCTGAACCCGCCATCGACGTCGAGGCACTGGGCCGGCAGCTCCTGGGCAAGTGGGCTGACGTTCGGCTCCAGGCAAGGGAGCTGGCCGCCAGGCCGGAACTGCACAAGGTCGAGGGCCTGACGCACACGGACCACCGTGCACGCGTCTTCGGGCAGCTCAAGTACCTCGTGGACAATGAAGCCGTACACCGGGCTTTCCCCACCGAACTGGGCGGCTCCGACGACCACGGCGGAAACATTGCTGGGTTCGAGGAGCTCGTGGTGGCTGATCCGTCGCTGCAGATCAAAGCGGGCGTCCAGTGGGGACTCTTCGGCTCGGCAGTGATGCATCTGGGCACCGCGGAGCACCACGCCAAGTGGCTGCCCGGCATCATGAACCTGGAAATCCCCGGCTGCTTTGCCATGACCGAAACCGGCCATGGCTCAGATGTGGCCAGCATCGCCACCACGGCAACGTATGACCCCGCCACCGAAGAATTCGTGGTCAACACCCCCTTCCGCGCCGCCTGGAAGGACTACATCGGGAACGCCGCAATTGACGGACTCGGCGCCGTCGTTTTCGCGCAGCTGGTTACCCACGGCGTCAACCACGGAGTGCATGCCTTCTACGTGGATCTTCGGGACCCGGACACCAAGGAATTCCTGCCAGGGATCGGCGGGGAGGACGACGGCATCAAGGGCGGCCTGAACGGCATCGACAACGGCCGGCTGCACTTCACCAATGTCCGCGTTCCCCGGACCAACCTCCTGAACCGCTACGGCAACGTCGACGCTGACGGAACCTACACCTCACCCATCGCCAGCCCGGGGCGGCGCTTCTTCACCATGCTCGGAACCCTGGTCCAGGGCCGCGTCTCCCTGGACGGAGCCGCCGTCGCTGCCTCCAAGGTGGCGCTGAAGGCAGCCATCCAGTACGCCACCGAACGCCGGCAGTTCAACGCCTCCTCCCATACCGAAGAAGAGGTCCTGCTGGACTACCAGCGGCACCAGCGCAGGCTGTTCACCCGCCTGGCAGCCACCTACGCGGCAAGTTTCGCCCACGAGCAGCTCCTGCAGAAATTCGACGACGTCTTCTCCGGCGCCCATGACACCGACGCGGACCGGCAGGACCTGGAGACCCTGGCGGCGGCACTGAAGCCCCTGAGCACCTGGCACGCACTGGACACGCTGCAGGAATGCCGGGAAGCCTGCGGGGGCGCCGGCTTCCTGATTGAGAACCGGTTCGCCTCACTGCGGGCAGACCTGGACGTCTACGCCACCTTCGAAGGCGACAACACCGTGTTGCTTCAACTGGTGGCCAAGCGACTGCTTGCCGACTACGCCAAGGAGTTCCGCAACGTGGACTTCGGCGTCCTGGCCCGTTACGTGGTGACCCAGGCGGCAGGCGCCGCGGTCCACCGCACCGGCCTGCGCCAGGTGGCGCAGTTCATGGCGGATAGCGGCTCGGTCCAGAAGGCCGCCATCGCCCTCCGGGATGAGGACAGCCAGCGCGCGCTCCTGACGGACAGGGTCCAGACCATGGTGGCAGAGGCGGGAGCCGCTCTCAAGGGCAGCAAGCGACTGCCGCAGGACAAGGGCGCGGCCTTGTTCAACCGGCACCAGAACGAACTCATCGATGCTGCGCAGGCCCATGCCGAACTCCTGCACTGGGAGGCGTTCACGGACGCACTCCAGAGAGTGGAGGACCCGGGGACCCGGAAGGTGCTGACGTGGCTGCGCGACCTGTTCGGCCTGTCGCTGATCGAGAAGAACCTGTCCTGGTACCTCATGAACGGCCGCCTCTCCATGCAGCGCGCACGTACCGTAGGCGGCTACATTAACCGGCTGCTGGAAAAGATCCGCCCGCATGCCCTGGATCTGGTGGACGCCTTCGGGTACGGCGATGACCACGTTCGCGCAGCCATCGCCACCGGTGCGGAGAAGGCGCGCCAGGATGAAGCCCGCGAGTATTTCCGCACCGCACGGGCGAGCGGGCAGTCGCCGGTGGACGAGAAGGTCCTGATCGCCCGGACCGCGGCGGACCGGAAGGGCTGAGTCGCCGGCCGGGCCTAAACAGCATGCCCCGAAGCACGGAAACAACGACGGCGCCGCTCCCCTGCCAAGGGAAGCGGCGCCATCGTGCGTTGCACCGCCGGGACGCTCAGGCTCCGGCCGGGAGCACCGAGCGGTAGACCTCAAGGGTGGTCTCGGTGATGGACTCCCAGGAGAAGTGCTTCTCAGCCCGTTCCCGGCCTGCCTGTCCCATGGCACGGGCGCGTTCGGGATCGGACACCACCTCAATGAGGGCGTCAGCGAACTCGCGGACGAACTTCTCGGGGTCCAAGGGCGTCCCCGTGCCGTCGGTCACCTGTTCCAGGTCAACCAGAAGGCCGGTGCGGCCATGGTCGACAACCTCGGGGATGCCGCCGGTTGCGCTGGCCACCACTGCCGCGCCACAGGCCATGGCTTCGAGGTTGACGATGCCCAGCGGTTCGTAGATGGACGGGCAGGCGAAGGCGGTGGCGTGGCTTAGGACCTGGATCAGCTCGTGGCGCGGCAACATGCGTTCGATGAGCACCACGCCGGTGCGCTGCTTCTGCAGGTCCTCGATCAAAGCGGCGGTTTCCGCTGCCAGTTCCGGGGTGTCCGCAGCACCGAGGCACAGCACCAACTGGACGTCCGCCGGAAGTTGCGCGGCCGCCCGAAGGAGGTACGGGACGCCCTTCTGGCGTGTGTTTCTTCCCACAAAGACGACGCTCGGTTTGGCGGGATCGATGCCCAGGGCGCGGACGGCGTCGTCGTTTTCGTCACGCTGCCACAGCTCCACGTCGATGCCGTTGTGGACCACCCGGACCTTTTCCGGGTCCACGTTGGGGTAGCTGCGCAGGATGTCCTGGCGCATGCCCTCGGACACGGCGATGATGGCCGCTGCCGCTTCGTAGGCCGTCTTCTCCACCCAGGAGGACAGGGCATAGCCGCCGCCCAGCTGCTCGGCCTTCCAGGGCCGCAGCGGCTCGAGGCTGTGGGCGCTGAGAACGTGCGGAATTCCGTGCAGCAAGGAGGCCAGATGCCCGGCCATGTTGGCGTACCAGGTGTGCGAATGGACCACGTCCGCGCCCTGCACGTCCGGCACAATGCGCAGGTCCACACCCAGGGTCTGAACCGCCGCATTGGCCCCGCCCAGGTCCTCGGGAACCTGATACGACGTCACGGTTGCTCCGTGGTAGTCGGCATCGCGGGGAGCTCCGAAAGCACGAACCTGCAGGTCAACATGCTTACTAAGCACCCTGCTCAATTCGGCTACATGCACCCCGGCGCCACCGTAGATCTCCGGCGGGAACTCTTTAGTCACAATGTCTATTCGCACAAGACCCAAGGTAGTCGTTCACGGATAACTGTTCTAGTGTGAAGGAGTCCGGGCCTACCGGACTGTCTTGGGGAGTTACGAAGGCGTACAGGAGCGACCATTATGCCGTTGACCAAAAAAGTCCTGGCCATTGTCCTCGCAGGTGGCGAGGGAAACCGACTTATGCCGCTGACGGCAGACCGGGCCAAGCCTGCTGTGCCCTTTGCCGGCAGTTACCGCCTGATTGACTTCGCGCTGTCCAACCTGGTGAATTCCCGCTACCTGCAGATCGTCGTGTTGACGCAGTACAAGTCGCACAGCCTTGACCGCCACATCTCCGAAACCTGGCGCATGTCTACCCAGCTGGGCAACTACATCGCGTCGGTGCCGGCACAGCAGCGCGTGGGCAAGAGTTGGTTCCTGGGCAGCGCAAACGCCATTTACCAGTCCCTGAACCTGATCCACGACGCCAACCCGGACATCGTGGTGGTGGTCGGCGCCGACCACGTCTACCGCATGGACTTCGCCCAGATGGTGGCCCAGCACGTGAACAGCGGGGCCAAAGCCACCGTGGCGGCGGTACGGCAGCCGCTGCATATGGCGGACCAGTTCGGCGTCATCGAGGTGGACCAGAACGACCCCCAGAAGATTGCCGCCTTTGTTGAGAAGCCCGCCAGCACTCCCGGGCTTGCCGCAGACCCCTCCCAGTTCCTCGCCTCCATGGGCAACTACGTGTTCGACGCCGACGCCCTGGTGGCCGCGCTGCATGTGGACGCCGAACGCCTGGACACCAAGCACGACATGGGCGGTGACATCATTCCCTACTTCGTGAACCGCGGCGAGGCAGGTGTCTACGACTTCACGCTGAACGACATCCCCGGCTCCACCGAGCGCGACCGCACCTACTGGCGCGACGTCGGCACCATCGACTCGTTCTACGATGCCCATATGGACCTCATCTCGCCGCTGCCGGTGTTCAACCTGTACAACTCCGAGTGGCCCATCTACACACGCCAGAGCATCTCCCCGCCGGCCAAGTTCGTCCGCGGCGAGAACAACACCATTGGCACCGCCCTGGATTCCATCGTGGCCAACGGCGTGGTGATCTCCGGCGGCGTGGTGGAAGGCTCCGTCCTCTCCAACGACGTCTATGTCGCAACCAGCGGCAGGGTCATCGATTCGGTCCTGATGGACAAAGTGCAGATCGGTGAAGGTGCTGTGGTCAACCGGGCCATCCTGGACAAGAACGTCAAAGTTCCCGCCGGTGCCGCCATCGGCCTGGACCCGGACCTTGACCGGGCACGCGGCTTCAAGGTCACAGAATCCGGCATCACCGTCCTCGCCAAAGGCCAGGAAGTGCCGGAGCCCGGTGACGAGGAACGCCAGCTCGCTGCCCGGCACCTGAGTCTTATCCCGAACGCTGTGAAGGCTGCCGCCGAACAGTACCCGGACGTGCGTGACACGGTGGACAAGGTGGCCGGCGCCCATGCCGCCGCAGCGGCGGAAGCGACACCCGGGGCCCGGATCTCCTGACCCTGACCAACGACCTCTACGGCATCCGCAGGCCGGGGCACCTCTCGTGGTGTCCCGGCCTGCGGCGTTCACGGTAAAATTTTCCCAATGAGCTCCCCCGATCTGACCCCTGAGGACATCCAGGCCTGCCTCAAGGTCCTGAACACCATCCACGCGTACGACGAGGAGCACCCGGACTACATCTCGGTGCGCCGCGCCACCGGAAAGATGTTTAAGGCCGTCAAGCGCCACCGGAGGGTCACCAAGCGCGATACCATCGCCGAGGCCGACCGCGCCGTCATCGCCCAGACTGCCACAGCCGCGCCGGACCGGATCGACGACGAGACCCGCGGCAACAAGCTGGCTCCGTCTGCCACCGGCAAGATCGCGGGGCACCTCATCCGGTCCCGCCCCTGCTACATCTGCAAGCAGCACTACACCCAGGTGGACGCGTTCTACCATCAGCTGTGCCCGGAATGCGCGGCGTTCAGCCACAGCAAGCGGGACGCCCGGACCGACCTCACCGGACGCCGGGCTCTTCTCACCGGCGGCCGCGCCAAGATCGGGATGTATATCGCCCTTCGGCTGCTCCGGGACGGCGCCCACACCACCATCACCACCCGCTTCCCCAAGGACGCCGCACGCCGGTTTGCGGCCATGGAGGACAGCGGCGAGTGGCTGCACCGGCTCCGGATCGTAGGCATCGACCTGCGTGACCCCGCCCAGGTGATGGCCCTGACCGACTCACTTAATGAGGCCGGACCCCTGGACATCATCATCAACAACGCCGCGCAGACCGTGCGCCGTTCGGGCAACGCCTACAAGCCACTGGTGGACGCTGAGGACGAACCCCTCCCCGCCGCGCTGGAACAGGCCAACGGCGGCCCCGAACTCCTGACCTTCGGCCACGCGCACGACAAGCACCCGCTGGCCCTTGCCGGCAGTGTCACCGAGCACCCCGTGCTGGCCGGGGACGCCATCACCTCCCTGGCGCTGTCCACCGGGTCCGCCTCCCTGGAACGCATCGCCACGGGCACCGCAATCGACGCCGGCGGCCTGGTGCCGGACCTGGCCACCATCAACAGCTGGACCCAGGTGGTGGACGAGGTGGATCCGCTCGAAATGCTCGAGGTGCAGCTCTGCAATGTCACCGCGCCGTTCCTGCTGGTCAGCCGGCTTCGTGGCGCCATGCGGCGCTCCACTGCCCGCCGGAAGTACATCGTGAACGTCTCCGCCATGGAGGGCCAGTTTTCCCGGGCCTACAAGGGGCCGGGGCACCCGCACACCAACATGGCGAAAGCGGCGCTGAACATGATGACCCGTACCAGTGCCCAGGAGATGCTGGACGCGGATGGCATCCTGATGACGGCCGTGGACACGGGCTGGATCACGGACGAACGCCCGCACTTCACCAAGGTCCGGCTCATGGAGGAAGGCTTCCACGCGCCCCTTGACCTGGTGGACGGCGCAGCCCGGGTCTACGATCCCATCGTCATGGGTGAACAGGGTGAGGACCAGTACGGTGTCTTCCTGAAGGATTACAAGCCCAGCCCCTGGTGATGGGCGTATGCTCACGGCATGAGCAACGAGTCATCAAGCCAGGTGCAGAACCTAGAACACCACGAATGCTGGGCCCTGCTGCGGACGGTGTCCGTGGGAAGACTGGCGGTGCTGGCTGACGGCCGTCCGGATATCTTCCCGGTCAACTACACAGTGGACGGCGGCACGCTGGTCTTCCGGACCGCCCAGGGAACCAAACTGTCCGCAGCAACCGGCGGCGATGCGGCTGTCGCCGTCGAAGCGGACGGCGTGGACCCCGACACTGGCTTGGCGTGGAGCGTGGTGGTCAAGGGCACTGCCGCCCTGGTCAAGAGCACTGAGGAGGTACTGGAAACCTCCCGCCTGTACCTCTTCCCCTGGCAGTCCGGACGGAAAGACGCATTTGTGCGCGTCACCCCGGATTCGGTGACGGGGCGCCGCTTCAAAGTCACCGATCCGATGACCTGGTGGACCCAGATCAACGGCTCAGCCAGGACAGCCCCCGAGTAAGCACGTGGGACCAAAGCCGGCCTGCTGGCGATCCCCCGGCCAGGTCGGCCGGGGAAGCCACGGTGTCAGGCCAGCTGGGTGATCTCCACGCTGACTTTCAGCGCGGACCCGCCGCCGCCGGACAGTATGCCTTTCAGCGGGGACACATCGCGGTAGTCCCGGCCCCTGGCCACCGTGACGTGGAAGTCGCCGGCGGGCTTGTGGTTGGTGGGGTCCCAGCTGCGCCAGTCCCCATCCCACCACTCAAGCCACGCATGCGACTGCCCGGCCACGGTCTCGCCGATTCCGGCGCTTGACCGCGGGTGCAGGTAGCCGGAGACGTAGCGCGCCGGGATACCGCAGCTCCGCAAGGCGCCGATGGCCAGGTGCGCCAGGTCCTGGCAAACCCCCTGGCGCTGGCCCCAGGCTTCCTCGGCGTTGGTGGTCACGGCCGTTGAGCCGGACATGTAGGTCATTTCCCCGCGCATCCAGGCAAAGATGGCCATGGCTGCCTCGTGCGGGTTCTTTCCCGCCACGACGTCCGGGATGATGCCCAGCACTTCGTCGCCGGGGCCGCTGAGCCGGGACTGTGGCAGCCAGTCGCTGAAGGCGTCAAGGGTCTCCGGGGACTTGAGGTCGTCCCAGCCCACGATGTCAGCTTCGGCCGGGATCTTTTCCGCCCGGTGCACCTCCACCGTGATGTTGGAGACCACCTCAAGGTTCTCGTGCGGCATCTGCATGTCAAAGGCGGTGACCCTGGTTCCCCAGTAATCCCGGTAGGTGCTCACCGCCGCCTGCGACGGGGACACCTTCACCACAGACTCCAGCACCACCTGCTGCGAGTCGGTCAGGGGGGTCATCCGGGCCTCGTTGTAGGACAGGGTCACCCGCTTGTTGTACTTGTAGGCCGTCCTGTGGACGATGCTCAACCGGGTCATGACAGTTCTCCCACCCAGGCAAGCTCGTCCGCCTGATTGAAGTACTTACGGGAAATGGCGTCCGAAGCCTGGGACACTGCCTTCTGGACCCGTTCCATGTGCTCGGGAAGTTCGGACATGAGGTCGTCTGTCCGGTGGAACTCCAGGAAGGTCCGGGCCTGTCCCACGATGCGGCGGGCGTCGTTGATGAACCCCACCCTCTGCGCGGACGGGTCCAGCTTGGCCAGGCACTCGTCGGCATCCCGCAGGGCGTAGACGATGGACCGCGGAAACAGCCGGTCCAGGAGCAGGAATTCGGCGGCGTGCTGGTCGCCGAAGGCCGCCCGGCGGGTGCGGAGGAACGATTCGTAGGCGCCCGCGCAGCGCAGCATGTTGACCCAGGACATGCCGGCGGACAGCACGTCGCGGGTGGAGAGCATCCGGGCTGTCATGTCTGCGCGTTCCAGGGAACGCCCCAGGACCAGGAACAGCCAGCTTTCGTCATGGCTCACCGTGGTATCGGCGAGGCCGCTGACCATCGCCGTGCGCTCCAGCGTCCAGTTGCAGAAACGGTAGGTGCCCACCACGTCCTTGCGGTGCTGGCTCAGGCCGTAGTAGGTGGTGTTCAGGCTCTCCCAGAGGGCCGATGACACCGTCTCACGCGCACGCCGTGCATTCTCGCGGGCCGCACCCAGGGAGCCTGCGATGGACGTGGCGCTGGTTTTGTCGTACGCCAGGGCGTGGAGCAGTTCGGGGAGTCCAAAGTCCTCGCTCTGCGGGCGGGCGCCCATGACCGCCAGGAGTTCCTGGGCCACGCTTTTGCGCTCCTCCATGGGGAGGTGGTTCAGGCGCTCCAGGTGCACGTCGAGGATTCGGGCGGTACCGTCCGCCCGCTCCACGTAGCGGCCGATCCAAAACAGGGACTCGGCAATACGGCTAAGCATTCGCGGCTACCTCCTGCGCGCCCGGAACGTTGTAAAAGACATGCACGACGGCGAAGCGGCTCACTGCTGCTGCTCCGACTGGCGGTCGCGCCAATTGCTTTCCACGGGCCACACGGAGACGCGCTCGCGGACGGTGACGGACTGACGGGGCACGGTTTCCACCGGCATCTGCGGCGAGTCGGCCAGGACCCAGGTGTCCTTGGAGCCGCCGCCCTGGCTGGAATTGACGATCAGGGAGCCTTCCTTGAGCGCTACGCGGGTGAGGCCGCCGGGGAGCACCCAGACGTTGTCGCCGTCGTTGACGGCGAAGGGGCGCAGGTCCACGTGCCGGGGGCCGAACTTGTCACCTGCCAGGGTGGGGACGGTGGACAGTTGCAGGACGGGCTGGGCGATCCAGCCGCGGGGGTCGGCGATGATCCGCTGGCGGAGGGCGTCCAGTTCGTCCGGTGAGGCATCGGGCCCGATGACCAGCCCCTTGCCGCCGGAACCGTCCACGGGTTTGACCACCAGTTCCGCGAGGTTGTCCAGGGTGTACTCCCGGGCTTCCTTCTCCTCGAGCCGGTAGGTGTCCACGTTGGCGATGATGGGCTCCTCGCTGAGGTAGTAGCGGATCAGGTCAGGGACGTAACTGTAAACCAGTTTGTCGTCGGCAACGCCATTGCCCACCGCGTTGGCAATGGTGACTCCACCGGCGCGGGCGGCGTTGACCAGTCCTGGGCAGCCCAGCATGGAGTCGGACCGGAACTGCAGCGGGTCCAGGAAGTCGTCGTCGATCCGCTTGTAGATCACGTCCACACGCTGCTCACCGGCGGTGGTGCGCATGTAGACGCGGTTGCCACGGCAAATGAGGTCGCGACCTTCCACCAGTTCCACGCCCATGAGGCCGGCCAGGAGGGTGTGCTCGAAGTAGGCGCTGTTGAAGACGCCCGGGGTGAGGACGACGACGGTGGGATCGTCCACGCCTGCAGGCGCGGTCTTGCGCAGGGCCGAGAGGAGCCGGCGGGGGTATTCCTCCACGGGCCGGATGAGCTGCTGGCCGAAGGCTTCAGGAAGGCCCTTGGCCATGGCGCGCCGGTTCTCCAGGACATAGCTGACTCCTGAGGGGACCCGGACGTTGTCCTCCAGGACGCGGAAGGTACCTGCTGCGTCGCGGACCACGTCGATACCCGAAATGTGGACGCGGACGCCGCCGGCAGGCTCGAATCCATGGACCTGCCGGTGGAAGTGCGCACTGGTGGTGACGAGCTGGCGGGGTATCACGCCGTCGGACACCACGGTCATCTTGTCGTAGACGTCGTTCAGGAAGGCTTCGAGGGCGCGGACGCGCTGGGCCACTCCCCGTTCCAGGACATCCCATTCAGCTGCGGGGATGACCCGGGGCACGATGTCGAGCGGAAAGGGCCGCTCCTCGCCCGCGTAGTCGAACGTGACGCCGCGGTCCAGGAAGGTCCGTGCCATGGAGTCGGCGCGCGCGCTCACGTCCGCCAGGGAGAGCTTCCGGAGTGCCTCCGCCACCTGCCCGTACGAGTCCCTCGCCTGTTGCCCCGGGGCGAACATCTCGTCGTAGGCTCCGGTGCGGCCAGCGGCCTCGGAGTAATCCTGGAATAGGTCTGACATGTCCAATAGCCAACCATCTTTTTGTTTCGAGTTCATTACTGCCATCCATTCTGGCGTGTTGGCGCCGATGGCCCGGTTCGTACTTTACTGGGCCTTTCAGGCACAGTAGGTGAGTGCCCGTCAGCAGAAGCCTCCCAGAACCCGCTCCCGGCAGTTCCGGGACCCGGTTGGGACGCTTGCTGCCCGGCCTGGTGACAGCAGCAGCTGCCGTCGCGGCGGCCTTCGTGCTGCACGGGCTTGTCCCGGCGCTGCCCGCGATGACCCTCGCCGTTGTGCTCGGCGTCCTCGCGGCCAACCTCCCCGGCGCCAGTACCTGGACCGGTGGCCGGGCGCGGCCTGGACTGGATTTCGCGGGGAAACATTTGATGCGTGCCGGGATCGTGGTCCTGGGCCTGAAGGTCAGCATCATGGATGTCCTGCACCTGGGGTGGCTGGCGCTGGTCATGATTGTGGCCGTCGTGGCGGCCAGTTTCGGTGGGACCTACGCGATTTCGCGCCTCTTCCGCCTGCCGCCGGTGACCTCGCTCCTGGTGGCCACCGGGTTCTCCATCTGCGGGGCTTCCGCGATTGGCGCCGTGGCCGCCGTCCGGCGCATCCGGCATGCTGACACGGTCCTGCCCGTGGCCCTGGTGACCCTCTGCGGGACCCTGGCCATCGGGGTCCTTCCCCTGCTGGCCCACCCGTTGGGACTTTCGGCCGCTGTGTTCGGCGCCTGGACCGGGGCCTCTGTGCACGACGTGGGCCAGGTGGTGGCCACGGCGCAAACCGCCGGAACCGCCGCCCTGGCGATCGCCGTCGTCGTCAAGCTCACCCGGGTGCTCCTGCTGGCACCTGTGGCCGCGATGGCCGGCGCGCACCACAGGGTCCGCGCGCGTGACCTGGGTGCCGCGGATGGAACCAAATCGAAAATGCCGCCCGTAGTGCCGCTGTTTGTTGTGGGGTTCATGGCCATGGTGGCGCTCCGGTCCACGGGCTGGCTGCCGTCGCCTTGGCTCGAGGCCGGGGCAACGCTGCAGGACATCCTGCTGGGTGCCGCGCTGTTCGGGTTGGGCTCGGCGGTGCGGATCCGGACCCTGCTGCACACCGGCGGACAGGCACTCCTGGCAGCCCTGGCTTCGTGGCTCCTGATTGCCGTACTGGGGCTGGGCGCAGCGTTCCTCATCGCAGGCTGAGCCGATGAAACGGCACCGTGATTAGATAGCCGGGTGTCACATGAGAATCTGCAGCGCCGCGAAGCCGCTGAACGTTCAGCCCTGGTCAGCACCACCAGCTACGACGTGTCCCTGGACGTGCGGCAGGCTGCGGATCCGGCAGTCCCGGGCTACACGAGCCGCAGCGTCATCACCTTCACAGCAGAACCGGGCGCAAGCACCTTCCTGGACTTCATCGGCAGCGACGTGCACAGCGTGTTCCTCAACGGCAAGGGCCTGCCCGTGGAGGATGTGGTGGAGGGCGCGCGGATCAGGCTGGACAACCTGCGGGCAGAGAACCAGGTCACCGTCACCGGAACAGCCCTGTACAGCCGGTCCGGCGAGGGCATGCACCGGTTCGTGGATCCCGCCGACGGCCAATGCTACCTCTACACCCAGTACGAGCCTGCTGACGCCCGCCGGGTCTTCGCCAACTTCGAACAGCCGGACCTCAAGGCCACTTTCACCTTCCACGTCATGGCTCCCGCCGACTGGCAGGTGGCCTCAAACGGTACCGAAGTGCAGCGCACCCTGCTCACCAGCGACCCCGCCACGGCCTGCTGGGACTTCGCCACAACGATGCCCATGTCCACCTACATCACCACGGTGCTGGCTGGCCCCTACTTCAAGGCAGAGGACCGCTGGCAGGCAACGCTCGACGACGGCACGCACCTTGATGTGCCGCTGGCCCTCTACTGCCGGGCGTCGATGACGGCGTCCTTCGACACGGAAGAGCTGTTCGGCCTGACCAAGAAGGGCCTGGACTTCTTCAACCGCCTCTTCGATCTCCCCTACCCGTGGGGCAAGTACGACCAGGCCTTCGTGCCCGAATACAACCTCGGCGCCATGGAGAACCCCGGGCTGGTCACTTTCACCGAAAGCTACGTCTTCACGTCCCGGGCCACCGACGCCCAGTACCAGGGCCGGGCCAACACCCTGCTCCACGAGATGGCCCACATGTGGTTCGGGGACCTGGTGACCATGAAGTGGTGGGACGACCTGTGGCTCAAGGAATCGTTCGCCGACTACATGGGAACCCTCGGCGTGGACCGGGCCACGGACTGGGACACCGCGTGGGTGAACTTCGCCAACAAGCGCAAGGCATGGGCCTACGTCCAGGACCAGCTCCCCACCACCCATCCCATCGTGGCCGACATCCCCGACCTGGAGGCGGCGAAGCAGAACTTCGACGGCATCACCTACGCCAAGGGCGCCTCGGTGCTCAAGCAACTGGTGGCGTATGTGGGCTTTGACGCCTTCATCGCGGGGTCGCGGGAGTACTTCCGGAAGCACGCCTACGGAAACACCTCGCTGGCAGACCTCCTGGCAGCCCTGGACGCCGCCTCCGGGCGTGAGCTGTCCGCCTGGGCCCGGCAGTGGCTTCAGACCTCGGGAATTTCCACACTGTCCCTGGACATCGGTGCCGGCAACACGGAAGCGGACGACGACGGCGTGCCGGGCAGGGTGGCAATCGTCCAGGAGGCAACGGACCCGGTCACGGGACGGGAGGAGCTGCGGCCGCACCGCCTCCGCGTGGGTTCCTACGACTTCAACGCCGACGGCGCCCTGGTGCGGACCGGGACCATCGAAACCGACATAGCCGGCAAACGCACGGAGCTGCCCCAGCTTGCCGGACAGCCGCGGCCTGCGCTCCTGCTGGTCAACGACGACGACCTCACCTACGCCAAGGTCCGGCTGGACCCGGTCTCCGAAGCTACCGTCCGTTCGTCGCTGGACAGGATCACCGATCCCATGGCACGCGCCCTCTGCTGGACGTCGCTCTGGAACTCGGCCCGGGATGGCGAAAGCCCCGCATCCTTGTACGTTGACGCAGTGACCGCCTTCGCCCCGGCTGAGACGGGGATCGGCGTACTCCTGAACGTCCTCGACAACGCTGCGACCGCCGTCGAACGCTACACGCCGGCCGGCACCCGCGGCAGCGTCCGTGCATCCTTCCTGGCGGCAGCCGCTGCCCAGCTGGATGAGGCTGTGCCTGGCTCGGACCAGCAGCTTGCCTGGGCCCGCACCGTGGCCGCCCTGAGCCGGCATGACGATGCCCTGCTCCCCCGGCTGCGCGGGCTTTTGGACGGAACGTCCGCGGTCGAGGGGCTGGCGGTGGACGCCGAACTTCGATGGCACCTCTGGCACGCCTTGGCCGCCAATGGCCAGGCCACCGCCGGTGAGCTGGATGCAGAACTGGCCCGCGACACCACCGCCTCCGGCCGGGCCGGGCACGCAACTGCCATGGCGTCCAGGCCGGAATCCAAGGTCAAGGCCGCGGCCTGGGACGCAGCCGTCCACGGGAACGAACTGTCCAACCAGCTCCTCACTGCCACCATCAGCGGTTTCACCACAGCCCCGCCGGCGCTCCTGGAGCCATACGCGGAGCCCTACTTCGACTGCCTGCGGACTGTTTGGGACACGCGCAGCATCGAAATCGCCAGCCGGATCGTCCGGGGCCTCTACCCTGCCGCCCAGGACCTGGTGCCCGGTGTCCGCCCCGATGACCACCCGGTCGTCCGGCGGACGGACGACTGGCTGGCCGCCAACCCGGACGCCCCGCATGCCCTGCGCCGGATCATCATTGAGCAGCGCAGCCACCTGCTGCGGGCACTCACGGCGCAGGCCGCCGTCGTCAATTCAGCGCCCCAAGCCGGGCCGGCGCATTGACGGCGGGCCTCCCTGCGCAGGGACAGTTCCTGCGCGGCGAGCAGGGCCCTCACTGCCCTGCCGGGGTCAGGGGACGCGGTGGAGCCACTCCCGGGTGCCGAACTTGGCCGCCACCCGCTCCTCGGCCGCGGCCAGCTCGTGTCCGGCAAGCTGTGACGGCGTTGCCCCGTAGCGCTCGCTGAACACCTCGATCATCGCTTCGATGATGGCCATGCGGGCCAGGCCGGTCTGCCGGCGGAGCGGGTCCACGCGCTTCTTGGCGCTGCGGGTGCCTTTGTCGGAGAGCTTTTCCTTGCCGATCCGCAGGACCTCCACCATTTTGTCCGCGTCGATGTCGTAGCTCATGGTGACGTGGTGCAGCATGCCGCCGTTGGCCAGGCGCTTCTGGGCAGCGCCGCCAATCTTCCCCTGGTCCGTGGCAATGTCATTGAGCGGGATGTAAAAGGCGTTGATGCCGAGTTTTTCCAGCGCGGCCATGACCCAGGCGTCAAGGAAGGGGTAGGAGTCGGCGAAGCTGAGCCCGTCCACCAGGGTCTGGGGCAGGTAGAGCGAGTAGGTGATGCAGTTGCCGGCCTCCATGAACATCGCTCCCCCGCCGCTGATGCGCCGGACCACGTTGATGCCGTGCTTGGCCACGCCCTCGGGATCCACCTCGTTCTGCACGGACTGGAAGCTTCCGATCACCACCGAGGGTTCCTGCCAGTCCCAGAACCTCAGGGTGGGGGTGCGTTCACCGGTGCCGACGGCCTCGGTGAGCACCTCGTCCAAAGCCACGTTGATTTCCGTGGGCAGCACGGTGGGCGCGATGATGTTCCACTCGTGGTCTCCCCAGGAGGAGGCCTTGGCCAATGCGCGGCGGACTGTGACGGCCACTGCGTCAGCCGAGAAGCCGAAGAGCACCGCTCCAGCGGGCAGGGCGGCGGTGACGGCGGCCGCGAGGTCCTTGGCCGGTGTGCCTTCGGGAAGCCCGGTCAGCGCGCCGTTGATGTCCTCCAGCGCCTCGTCCGGTTCCAGGAAGAAATCGCCGCTGACGGAGACGTTGGCAAGGCCGCCGTCCACGACGTCGAGGTCCACCACCACGAGTTTGCCGCCGGGAACCTTGTACTCGCCGTGAAGGCGCTGGTTGGGGGCGGCATTGGTGGCAGGAGAGGCTGACTCGGTCATGCTTCCCATCCTGCCGCAGAAAGCGGGTGCACGGCTAACACAGAAGGCCCGCACCGGAAACGGTGCGGGCCTTCTGCAACAAGCTTGGGCGAACGAATTACTTCTTGCCGCCGAAGCCCTTGAAGCGAGCGTTGAAGCGCTCGACGCGGCCTGCAGAGTCCATGATGCGCTGCTTGCCCGTGTAGAACGGGTGGGACTCGGAAGAGATTTCGACGTCGATGACCGGGTAGGTGTTCCCGTCTTCCCACTCGATGGTCTTGGAGGAAGACACGGTGGAGCGGGTCAGGAACTTGGTGCCGGAGGCCAGGTCGTTGAAGACAACAGCTTCGTACTTAGGGTGGGTATCAGACTTCATAATGGGACCTTTGTTCGCGCAGCTGGATTTTGCCAGCTGCCAGGTATGAATGGGATGGCTGGACGCTGTTGCATCAGCCGAAGCTGAAAAAGCAGGACAACCAGCTATCCATCATAGCCGATGCGGGGTGCCCTGACGAACCGGACCCGGGGCGCCTCCCGCCCCCCTGCCCAGGTCAGTCCCGGGCCCGCAGCTCCCAGAAGGCCACGGCTGAGGCGGCGGCCACGTTCAGTGAATCGACGCCATTGCGCATGGGGATTTTGACGGCGAGGTCGACGGCGGCGAGAGTCCCGGGGCTCATGCCGGCACCTTCGGTGCCTAGCACCAGGGCGAGCTTGTCCAGGTTGCGGGATGCGACGGCGTCGACATTCTCTGCATCGGGGGTCAGTTCCAGTGCCGCGACGGTGAAGCCGTGGTCCTTGAGGACCTCGAGGTCCCCGGGCCAGTCCTGCAGGCGCGCCCAGGGAACCTGGAAGACCGTGCCCATGCTGACCCTGACGCTCCTGCGGTAGAGCGGATCGCCACAGCGCGGGGAAACCAGGACGGCGTCGATGTCCAGGGCGGCGGCGGACCGGAAGATGGCGCCCACGTTGGTGTGGTCCACGATGTCCTCCAGCACCGCCACGCGGCGGGCCCCGGACAGGAGCTCCGGAAGCGGCACCGGCGCGGGGCGTTGCATGGCCGCCATGGCGCCCCGGTGCAGGTGGAATCCGGTGATTTCCTCCAACAGGGCAGCCGAGCCGATGAAGGCCGGAACGTCGGGGTACGCCCGGAAGACGTCGTCGAGGTCTGCCATCCACTTTTCGGCGAGGAAGAACGACCGCGGCTGGTGCCCGGCGGCCAGCGCCCGGCGCAGCACCCGCGACGATTCGGCAATGTACATGCCCTCCGCCGGTTCGCGGAGTTTGCGCAGGTGCACGTCGGTCAGGGTGGTGTAGTCGCTGACCCGGGGGTCGTCGGCGGATTCGAGGTAGTGGAAAGTCACCGGGTGATTATTGCAGCAGGTTGGCGATCATGACGCCGAGGGCCACGATGCCCAGGCTGAAGATCACCGCACGCAGGACGCGGGGCGACAACTTGCGGCCCACCTTGGCGCCCATCAGGCCGCCGATGGTGGAACTCACGGCGATCAGCAGCACCACCAGCCAGTTGACACGGTCGAAGGCGAACAGCAGGTAGGAGATGGCGGCCACCAAATTCACGCCGAGGACCAGGAAGTTCTTCATGGCGTTGGCGTTCTGGATGGTGCCGGTGAGGAATACCCCCAGGATGCCCACCAGCAGGATCCCCTGCGCAGCGACGAAGTAGCCGCCGTATACCCCGGCCAGGTACACCAGGACCACCAGGAGGACGCCGTGGCGTTTGTCCCGGACAGCGTGTTCGGGGTTGGCCTCGCGGTTGCGGACCCAGTCCTGCAGCCGCGGCTGGAACACGACCATCAACATGGCCAGGACCAGCAGGACGGGGGCCACATAGTGGAAGACCTTTTCGGGCAGGTGCAGCAGCAGCCACGCGCCGGTGATGCCGCCCAGGACGGATGCCGGCAGCAGGCGCATGACCTGCCGCCCGCGGCCGGCCAGCTCGCGGCGGTACCCGAAGGCTCCGGCGCCGGTGCCGAAGACCAGGCCCATGGCGTTGCTCATGGAGGCTGTTACGGGGGCGACGCCCAGGGCGATGAGGACCGGGAAGGTGACCAGGGTGCCTGAACCCACTACCGCGTTGATGGTGCCGGCCCACAGGCCGGCGATGAACACAATGATGCTGCTGAAGAATTCCACGACGCTGGTGCGGGTGCGGTCTAGCGGCGTGCTGTTGCGGTGTAGCGTCCCGCGTTCTCGGTCACCGCGAGCGGCAGTCCGAACGTGGTGCTCAGGTGTTCTTCGGTGAGTACTTCCGTGATGGGGCCGGCTGCCACTACGCCGCCGTCGCGCAGCAGCATGGCGTGCGTGAAGCCCGGCGGGACCTCCTCGAGGTGGTGCGTGACCAGGACCATGGCCGGGGCCGCCTCGTCGCGGGCCAGTTCGCCCAGCTTGTGGACCAGTTCTTCACGGCCGCCCAGGTCCAGTCCGGCACCGGGCTCGTCCAGCAGCAGCAGTTCCGGGTCCGTCATGAGCGCACGGGCGATCTGGACGCGCTTGCGTTCGCCTTCGGACAAGGTGGCGAAGGTCCTGTTCAGCAGCGGTCCCATGCCCCAGTCGTTCAGGAGCCGGAAGGCGCGCCGTTCGTCGTCGCGCTCGTACCCCTCCCGCCAGCGGCCGGTGACACCGTAGGCCGCCGTGACCACAACATTGAGGACGTTCTCGTGCTCGGGGATCTGGGTGGCAAGGGCTGCAGAGGAAAGGCCGATCCGCGGCCGGAGCTCGAAGACGTCAACACGCCCAAGAATCTCGTCGAGGATGCCTGCGGTGCCGCTGCTCGGGTGGAGCCGGGCCGCCGCGATCTGGAGGAGGGTGGTCTTGCCTGCGCCGTTGGGGCCAAGGATGACCCACCGTTCACCTTCATTGACCTGCCAGTCAACCTTGTCCAGCAGGGTCTTTTTGCCTCGGACAACGCTGACGGAGTCCAGTTCCAGAACATCACTCATAGGAGTAGACACTAGGACAAAACAGAAGATGACTGATAACCGGTGTGAAGGCACCCTAATGGCATTGCGACCGTACCCGCAATCGATTAAGGCCGCTCCTCCGCTGCTGACTAAGATTGCAGGCATGACTTCGAACGTGACTGCGGTCAGCTATGGCCTGAATGTAACCCCCGCCGGCCTGGAGCAGCTGCGTTCCGTCCTCGCGTCGCACGGCGCCGAGGTGCTCTCCGAATCGGAGGCGGGTGACGACCGGTACCAGGTCCGCGTCTTTGAGCTGGACCTCCCGGATGCAACCGCTGCCGGGCTTGCAGCCCTCCGCCGGTCCGTGGCTGACGCGGCAGTCAGCGGTTTTGATACCGCAGTGGTGCCTGCAGGCCTTCGCTCCGCCGCGCGGAAGCTGCTGATCATGGACGTGGACTCCACCCTGATCCAGCAGGAGGTCATCGAACTCCTGGCCGCGTATGCCGGAAAGCGGGAGGAAGTGGCAGCCGTGACGGAAGCGGCCATGCGCGGTGAACTGGACTTCGCCCAGTCCCTCCACGCCCGGGTGGCGGTGCTCGCGGGGCTGCCTTCCGACGTCGTCCATTCCGTCCGCAAGGAAGTGAAGCTCAGCGAAGGCGCCGGACAGCTGGTGGCCGCCTTCAAGGCCGCCGGCCACACCGTGGCCGTCGTGTCAGGCGGCTTCAACCAGATCCTCGAACCGATCGCCGCGGAGCTGGGCCTGGATTACTGGCAGGCCAATGAACTCGAAATCGTGGACGGCGCGCTGACCGGCAAGGTCTTGGGCGCCGTCGTGGACAGGGCCGCCAAGGAAAAGTACCTGCGCGAGTGGGCAGCCGCCGAGGGAATCGCCCTCGAACACACCGTGGCTGTAGGCGACGGCGCCAACGACCTGGACATGCTGGGCGCTGCCGGCATCGGGGTTGCCTTCAACGCCAAGCCGGCCGTCCGTGCCGTGGCCGACGCCGCGCTGAACATGCCGTACCTGGACGCCGTCCGCCACGTCGCCGGCGTCTGACGCCCGCTACGCCTGAATACAAACTGGCCCCCTCCGCTGGATTACCCGGCGGAGGGGGCCAGCTGCCCGCTGCTGCTTAGTTGGAGGCCTCCTGGGCGCCCTTGCCGAAGTAATCGGCACCGCCGGCGTACTCGGTGTGACCGGATTCGACGTCGGCCGTGGCCATGCCCGCCACAACCTGGGCGAACTCTTCCACGGAGTAGAGCTTTCCTGCCTCGGCGCGGCGCGCCTCGATGGCACCCGGGGTGGAGCGGTCCAGCAGGGTGGCGGTGACCGTGCCCTCGATCATGTCGCCGGAGACGACCACCAGGGAGATGCCCTTGTCGGCAAGATGGGGGATGAGTTCACGCAGGGCGTCCTCGCCGGCGCGCTTGCTGCGGGCCACCGGTTCGTATGCCGGCATGGTGGGGACGCTGTTGATGAAGTGGGCCTGGTGGCTGGTCACGAAAACCACGCGCGAGCCTTCCTTCATCAGGGGCACGGCAGCGTTCAGCATGTTCACCTGGGCGTCGCGGTTGAGCTTGAGGGCGTAGTCCTCCCCCATCCCGGTCTCCATGCCGCCGGAGGCGTTGAGGACCAGCAGGTCCAGGGACCCAAAGTTCTCCATGGCGGCGCTGGCGAGGGCCTGGACGCCTTCCTGCGTGGTCAGGTCTGCGCCGACAGCAACGGCACGGCCGCCGGCAGCTTCGATGCCCTGCACCACCTTGTTGGCGCGGGGCGCCTTCTGGCGGTAGTTGACCACGACGGCGGCACCCTCCGAGGCCAGGATCCTGGCTACGTCAGCACCAATGCCCCGCGATGATCCGGTGACGATCGCCGTCTTGTTATCCAGCAGTCCCATGCAAGCTTCCTTTGTTCGAAACATCTAAAACGTTGTGGTCTGCAGTCCATCATGCCAGCGGCCGGTTCCGGTATCCTTTGTCCGACTTCGACAAATAAGCACCGCCAAGCTAGTTCCCTGCAGGGGCGGACCCTGGTGGGTCAGTGGCCCATGCCCAGGCCGCCGTCCACCGGGATCACGGCACCGGAGATGTAGGCGGCTTCGTCGCTGGCGATCCAGCGGACAACATTGGCCACCTCGGCGGCCTCGGCAAAACGGCCGGCGGGGATGCTGGCCAGGTAGTCCTTCTGGGTGGCTTCGGGGAGTTCGGCGGTCATGTCCGTGTTGATGAAGCCGGGAGCCACCACGTTCGCCGTGATCCCGCGGGAACCAAGTTCGCGGGTGAGGGACCGGGCGATGCCCACGAGGCCGGCCTTGGAGGCGGAGTAGTTGATCTGCCCGGGTGCTCCGTACAGGCCCGAAACCGAGGAGATCAGCACCACGCGGCCCTTGCGGAGACGGATCATGCCCTTGGAGGCCCGCTTGATGACGCGGAAGGCGCCGGTGAGGTTGGTGTCGATGACAGAGGTGAAATCGTCCTCGCTCATGCGCAGTAGCAGGGTGTCCTTGGTGATTCCGGCGTTCGCCACCAGCACTTCCACGGGGCCGTGGGCTGCTTCGACTTCCTTGAAGGCTGCGTCCACCGACGCTTCGTCAGTGACGTCAGCCTTGACGCCGAGGATGCCTTCCGGCAGCTGGCTCTCGCTGCGGTAGGTCACGGCCACTTTGTCACCGTTGGCCAGGAACGCCTTGGCAATGGCCAGGCCGATGCCGCGGTTGCCGCCGGTCACCAGGACGCTGCGGGGTGCGGAAGCTGTTTCAGTCATGGAGGGGCTCCGGAATTCTGCGGCGGGCTGCGCCGCGATAGCGGGGTGTGGTTTGGGCTGCCTCCGATCTTAGCGGCAGCCCCGCGGCGCGTTTGGGCAGCACTGCCGATGGTGCGAGAATTAAGGGAAGCCTTTGGAGCGTGATCATTCACCGTGACCCTTGAAAACCATGCGGGACGTTCCGTGCCCGGAGAACCGGGCCGGTTCTCCGGCGACACCGAAGTCCACAGCATCACGGACGCCGCGGGCGCGCATTCGGAGGATATGCGGCAGCGGATGATCAAGTATGCCCTGGCCATGGGTATCCGCATGGTGTGCCTGATCCTGATTTTCGTGGTGGATGGGTGGTTCAAGATCATTCCGGTGGTGGGCGCTGTCTTCCTGCCGTGGTTCGCCGTGGTGATTGCCAACGGCAGCGACAAGGCGGAGACGCCCAGTGACCTGCTGCTGGATTCGGCACCGCTGGCCGAGATTGAAAGCCCACCTGCCCCGGCGGCGGATGAAGAGGCAGGAAGCGCAGTGCTCCAAGGTGAACTGGTGAATGAGGACGAGGCGAAGCCTGGAGAGGAGCGGCCGGCATCATGAGTATTTTCGACTTCGCGGCAGGAACAGATACCGCATCTGAAGCCGGGGCCGTCTGCTCACGGAAGGCGTGCAGGGCAGCAGCTTCCTGGCAGCTGCTCTGGAACAACCCGAAAATCCACACGCCCGAGCGGCGCAAGACCTGGCTGGCCTGCGCCGACCACCGGGAGTGGCTGGAGGACTACCTGCAGACCCGGGGGCTTTGGAAGGAAACGCGGCCCTTGGCCGCCGGGGACGGCGAACGCCTGGAGCAGGACATCTGAATGTACCGTTTCCTCTTTTCCAGCAAGTGGCTGGGCTACCTCCTGCTGGCCGCCATTTTCGCCACGGCCTGCGTCTTCCTTGGCAGATGGCAGATGGACCGGCGCGCCGAGACCCTCGCCGAGATCAACCGGGTGGTCACCAACTACTCGGCGACGCCCATCCCTTTCGCGCAGGCACGGGACCAGTTCAACCAGATGGACCCGGCCAGGGAGTGGACCCAGGTTGAGCTGAAGGGAACCTACGATCCTGCCGGCAGCCGGATCGTGCGCAACCGGCCGCTGAACGGACAACCCGGGTATGAGGTGGTGGTCCCTTTCCGCCTGGACACGGGGGAAACGGTGGTCATTGACCGCGGCTGGCTGCCCATCGGCAACAAGAACCCCGGCAGCCCCGACTCCGTGCCCGCGCCCCCGTCCGGTGAGGTCACCGCCGTCGTGCGTCTTAAGCCTGGTGAGCCGCAGCTCCAGCGCGGAGCCCCTGAAGGCCAGCTTGCGTCCATTGACCTCCCTGCCTACGCTGCGCAGCTGGGCCATCCGCTGCTCACGGGCGCCTACGGCCAGCTCGCCTCCGAAACGCCTCCCGCCGCCGACATGCCCGTCGCCTTCCCCAAGCCGTCCACGGACGAGGGGACGCACCTGTCCTACTCACTCCAGTGGTTCGCCTTCGGCGTGCTCATGTTTGTTGGTTTCGGCTACGCTGCCCGCCAGCAGGCACGCAATGCCGCCATCGACGCCGAGGACCAGGAAGAGGAGTTGCAGGACGGCGCCATCCACTCAGCCGTCCCGGCCGCCCGGCGTCGGCCGACTGCCCCGCGCAAGCGCAAAAAGGCGACTGCCGAGGAAGAGGAAGACGCCCTCCTGGACGCGCAGGGGTACTGAGGGATGGAGTACGACGCCGGCCCGGTCGCCCGGGTGCGTTCTGCCCTGGTGGAGGCAGGCATCGGCGACACCGTGAAGACTTTTCCGGCCGGTGTCCCCACAGCGGCGGCAGCTGCGCAGGCGCTGGAATGCGATCTCGCGGCCATCACGAACAGCCTCATCTTCGACCTCAGCGGCGAGCCCCTGCTGATTCTCGCCAGCGGCGCCGCCCGGGTGGACACCGCACTGGTTGCGGCACGGCTCGGCACCGGCAGGATCCGCCGTGCCAGCCCCGCCTTCGTTTTGGAACACACGGGCCAGGAGGTAGGAGGCGTCGCACCCGTGGGGCATCCCAGGAGAATCAGGACGCTGCTGGACGAGTCCCTGCAAGCCCACGGGATCCTGTGGGCAGGAGCAGGTGACCACAACTCGATGTTCAGCATCACCTACCGGGACCTGCACAGGATCACCGGTGCGCTGGAACTGCCGGTGCGCTAAGCCAGCGTGATCAGGTCCAGGTAGTCCTCGTTCCAGAGGTCCTCGACGCCATCGGGAAGCATGACCACGCGTTCCGGATTCAGGGCTTCAACCGCGCCTTCGTCGTGGCTGACCAGGACCACGGCACCCGTGTAGTTGCGCAGGGCGCCGAGGATTTCGGCGCGGCTGGCGGGGTCCAGGTTGTTGGTGGGCTCGTCGAGGAGCAGGACGTTGGCGCTGGAGGCGACGATGGTGGCCAGGGCCAGACGCGTCTTCTCGCCGCCGGAGAGCACGCCGGCGGGCTTGTCCACGTCATCACCGGAGAACAGGAATGAGCCCAGGATTCCGCGGACTTCCGCGTCTTTCATGTCGGGCGCTGCGGAGCGCATGTTCTCCAGCACGGTGCGGTTGTGGTCGAGGGTTTCGTGTTCCTGGGCGTAGTAGCCAACCTTGAGCCCGTGGCCGGGGATGACTTCGCCGGTATCGGGGGCGTCCACGCCCGCCAGCATGCGCAGCAGCGTGGTCTTGCCGGCACCGTTGAGTCCCAGGATGACCACCTTGGAGCCGCGGTCGATGGCCAGGTCCACGTCCGTGAAGATCTCCAGGGAGCCGTAGGACTTGCTGAGGCCATCCGCGGTGAGCGGTGTTCTGCCGCAGGGCGCAGGGTCCGGGAACCGCAGCGCTGCCACCCGGTCCTGCTCGCGGACTGCTTCCAGGCCGCTGAGCAGGCGCTCGGCACGCTTGGCCATGTTCTGCGCCGCCACGGCCTTGGTGGCCTTCGCCCGCATCTTGTTGGCCTGGTCCATGAGGACCTGGGCCTTCTTTTCTGCGTTGGCGCGTTCCCGCTTCCGGGCGCGCTCGTCGGTTTCCCGCTGCTGGAGGTACCGCTTCCAGTCCATGTTGTAGAAGTCGATCTGGGCGCGGTTGGCGTCCAGCAGGAACACCTTGTTGACGGTGGCTTCCAGCAGGTCCGTGTCGTGGCTGATGACGATCAGGCCGCCCTGGTGGTTCTTCAGGAAGTCGCGCAGCCAGGCGATGGAATCGGCGTCGAGGTGGTTGGTGGGCTCGTCGAGGAGCATCGTTTCGGCATCCGAATACAGGATGCGGGCGAGTTCCACACGGCGCCGTTGGCCACCTGACAGCGTTTTGAGCGGCTGGTTCAGCAGGCGGTCCGGGAGGGCGAGGTTGGAGCAGATGGAGGCAGCTTCGGCCTCGGCCGCGTACCCGCCGGCTGCGAGGAATTCGGATTCGAGCCTGTCGTACCGGCCCATGGCCTTGCGCTGGACATCCGCGTCCTCGCTGGCCATTTCATCGTGCGCCTTGCGGAGTTTGCCGACGACGACGTCCAGTCCACGGGCGGAGAGGATGCGGTCCCGCGCGAGCTGCTCCATGTCCGGAGTGCGCGGGTCCTGGGGCAGGTAGCCGATCTCCCCGCTGCGGGTCACCTTGCCGGCAGCGGGAAGGCCTTCGCCTGCCAGGACGCGGGTCAGGGTGGTTTTTCCTGCTCCGTTCCGGCCCACCAGGCCGATCTTGTCCCCTTTGTCGATGCGGAAGCTCACCTGGTCCATCAGGAGCCGGGCACCGGCGCGCAGTTCAAGATCCTGGACAGTAATCACAGCAGGTAAGGCCTTTCACAACAGGGAACGCCACAGTCCGCGCACGGTGTGCGAAGGGACGCTGGGCAGAGCGGCCGTGAGAACGGCACAGTCCAGTCTACCGTCCGGCAGGCGGGCCATTTTTCAACGGCACCCCTGGATGATTTGGACGGATGCCGTGGGCTTAACTGGGCGCGGCGGCGCCATAGGTTCACGGACAATGAGGGCATGGAATTCGATCGGCTGCTCCAGATCCGGCGCATCTACGCCCAGCCTGCCGCACTGGAGCTGCCCCGCGGCCGGGAGATCGTGGCCCGCTGGCCGGACGCCGACGTCGTGGCGGTGGAAAACCATTGGAACATCCCGGACGTGCACGGCGACGAAACCAACGTGCCGCGCTGGTCACGCATCAAGACGGAGGCCCTGGTCCTCGGGGTCAAGAAGTCGCTGACCGTCAAGCCAAACGGCAGGTCCGCGGATTTCATTGCGCCGTCCACCGCCAACGGATGCGCCATGGCCTGCGCCTACTGCTACGTTCCCCGGCACAAGGGCTACAGCAACCCGGTCACGGTGTTCGCCAACATCGACCAGATCGCCAGGGCGGTGGAGCGGCACGCCAACCGGCAGGGGATCAAGCTCGAGCCCAACCAGTGCGACCCCGAACTCTGGGTCTATGACATCGGCGAGAACAGCGACTGCTCGGTAGACGCCCTGATAAGCGACAACGTGGAGGAACTTGTCACGTTGTTCCGGGAACTGCCCAACGCGAAGCTGTCCTTCGCCACCAAGTTCATCAATCCAGCGATGCTGAAGTGGAACCACGGTGGCCACACCCGGATCCGCTTCTCGCTCATGCCCGCGGACCTGGCGAAGACAGTCGACGTGCGGACATCGCCGATGGCGGTGCGGATGGCCGCGATCAATGACTTCGTGGAGGCCGGTTACGAGGTCCATGTGAACTTCTCCCCCGTCATCATCACCGACACCTGGCTCACGGACTGGGAGGAACTTCTGCGCCAGCTCGACGCAGCCCTGACACCGGCCGCCAAGGAACAGCTTGCGGCCGAGGTGATCTTCCGTACCCACAATGAGCAGCTTCACGAAGTCAACCTGGGATGGCACCCCCAGGCCGAGAACGTCCTGTGGCGCCCCGACCTTCAGGAGTCGAAGACCTCGTCGAACGGCTTCAACAATGTCCGCTACCGGTCACGGGCCAAGGCCGCCTATGTACGGCAACTTACCGCCCTGATCCAGGACGTCGCACCGTACTGCCGCATCCGCTACGCCTTCTGAGAGGCGCAACGGATGCGGCCGGTTGCTGTCAGCTGTCGTTCTCTGCGGGCCGGTGCGCGCCGTTCCCTGCCGCAGTGGCTGCCTTCTTGGGGCCGCCTTTCGACTTTCCGAAGGGCAGCACCTTCAGCAGCGGACCCACGATGGCCAGGACGACGAGTCCCCAGGCGAGCCCGATAACTGCCGAGCACAGAGTGTCGACCAGCCAGGCCAGGAAGCCGCCCACCACCGCAACGCCGGCCACCGGGTGCTCAAGGGCATGGATCAGGTCATAGGGTGCGTGCCAGCCAAGGTCGTGAACCCCCTGCACCATGATGTGGCCGCCGACCCACAGCATGGCGATGGTCCCCACGAACGTAATCGCAGCGAGCACGGCCGGCATTCCCCTGACCAGCAGATGCCCGAAGCGCTTGGCGCGGGGAGAGTCCTTGGCGGCCAGGTGGACGCCGATGTCATCCATCTTGACGATGAGTGCGACGGCGCCGTACACGAGCACAGTGATGGCGAAGGCCACCAGGACCAGGATCAAGGCGCGGACCCAGATGGACTCTGTTGCCACCTCGTTCATCGAGATGACCATGATCTCGCAGGACAGGATGAAGTCCGTGGTGATGGCGCCCTTGACTACCTTGGCTTCCGCGTCGTGCCCGCGTTCCACGGCCGGCGCTTCCTCAGGCTCATGGTGGCCGCCGCGGAGTTTGTGCCAGACCTTCTCTGCGCCCTCGTAGCAGAGGTACGTGCCGCCGAGCATGAGGATGAACGGGATGATCCAGGGGACGAAGGCGCTGATGAGCAGCAGGGCCGGAAGGATGATGAGGAGCTTGTTCCGGATGGAGCCCCAGAAGATCTTCTTGATCATCGGCAGTTCGCGGGACGGGTCCGAGCCGGATACGTACTGCGGGGTGACGGCGGCGTCGTCGATCACGACGCCTGCGGCCTTGGCCCCTGCCTTGGCGGCTCCGGCCGCGACGTCGTCCACCGAGGCGGCGGCGATGCGGGCGAGGGCCGCTACGTCATCCAGAAGGGCGACGAGCCCGCCGCTCATTCTTGGCCTCCGCGCTGGGTGGGAGCGGGGCGCTGGGTATGGCTGGGTGGGTGCGAGAGTGGCATCTTCGGAGTATATGGCAGGACGGTATCAGCCTCTGGTCAGCTCCTGGGCGAGCATCACGATGATGCCGCTCGGGCCCCGGAGGTAGGTGAGTTTATAGACGTCCCCATACGTTGCCACGCCCCGAAGCGGATGGCAGCCGTGCCGTGCCGCGATCTCCAGTGCCTGGTCGATGTCGTCCACTGAGAAGGCTACGCGGTGCATGCCGATCTCATTGGGGCGGGTGGGCTCTGTCTGGATTGCCTCAGGGTGGATGTATTCGAAGAGTTCGAGGCGGCCGTTGCCGTCCGGCGTCTGGAGCAAGGCAATTTTGGCATGGTTGCCGTCGAGGCCGACGGCGGTGTCTGCCCAGTCTCCGCTGACGGTCTCCCTGCCCAGGACGGTAAGCCCGAGGTCGGTGAAGAAGGCGATCGTCGCTTCCAGGTCGCTGACGGCGATGCCTACGTTTTCTAGTTTGATCGGCATGTGCCACACGCTATCAAGTGCGGGGCCTGGCCACTTCGGATCAGGAGGAGTAAAGGGCTCCGGGGGACTACGGGTGGCCGCGGTGTTCGAGGATGGCAACATCCATCTCCAGTCGGGAGGAGAAGATGGATAGATCGGGGCCGAGCTTAGCGGATTAGTTACTGGGGGATGTCGACCGTGGGATCGGTTCCTGTACGAACTCGCCACCGCGCACTATCCTCTCGTTCGGCCTCGGTACGGCGGGTTCGCTGCCCAGGAGTGTGCGTGTGAGCGTTTCGGATTCGGCCATGAGCTGGGCTGCAGCGTCGTCGAGATGGCGGTCCCCCAGCTCTGCTTCCTCCTTAGCGGCGCTAAGCACAGCTCGTCGGACGAGCTCCTTGGCGAGCGATGCCGTCGTCCCTTCGATCAACGCGGCCGCGCGGGCAAGGGCGGCGTCCGAGAAGCCCAAGCCGCGCCCATACAGAGCGAGCAGCGCGCGGCGCTCTGCGAGTCCCGGCAGCGGGAGTTCAACGGCGAGGTCCACGCGACCCGGCCGCTGGGCGAGTGCTCGCTCGAGCATTTCGACCCGGTTTGTCGTGAGGACGAACGCGATGTCCGCGTCTCCGTCAAGCCCGTCGAGGGCGTCGAGAATTTCGAAGAGGAGGGGCTGTAGGCTGGGCCCGAAGCTGCGGTCCTCGGCTACGAGGTCAACGTCCTCGAGCACGACGATCGACGGCGTGAGCGCCCGCGCCATCTGCGCGGCCTCGCTCACACGGGACAGCGAACGCCCGGCCATCATGAGCACGGTTGTCCCCTCGGAAGTCCCGATGAGGTGCCGCACGGTGTGCGTCTTGCCAGTACCCGGCGGCCCGTAGAGCAGGAGCCCGCGCTTGAGGTGCTGGCCAAGGGCCGTGAGCGCAGCAGCGTGTCGGCCCACGGCTAGCGTGTGGTCCCGGATGCGCGAAAGGACCCCCGGCGCGAGGATGACGTCTGCTGCGCGGACCCGCGGACGCTCGACGAACGTGATCCCACCGGTGGCGGGTGCACGGCCGGGACCGAACCCGGTCGCAGAGAGCAGAACCACCTGGCCCTTGAAGATGCTCTCCCGCTCAAGGCGCTCTCGAAGTTCGAAAAAGAGGCGGGATACGGCGTCCCCATTGGTGGCGATGACCTCGAGCGACGGGACGAACCGCTGATCGTTGGGGGATGCCCCGCGCTGCAGGATCGCCACCGGGGCTTCGTCGTACCGGAACAGGCGGAGCCCGAACTGCAGCGTGCGGCGCTGCTCGCTCGGCCCTACCGACGCATTCGAATAGTCCGGCTGCGAGACAGATGGGAAGGAGCGGCCGAGGGGACCGGGATCCAGCATGCCTCGTAGATCCGTGTGCATGCGCAACTGGCCACCGCCGACGCCGATTACCCGCGCGGACGGATCGCGACTGGCAATCTCGTCGAGAACCGCGTCCGTGTCGACGAGGCGAAGCATCTGAATAGGCTCGGCGACCACGGCGACCTCGCCGGGATCCGTCCCAAGATGCGCGCGCACCACGTCGCGGATACTGCTTCCCGATCCGCCTCCAGCGCTCACGGCGGACAGACGCACGAGCTCGCCGAAATCGTTGAGGAACTTCCCCAAAGCCTCATCCATGACCCCGAGCCTAGCAATCAACCGGTACCCGGAATGCGTTGCCGGATCCCCGCCATGAGTTGCTGTGCGATTTCCGGGGGGAGGCTGAGTGGACAATCACCGCCCGTAAGCCGGTCTCCGTTAAGGGAGCAATCGGAAGGCTCCCTCTTGGAATGCACACGTACCCCGACACGCTGATTCCCGTATGACCCGCCCGCAAAACTGCCCGGTGAAGGTCCCCTAAACGCTACACAGGAAATTGGCTCAAGCCGTTAGAAGGAGCTGGGTTCCAGCTGCTCCGCCCACGTCCCACCTTCGTCCGGCATGCAGGATGCCGCCGGTCGGCGGCGCCGTTGTGCCCAGCCGGAAACACCCACGGCCGGCCTTAGTGGGACTCCTACAAAATGGCCCCCGTTCCACCCCGGTAGCGTCGGCTGTACATTAGATTCCGCTTGTACAACCCCGACAGGACCACCGATGAGCAACACTGAAACCACCCCCAAGACGAGCAAACGGACAGAGCGACGCCGCTGGAACGGCACGGACCTGGGGCTGATCGCCGTTTTTGCAGCCCTCGTCGCCGCTGCAGCCCTGGTACCAGGACTCGCCCTCAACGGCTTCGGCGTCCCCATCACCTTTCAGACCCTGGCCGTGATGCTCACCGGGCTGGTGCTGGGCCCCGCCCGCGGACTCGCCGCCGTCGGGCTCTACACGCTCCTGGGCCTCGCGGGCCTGCCCATCTTCAGCCAGGGCCGCAGCGGCCTGGGCATCCTCGCCGGTCCCTCCGCCGGCTACATCATTGCCTTCCCCATTGCCGCGGGCGTGGTGGGGTGGCTGGCCACCCTGGTCATCCGGCGCACCACTAAGGCACGTGCCCTGTGGTTCTTCCTGTCCGCGACTGCCACGAGCGTCGTCATCGTGCACACGCTGGGCATCCTCGGCATCGCCATGAACTCCAAGGCCACCCTGGAGCAGGCCTTCGTCAGCGACCTGGTCTTCTACCCCGGGGACATCATCAAGAACGTCCTCGCCGCCGCCATCGCCGTAGCCCTCCACCGGGCCTTCCCCGACGTCCTGGTCCGCCGCGTACGGCGCCGCGGGCTGCCGGCCGAAAGCGCGTAGGCCGCCATGCCTGCGGTGGCCTTTGACCAGGTGAGCGTCGCCGTCGAGACGGAGGAATCACCCCAACCCAAGGTCCTCCTTGACGCCGTCAGCCTGAGGCTGGACGAAGCACGGGTGGGCGTCATCGGCGCGAACGGATCCGGCAAATCCACGCTTCTGCGCCTGGTCAACGGGCTCATCCAGCCCACCAGCGGCACGGTGACGGTCGACGGCGACGACACAGTCCGCGCCGTCCGCAAAGTCCGGCGGAACGTAGGGTTCGTGTTCACCGATCCGCTGTCCCAGCTGGTGATGCCCACCGGGCGGGAAGACGTGGAGCTGTCGCTGCGCCGCTCCGTCCGCAACGGCACCGAACGACGCAGCAAAGCCGAATCTGCCCTCGCACGCCTTGGCCTGCTGCACCTGGCGGACCAAAGCATCTACGAACTCTCGGGCGGCGAACGCCAGTTGATGGCGCTCGCCGCCGTCCTCGCCGTCGAACCCAAGGTGCTCGTACTGGACGAGCCCTCCACCCTCCTGGACCTGCGCAACCGCGAACTGCTTCGCCGGACCCTGGCGGACCTGGACCAGCAAATCATCATGTCCACCCATGACCTTGACCTGGCCCTGGACATGGAACGGGTCCTGGTGGTCCAGGAGGGCCGGGTGGCGTTCGACGGCGCGCCCACCGAAGCGGTGGCAGCGTACCGCCATTGGTGCATGCAGGCCCTGGATCCGGCAGGACGGGACGCGCCGTGAGGGGCCACGGCTTCCTCCTTGCCAACTACGTGCCGGGCAACTCGCTCCTGCACCGTGCGCCGCTTGCGCTGAAGTTCCTCGTGGTCCTTGCCTGCGGACTGCTGTCCTTCATCATTGTGGACTGGCGCATCTCCGCAGCGGTACTCGCGGCCCTGGGCGGGCTGTTCCTGGGCAGCGGTGCAGGACTCAAACGGTTGTGGGGCGCCGTCAGGCCGCTGGCCCCCGTGCTGCTGGTCATCGGACTGTTTCAATGGTGGCAGCTGGGCGGCCCCACGGCAGCGCGGATCGTTCTGAACATCCTGGTCTGCGTCATGGCCGCGTCCCTGCTCACCGCAACCACTCCCATCCAGCAACTCCTCGACGGCGTAGTCCAGCTGGCGCGTCCCTTCCAGCGGTTTGGCGCCGATCCAGAGCGCTTCGCCCTGACCATCGGCATCATGCTCCGCAGCATTCCCTTCATCGCGGGCACCTTCGCCGACGTCCGCGATTCCGCGAAGGCCAGGGGCCTGGAGCGCAATCCACGGGCGCTGGTCCTGCCGGTGTTCATCACCTCGGTGGCCTATGCCCGCCAAACAGGTGAGGCGCTCGCCGCGCGGGGCCTGGGCGAGGCGGAAGACTAGGGCCGGAGGCGCCCGTACTGCACTAACGCAGCCGTCCCCATTCCACCGGCCATGCTGATCATGGCCAGCCCCAGGGCGCCCGGCGTCCCCATCCTCCGTGCCTGGGCCAGCAGCCGTGTCACGAGGACGGCGCCCGACGCACCGTACGCATGCCCCAAAGCCAGCGCGCCGCCGTCGAGGTTCGCCCGATCCGGGTCAATGCCCAGCTGGTCCAGGCACGCCAATGTCTGGGACGCGAAGGCCTCGTTGAATTCCACCAGGTCCAGCTCGTCCGCTGCCACGCCTGCCGTTGCCAGCACCTCAGCGGCAGCCGGGACGGCGCCGATTCCCAGCAGCTGGGGAGCCACGCCGGAGGTGGCAGTACCGAGCACCAGCATCGCGTCGGGCACCCCCAGTTCACGCGCACGCGCCAGGGAGGTGATGACGACGGCGGACGCGGCATCCGCGTCAAAGCAGGAGTTTCCGGCGGTGACAGTCCCCCCTGGCACGAAGGCGGCAGGGAACCGCGCCATGACGGCAGGGGTGAGGCCCCGACGCGGGCCACCATCGGACGTCACAGTCCCCGAGGATGTCTCCAGCGGCACGAGTTCACCGGCAAAATGTCCCTCCCGGGCGGCCGCAATGGCCTTTCGGTGGCTTGCCAGCGCGAAGTCATCCTGGCGCTCCCTGCCCACGCCGTATTCCGCTGCAACCGTTTCCGCCGCCACACCCATGTCCGGGTCGCCAAAGCTGCGCGGCACAAACTGGGCGCGGCGGTAGAACTCCGGGCCGCCGTCGTCCTCCTTCCGGTGCGCACGCAGGGGCGCGGTGCTGGTGCTCTCCACTCCCCCCGCCAGGTACATCGGGCTGCCCCCGGCCGCCACCAGCCGGGATGCAAGGACGATCGCGTCCAGGCCCGAACCGCACTGGCGGTCGACCGTGATCCCGGGGACGCTGACCGGGAGTCCGGCTTCCAGCAGGGCCAGCCTGGCAACGTTTCCGCCGCCGCCAACGGCATTGCCGATCAACACGTCGGCAACAGAGGCCGGGTCCAGGGCAAGGTCGGCAACGAGCGCGGCCAGGACCGGGGCCAGGAGCTCGTGGGCGCGCAGGGACCGCAGTGCACCGTTGACCGGGCACACAGGGGTGCGGCGGGCGGCGATGATGACCGGCTGGCGGTCGGGCGGCAGGAAGTCAGCCGGCAAGGGAACGCACCCTCGGGTCCCGGGCGCTGATCCACTCGAGGAGTAGGTTGCGGCTGACCTTTCCGCGGTCAGTGACGGGAAGCTCGGCCAGCAGGTAATACTGAAGCGGGCGTTTATGCCGGGACAGGATGTCCTCCAGCCCGGCCCGCAGCTGAGTCGCGGTAAGGCCGCCATGGGACGGAAGAACCCCGGCCACCACGCGCTGCCCGCGTAAATCGTCGGGCATACCGGCGGCGACGGCGGCAGCAACTCCGGGGACTGTCGCCACGGCGAGTTCCACCTCGTGCGGGTAGACGTTCCGGCCGGCGGTGAGGATCATGTCGGCACGCCGTCCGAGGATGTGCAGTTCGCCGTCCGCCAGATAGCCCTGGTCCCCCACCGTGTACCAGTCGCCGAAGGACCGCAGTGCTTCGCCGTCGTCGCCCCACAGATACCCGTTGCTCACCATGCCGCTGCGGACGCAGATGTTCCCGTACCCGCCATCGGGGACCGGGGCGCCGTCGTCCTCCAGGATCCGGACTTCGACGCCGGGGAAGGGCCGTCCGATTCCGCTGCCGCCGGCGGTGGCCGGCTGCCCGGGAGCCAGTCCCAGGCCGGATACGAAGCTCAGTTCGGATGCGCCGTAGTATTCGTAGATGGTGGCGTTGGGCGCCCAGCGCCGGGCTGCTTCCAGAGTGCGGGCATCAAGTTTGGACCCCGCACAGATGATGGTGCGGATGTTCGAGGCATCGACGCATCCTGTCATCCCGCGTTCGCTGAGCATCCGCAGCATGGTGGGTACCAGGACCAGCCGGGTCACACGGTCGTGGGTGATCGCGGCGTGGACATCCCCGACGTCGAAGGTCTCCAGCGTCTGGAATTCGGACCCGGCGTAGAGGCACTCGGCCAGCGCATAAAGGTTGAGGCTGGCCGCGAGCGGACCCGGAGCCAGGGTGACGTCGTCCTTGCGAAGGCCGAAGAATTCGATCGAGGCGTCAAAGGACTCCTGCCAGGACCGGCGGGAGCGGGTGAAGGCCTTCGGCACGGACGTGGTTCCCGAGGTGAGACCGATCAGGAACCCTGCGTCCAGCGGACCATCGGCCAGTTCGTCATCCGGGGACACCGGGGACGGAACGGCGCAGGCCTCCACCCGCCGGGCAATGTCCTCCTGAAGGGAAGCCGGCCACTCAGGATCCAGGACCGCGCACTGGCGGCTGCCGGCAACGGCGGCGGCGAACTTCACGGCGAAGTCCACGGAGTTGGTTTCGCAGAGGGTGGTCACCGATTTGCTCTCGGCGACCAGTCCGGCTGCGGCGTCGCGCAGCCCGACCCAGTCCAGGCGCCTCCCGGCGATCAGCACCGCAGTGTCGTGCGGGCGTTGGCCGGCCCACCGCTGGATCTTGTCGAGGAAAGGCACGCACCAACTTTACCGGCTGGCCCGGATTGAGCCTGCGGCCCGCGGGTAATGTGACGTTATGAGTTTCAACGACAATGTGCAGCTTGATCCCTCCCAGGTCCAGGACCGCCGGGGCATGGGTACGGGGGTAAAAGTCGGCGGCGGAATCGGCGGCGGCCTGGTGCTGCTCATTGCGCTCCTCCTCGGCATCAACCCCAACATGCTCGGCGGCCTCACCGACGGCGGCACGGCGGGCCAGTCCCAGGGCACGGCTCCGGCCTGCAGCACCGGCGCGGACGCCGACGCCCGGCTCGACTGCCGGATAACCGGCACCGTGAACAGCCTCAATGCGTTCTGGCCTGGCTACCTCAAGAAGTACAACGTGCAGTACCCGCAGCCGAAGGCAGTCATCTTCAGCGGCGGCACCAACACGGCGTGCGGAGCCGCCACCTCCGAGGTAGGACCCTTCTACTGCCCTACCGACACCACCGCGTACTTTGATCCCGGGTTCTTCCAGGAGCTGGTGGACCGGTTCGGCTCGTCAGGCGGCCCGCTGGCCCAGGAATACGTGGTGGCACACGAGTTCGGCCACCACGTCCAGAACCTGCTGGGCGACCTGAAACGCGCGCAGCAGGATCCGAAGGGGCCCGAATCCGGTTCCGTCCGCACTGAGCTTCAGGCCGACTGCTACGCCGGCCTTTGGGCCAAGTACGCCTCCACCACCCCCGATCCCAAGACCGGGCAGCCCTATCTGGAACCCCTCACCCCGCAGGACGTCAACGACGCACTGTCCGCCGCTGCCTCCGTGGGTGATGACCGGATTCAGAAAGCCGCCACCGGACGGGTCTCCCCCGAAGGCTGGACCCACGGCTCAAGCGAGGAGCGCCAGCGCTGGTTCTCCCGCGGCTACCAGTCCGGCGACATCAACCAGTGCGACACGTTCTCAGCAGCCACGCTTTAGCAGCAACAACGACGACGGCGGGCCACCTTTCCTGCGAAAGGTGGCCCGCCGTCGTCGTACTTTTTTAGATGTTGAAGCCGAGGGCCCGCATCTGGTCCTTGCCGTCGTCGGTGATCCGTTCCGGACCCCATGGCGGCATCCATACCCAGTTGAGGCGCCAGTCGTCAACGACGCCGTCCAGGGCCTGGCCTACCTGCTCCTCCAGCACATCGGTGAGCGGGCACGCGGCGGTGGTGAGCGTCATGTCGATCAGGAGCGCGCCGTCGTCGTCGGAGTACTTCAGGCCGTACAGGAGGCCCAGGTCCACAACGTTGACGCCAAGCTCAGGGTCAATGACGTCCTTGAGCGCCTCTTCGACGTCCTCCAGGGCCGTGCGGCCCGGCTTGATTTCGGTCATGACAGATCGTCCTTACTAGGCCTGTGCCGCGGCAGAGGCCGCGATGGTGGCTGCGCCGGCGCCCTTGGCGTAACGGTCGTAGCCTTCTTCCTCGAGGCGGTCGGCCAGCTCCGGGCCGCCTTCCTCCACAACCTGGCCGTCCACGAAGACGTGCACGAAGTCGGGCTTGATGTAGCGCAGGATGCGGGTGTAGTGGGTGATGAGCAGCGTGCCCATGTTGCCCTCCGCGTGCGCGCGGTTGACGCCCTCGGAGACGATCTTCAGTGCGTCAACGTCCAGGCCGGAGTCGGTCTCGTCCAGGACGGCGAACTTGGGCTTGAAGAGCTCCAGCTGAAGGATCTCCACGCGCTTCTTCTCACCGCCGGAGAAGCCTTCGTTGACGTTGCGCTGGGCGAAGTCGGCGTCAATGCGCAGCTTCTCCATGGCATCCTTGACGTCCTTGGTCCAGGTACGCAGCTTGGGTGCTTCGCCGTCGATTGCGGTCTTGGCGGTGCGCAGGAAGTTGGTCATGGTGACGCCCGGAACCTCCACGGGGTACTGCATGGCCAGGAAGACGCCGGCGCGTGCGCGCTCGTCAACGCTCATGGCCAGCACGTCTTCGCCGTCCAGCGTGATGGTGCCGCTGGTGACGGTGTAGCGCGGGTGGCCGGCGATGGTGGAGGCGAGGGTGGACTTGCCGGAGCCGTTGGGGCCCATGATGGCGTGCGTCTCGCCGGTCCTGATGATCAGGCTGACGCCCTTCAGGATCTCCTTGGTGCCCTGTTCCGTCTCAATGCTGACGTGCAGGTCCTTGATCTCAAGAGTTGACATGCTCTTCTTTCTTTTCGCTCGTAAGTCTGGTGCTGCGGGCGCTCAGTAGTTGTTTACTGCTGCGCCGTTCAAAACGTTGGTGACGTCCACATAGACGTCGTCTCCGTCGAGTTCGACGGCGAACACTGGTACAGGATCGTAGGCGGGGAGCTGGAGCGGCTGGCCGCTGCGCAGGTCGAACTGGGAGCCGTGGCCCCAGCACTCGATGGCGCAGCCCTCCACGTCGCCCTCGGACAGCGAAATGTCCGCATGCGAGCAGGTGTCACCGATGGCGTGGATGTCCCCCATGGAATCCCGCACCACGGCCACGGGATAGCCGTCGATCAGGATCCGCAGCGCCTGCTTGACCTGGATGTCGTTGGCGCTGCAAACCAGCTCGCCCTTGGGTGTGCCGCTCATACGTTCCTGCCTGCCTGTCCCTAGTAGTCGATTGCCGCGAGTTCGCGTTCCACAGCCTCGGTCAGGCGCTCTTCGAGGGCCGGAACCTTGATCTGCTGGATGATCTCGTTGAGGAAGCCACGGACCACCAGGCGGCGGGCAACATCCTCGGGGATGCCGCGTGCCATCAGGTAGAACAAGTGCTCGTCGTCGAACCGGCCGGTGGCGCTGGCGTGGCCGGCACCTTCGATCAGGCCGGTTTCGATCTCGAGGTTGGGCACGGAGTCCGCGCGGCAGCCGTCGGTGAGCACCAGATTCTGGTTCTTCTCGTAGGAGTCGGTGCCTTCGGCCTGCTTCTGGATCAGGACGTCGCCAACCCACACCGTGTGCGCGCCCTTGCCCTGCAGGGCGCCCTTGTACAGGACGTTGGACTTGCAGTTGGGCATGTTGTGGTCAACGAACGAGCGGTGCTCAAGATGCTGTCCGGCATCGGCGAAGTACAGGCCCAGGAGCTCGGCCTCTGCCCCTTCGCCGGAGAACCGGACGTTGGAGTTCAAGCGGACGATCTTCCCGCCGAGGGTCACGGCAATGTGCTTGTACACGGCGTCCTTGGCAACCTCGGCGTCGTGCTGTGCCAGGTGCTTGGCGTCGTCGCCCCACAATTGCAGCGACACGACGGTGAGGTGGGCACCGTCGCGGACCAGGATTTCCACGTTGCCGTCGTGGTCGGCAGAGCCGTCGTGTTCGATGATCACGACGCCGCGGCTGTTGGCCCCGGCCTCGATGACCACGTGGGAGTTGCTGCGGAGGCCCGCGCCGTTGCCGGTCAGGACAACGCGCACGGGAGCGTCCAGCTCGGCGTTCGCCGGGATGGAGATCAGCTGGGCGTCACCGGCATTGGCGGAGGCGACCACAGCGGCGCGGTCGGCGGGGATCAGCGTGGCACCACGGGGGGCTTCGCCTGCGCGGAGGGTCCGCTGCGCCACGGCCGCGGGGGCTTCGACGGAAACGGCCAGGGCACCGGCCGCGGACGGAGCGTCGGACAGCAGGTTGGCAAGTTCGCGCACCGGGGTGAAGCGCCATTCCTCTTCCCGGCCGTTGGGCAGGGCGAAGTCGGCCACGTCATGGCTGGTGAGGCGCTCAGCGCGCGAGGCCATCACCTGCGTGCCGTGGCTGTGGTGGCGGTCAACCTTGGAGGCGACCAGGTGTTCGCCTTCCTCGGTGAAGCCGGCGATCGACGGTGCGCCGATGCGCGCCTTTTCGGTAGTTGCTTCGGCAGTCATTAACCGACGGATCCTTCCATCTGGAGTTCGATGAGGCGGTTCAGCTCAAGGGCGTATTCCATGGGCAGCTCGCGGGCGATCGGCTCAATGAAGCCGCGCACGATCATGGCCATGGCCTCGTCCTCGGGCATGCCGCGGGACATGAGGTAGAAGAGCTGCTCCTCGCTGACGCGGGAAACGGTGGCCTCGTGTCCCAGCTGCACATCGTCCTCGCGGATGTCGATGTACGGGTAGGTGTCCGAGCGGGAAATAGTGTCCACCAGGAGCGCGTCGCAACGCACGGTGTTGGCGGAGTGCTTGGCGCCTTCGCGGACCTGGACCAGGCCGCGGTAGGCAGCACGGCCGCCGCCGCGGGCCACCGACTTGGAGATGATGGAGCTCTTGGTGTTGGGCGCGATGTGGACCATCTTGGAGCCCGTGTCCTGGTGCTGGCCTTCGCCGGCGAACGCGATGGACAGGGTCTCACCCTTGGCGTGCTCGCCCACCAGGTAGACGGCCGGGTACTTCATGGTGACCTTGGAGCCGATGTTGCCGTCAACCCATTCCATGGTGGCGCCGGCTTCGCAGATTGCGCGCTTGGTCACCAGGTTGTACACGTTGTTCGACCAGTTCTGGATGGTGGTGTAGCGGACGCGGGCGCCCTTCTTCACGATGATTTCCACCACGGCGGAGTGCAGCGAGTCCGAGGTGTAGATCGGCGCGGTGCAGCCTTCGATGTAGTGGACGTAGGAGTCCTCGTCGGCGATGATCAGGGTGCGCTCGAACTGGCCCATGTTTTCCGTGTTGATGCGGAAGTAGGCCTGCAGCGGGATGTCCACGTGGACGCCCTTGGGCACGTACACGAAGGAGCCGCCGGACCAGACGGCGGTGTTCAGCGAAGCGAACTTGTTGTCGCCCACAGGGATCACGGTGCCGAAGTACTCCTGGAAGATCTCCGGGTGTTCCTTCAGCGCGGTGTCAGTGTCCAGGAAGATAACGCCCTGGGCTTCGAGGTCCTCGCGGATCTGGTGGTAGACCACCTCGGATTCGTACTGTGCGGCGACGCCCGAGACCAGACGGCTCCGCTCGGCTTCCGGGATGCCCAGCTTCTCGTACGTGTTGCGGATGTCCTCCGGGAGGTCTTCCCAGCTGGCAGCCTGCTTCTCCGTGGACCGGACGAAGTACTTGATGTTGTCAAAGTCGATGCCGGAGAGGTCTGCACCCCAGGTGGGCATCGGCTTGCGGTCGAAGTACTTCAGGCCCTTGAGGCGGAGGTCGAGCATCCATTCCGGCTCGCTCTTCTTGGCCGAAATGTCCCGGACTACCTCTTCATCGAGACCACGCCGTGCATTGGCGCCGACGTCGTTCTTGTCGGCCCAGCCGTACTCATAGTTGCCGATGCCGTGGAGCTCGGGATTCTTTTCCAGAATCTCCGAGATCACAGTGTTTTCGGCTACTGCTTTCTCTGATAGTTGGTCCGTCATCACGGCCTTTCTTGCTGATGGTTGATTACTTCGTCCAGGCCTGCGGGGGCTGCGGCCGGCACGGTGGCCGGTTTGGCAGACAGCCTGCCTGTAGGAATGTGGGTGGTGCAGACGTGCCCGCCGCGTGCCAGGGTGGAGAGCCGGCGTACGTCCACGCCTACCAGTCTTGAGAACACTTCGGTTTCAACGTCGCAGAACACCGGGAACCGGGCCGCGAGCTGCTGGATGGGGCAGTGGCCCTGGCAGAGCTGCACGCTGGACAGCGCGGCGGGGAGGGGTGCCTTGGCCTCGATGGAGGCTGCGGAGGCCACGAAGTTGTCGCGGCTCAAAGCGGCCGACAGGGCCGTGGCGCGGTCCCGGATGTCCGGGCCGGCCTTTTCAATTTCAGGAGCGTAGCGCCGCTCCATGTCTGCGAACCGCTCTTCGGCGAAGGCGCGCACAGCATCCGGGCCGGCAACTTTCTGCAGCTGCTGGAGCGCCAGGGCTGCAATATCGAGGTAGTCGTTGCCCAGGCTTGTCTGGCCCTGGGAGCTGAGGACGTAGCGGCGGGCCGGGCGGCCTGCGCCTGCTCCCGGTTTCGCCACGCGCTTGACCTCGATGACGCCGGCGCGCGAAAGGTGGTCCAGGTGCCGGCGGACAGCCGCCGGGGTGAAGCCCAGCATGTCCCCCAGTTCAGCGGCGCTGACGGGTCCATGCTCCAAAACGGCGGCGAGGACCCGGTCCCGGGTGCGCTCGTCGGCCTCAGCCACAGGGCTGGAGGCGACAGGACCCGGCCCTGCCACAGGCGCAGCACTGGTATCGGTCATGGAATACACAACACAATCATGTCGTAATTTAGTCCCGCACTCCAGTAAGGGCAGGCTGACCTTGGCCCCGCCGCCGCGCAAACTCCTGGGATCGCAAAATTCCCAAGGATAGGGCACCTTCCTGAAGGGCGGCTCCATATACTACATCCCGTAGAATACTGTGGTGCGATCCCCCCAGTCCCCCGTCCTGTCCATCCATGGGCTCATCAAGGACGTTGGCCCCCTGTCCAGCCTGGACGGCAAGATGCTCAGGGTTGTCAGCGGTGTTTCCCTCGTTGCGGAGCGCGGACAGGTTACCGCCCTGCTCGGCGCGAACGGCGCCGGCAAGACAACAACCCTCGAATGCGCGCAGGGCCTGCAGAAGCGCACCGGCGGCAGCATCTCGCTGCTGGGCCAGGATCCTGACACGGCGGGTGCCGCCCTGAGGTCCCGCGTGGGCGTAATGCTGCAGGACGGCGGCCTCCCGCCGTCGGCCAGGCCCCTGCCTTTGCTGCGGCACATCGCCGGCCTGTATGCCAATCCCTGGCCGCTGGATGACCTGGTGGGCCGGCTCGGCATCGACACCTTCAGCCGGACGGGTGTCCGCAGGCTCTCCGGCGGACAGAAGCAGCGCCTGGCACTGGCCGCAGCCCTGATCGGCAGGCCCGAAGTTCTGTTCCTTGACGAGCCCAGCGCTGGCCTGGACCCGCAATCGCGGCAGCTGGTGTTCGACCTCATCGCCGAGCTGCGTGACAACGGGATGGGGATCATCCTGACCACGCACCTGATGGATGATGCGCAGCGGCTGGCGGACTACGTGTACATCATCGACGGCGGCCGCAACGTTGCGGAGGGCACGGTCCAGGAGCTGCTGCAACGCAGCCCTGTCACGGACCATGGCACCGACCACGTGCGGACCCTGGTGTTTGAAGCCCCGTCGGGCCTGGACCTGGCGGCGGTGCTGCCGGACGACGTCGACGTTTCCGAGGCCCGCTCCGGCAGCTACACGGTGACCGGAGCACTAACGCCGCGCCACCTCTCCGCCCTTGCCCAGTGGTGGGAAGCGAAAGGCATCATGCCTGCCTCGATGAGCCTTGAGGCGCGTAGCCTTGAAGACGTCTTTTTGGACATTTCAGGAAAGGACATCCGATGAGCACCGCAGCACTCCAGGACCAGCAGCAGCCCGCGTCCCTGCTGCGCCGCGTCCTGCTGCAGGGCCGGTATGAGGCACTGGCCATGCTGCGGAACGGCGAACAGCTGATCCTCGCAGTGGTTCTTCCGCTGCTGGCGCTGGTGGGGCTGACGGTGACCCCGATCCTGGACGGCATGGGCTCCAGCCGTATCAACGTGGCCGTCCCAGGGATCCTTGCACTGTGCGCGATGTCCACCGCCTTCACCGGCCAGGGCATCGCCACCGGATTCGACCGCCGCTACGGGGTGCTCCGGTTCCTGTCCACCACGCCACTGGGGCGTGGCGGACTGATTGCCGGCAAGATCCTTGCGGTCCTGGCCGTCCTGTGCATCCAGGTTGTGGTGGTGGGCCTTGTCGCCCTCGCCCTGGGCTGGCAGCCGGCCGCGGCGGGCTGGCTTCCGGGACTGGGGCTCCTCGCGCTGGGCGCGGCGGCTTTCACCGCGCTCGGGCTGCTGGTGGCCGGAACCGTGCGTCCCGAAGCCACGCTGGCCATCACCAACCTGTTGTGGATCCTCCTTGGAGCCATGGGCGGCATCGTGCTCCCGGCCGAAAGGCTGCCCGCCGCCGCTCAGGCTGTCGTGCACTTCCTGCCTTCCGGCGCATTGGGCGAGTCGATGCGCGCCGCCTTCCTGGGCGGGGCCGTAAACGGCGGCGCCGCCCTCATCCTGCTGCTCTGGACGGTCATCGCCGGGGCAGCTGCCATCCGTTGGTTCAAGTGGAATTGAGAAAATCGTGACCACGGCTTCACGCCTCCCCCAGATTGCCGGCCGCCTGGCGTCGCGGCTCCCCCGCACCGTGGACGTCAGGATCCGCCGGCTCGCCGTCGCATCCCTGATCGGCCAGACGCTCCTGGTGGTCACCGGCGGCGCGGTCCGGCTCACGGCGTCCGGCCTTGGCTGCCCCACCTGGCCCCGCTGCACCTCGGACTCGCTGGTCAACACCCCGGCGATGGGCATCCACGGCTTCATCGAGTTCGGAAACCGGCTCCTGACGTTTGCCCTGGCCGCGGTGGCCGTCCTGATGCTGGTGTTCCTGTGGAACCTGCGCAAGGAACGCAAGGACCTCTTCCTGTTGGCGATCGGCCTCCTTGCCAGCATCCCGGCGCAGGCCGTCATCGGCGGAATCACCGTCCTCACCAACCTCAACCCCTGGGTTGTGGGCCTGCACTTCCTCGTGTCGATGGCCCTTGTGGTGTTCTCCACCCTCCTGGTCAACCGGGCCTATGGCCGCACGGGCCGCTTCCTGGCTGCCCCGCATGCCGCGCTGCCTGCTGTCCTGCGCCCGGTGACGTCCGCCGTCGCCCTTTCTTCCGCCGCCGCCGTGATGCTCGGCGTGGTGGTTACCGGCGCCGGCCCGCATGCCGGTGACGCCGACGCCCCCCGCAACAACCTTGACTGGGACCTGTTCTCGCACATCCACGCTGTACCCGCCTACCTGGTCACGGCCGGAACCGTAGTGGCACTGGTGCTGGTCTTCAGGCGCCGCGTCACGGGCCCGTTCCGGACCGCGGCCCTGATGCTGCTGGGCGTTACCGTGCTCCAGGCCATCATTGGTTTCACCCAGTACTACAACGGCATTCCGGCCCTGCTGGTGGCGGCCCACATGCTCGGCGCGGCGCTGCTGATGGCCGCCTCGACGAACGCCTGGGACGTTGCCCATTCCAGCCCGGCGGAACGGGCCGGCGCTACGAAGTAAGCGCCCCGTCCGTCTGGAACGCCGGGAGGCGCCCCGCCCCTTCCGGGGACGGGGCGCCTCTCTTCGGTTAAGGCCCTGGCGGTGTGGAGTTACCGGCCAGCCAGGACGCTTTCCTGGGCTCCGGCGTCGAACGCCGGATCCAGGTTCTCAATCCCGTCCGCCGTGATCCTGAGGACGCGCGCCGTGGCGATGTCGTAGAAGAGGCCGGTGGCCTGTACCCCGCCCCCGGCGATCGCTGGCCCCGCGACAGGATGGCTCTGCAGCTTTGCCAACTGCAACGCCACGTTGACCATGGCCAGCTGGTCAACCACGCTGTAGCCGGCCGCCGCGGCCTGCATCCCGACGGGATGGCCCTCCTGCAGTTCCGCATAACTCGGCCGGGCATGGTCCAGCCACTGCCCAAACGCCGGGCCCAGCGAACTGTTGCTGCCGCCGTCGGCTTCCTCAAGCAGCGCCTTCATGGCGCCGCAGTTGGAGTGACCGCAAATGACCAGCGACTGCACCCCCAGGCCGTTCACGGCAAAAGACAGGGCTGCATCAACCGACGCTTCCTCGCCATGGCCGCACACTGCGTTGCCAATGTTCCGCAGGGTCAGCAGGTCCCCCGGACCACTGCTGGTGATGAGATTCGGATTGACCCGGGAGTCGACGCAGGCCACGAACAGGCTGTCCGGATTTTGCGCTTCCGCCAAGTCATGTACCAGCGGACGGACCTGGTGGGCGAACCGGCGGTGGTATTTGTTGATGCCGAGAAGCAGCGGCTCCTTCCTTGGGGGAAGTGGCAGTTCCGTTGCGTCTTCTCGGCGGGGTGCACGCTGCGCGGCGTCCCTGAACACGGTGTTCCCGTGCTCCTCGATGTTGACGCTGCCGCCCGTGGCCTGGTGCTGCAGCTGCCAGGCGATGAGGGCTTCACGGAAGGAATGGTCCACGTAGTCGGCGTTCAGCTCCATTACAACGTCCGCCCCGCCGGGGACAACCTGGAGGACGCCGCTGAGCTTGGGCAGCGCGAAGAAGCTGCATGAGCCGGCAATGGTCACCCGCCACGGCGACGACGGCGTGGCGGGCCGGTGTGCCTGGATGGGGGCCCGCAGGACGCGCCACAGCACGCTGGCCGCGGCAAGTGCCAGGCCCATCATGACGCCTTCAAGCAGGTTCAGGAACACTACGCAGAGCAGGGTCACCACGTAGATGGCGAAGTCCCCGGTCCGCAGGCTGGTCCTGATATCTGCCAGCTTGATGAGCCGCGCACCGATCACCACCAGCAGGCCGGCCAGGACAGCAAGCGGGATCAGCTGGATCAGGCCGGCAAAAAGGGTCGAGAATGCAAGGACCCAGACGCCATGCAGCACGGCGGACGCCCGGCTGGCGGCGCCAGCCTCCACGTTGGTGGCGCTGCGGACGATTACGCCCGTTACGGGCAGGCCGCCCAGTGACCCGGAAACGATGTTTGCGGCTCCCTGGCCGATGAGCTCCCTGTTGAGGTTGGTCCGGGGACCGGTCTGCATTTTGTCCACGGCAACGGCGGACAGGAGGGACTCGATGCTCGCGATCAAAGCCATGGTCAGGATGGCAAAGGCGAACGCCCGCCAGTTTCCGTCGGGGAGCTGGGGCGGGGCCATGGCATCCAGGATCGAGCCGTCCAGCGGGATGCGTTCGACCCCCGGCGCGAACGCGACAGCAAGTGAGGTGCCTGCCGCGACGGCGGCAAGGGGGCCGGGGACGCGCCTGGCAGCTGCCGGCAGGAACTTCCAGCCGAGGAGGATGGCCACGACGGCAAGTCCCAGGAGGGCGCCGTGCAGGTCCAGGTCCGTGATAGCCGAGGGAAGGGCGGCAAGGTTCTCAAAGGCTGAGCCGGCGGGCTTCGAGCCCAGAAGAACGTGGAGCTGCTGCAGGATGATGGTGACGCCGATGCCGGCCAGCATGGCCTTGACCACCACCGGTGACACGGCCAGGGCAGCCCTGCCCACCCGGCTGATGCCCAGCAGGAGTTGCACGACGCCCGCCGCGGCGGTGACGGCACAGGTCACCTGCCACCCGAATTCCTGGACCAGGCCGGCGACGACGACGGTCAGCCCGGCCGCCGGTCCGCTCACCTGGAGCGGCGAGCCGCCAAGGCTGCCTGCCACGATGCCGCCCACGGCCGCGGCGATGAGGCCGGCCATGATGGGCGCTCCGGAGGCTGCGGCGATGCCCAGCGAAAGCGGAAGGGCCACCAGGAACACCACCAGGGAGGCCGGCACGTCCGCACCCAGATGCCGGGGCAGGCGCGGCCGCCGCAATGTGAAGCCGCCGGGTTTTTCCTTGGATCCTGGCGGGCTGTGGCTGGGAGCGGGGACTGCGGCGGGACGGGCTTCCATTGTATTTTCCTTTTCAACAGGGGGAAGGGTCCGCTCCACCGTAAGCAGTTCATAACTGTAAATGACAGAAAAGGTGACAGATATGACAAAGATGTCATATCGTTCGTTGGGGCAACGAATTGGGCAGGGTAGCTGGGCATCCGCCGTGGTCGCGTTTTGCGCTTAAGACAACGCGGCGGCCCCCACAGAATATGGGAGCCGCCGGGTGCGTTTCGGTTCTCTAGCGGATAAAGGCGTGCCCAATGAACGGGTCCACAGCAAGTGCGATGAAGAGCAGCGTCAGGTAGCTGATGGAGCCGTGGAATACCTTCATGGCGCGCTTGTCCGGAATGTCCTCACGCTGGGCGCGGGCGTAGAGGGCGTGGGATTCGTACAGGAACCAGGCGCCGGCAAGGACGGCGGTAACGGTGTAGACCCACCCGGCGCCGCCGGCCGGAACCATCAGCAGGGAGCAGGCCACCATGGCCCATGCGTAGAGAACCACCTGGACGGACACGACTTTGGCGCCGGCAATCGCTCCCAGCATGGGGACGTTGGCGTTCCGGTAATCCTCGCCGTAGCGCATGGAGAGCGGCCAGTAGTGCGGCGGAGTCCACAGGAAGATCACCATGAACAGGATGACGGCGGGCCACTCCACAGAGTTGGTCACCGCGGCCCAGGCAATCAGCACCGGGAAGCAGCCAGCGGCACCTCCCCACACGATGTTCTGCGCGGTGCGGCGCTTGAGGATCATGGTGTAGATGACCACGTAGAAGAAGATGGCGCCGAGCCCCAGCCAGGCGGATAGCGGGTTCGCTCCGAACCACAGGATTACGATGGCGGCTGCGCCGAGCAGCCAGGAAAAGACCAGGGCCTCGCGGGGGGTGACTTCACCGGTAACCAGCGGCCTGTTCTCGGTCCGATGCATCAGCTTGTCGATGTCGCGGTCAATGTAGCAGTTGAAGGCACCCGCGCTGCCGGCGGCAAAGGCCCCGCCCACCAGCGTGGCAAGGATCAGCCCGATGGAGGGGAAACCCCGCTGGGCGTAGATCATGGTGGGAAGCGTGCTCACCAGGAGCAGTTCGATCACGCGCGGCTTGGTGAGGGCGAGATACGCCTTGGCCTTACGGGCAAACCCGGCACCGGAGGCCCGGGAGGCGTTCAGCGGCGTATCTGTAGTGCTCACGGTGGCAGTCACCCGTTCTGTATGGCGGTTGAGGCTGGCAATGCAGCTCCGGTCGTGCGGCCCGGACCCGGGCACGGCACGAAGGAAAGAATTATGTGGTGCGTGCAACAGCCGGGGAACCCCGGGCGGCGAAAGTGATGCGCACCCGGCGTTGGCCTCCGAATATCATACCGCGCCGCGGGCCCCGCCCCTGCCCCGCCATATGCGCACATGATTGCTCGCGGGCCCATTCGAGCAGATTAACTCAACCCTCCGTGACGCTGATTCATAAAAGGGGAAATTGCGTCCACAACGTGAGATTTGGGCCGCCCGGAGTATGGATAAGAGCTAAGCTGTCACCAGATCAGCACGCAGCAAGAAAGCGGTGGAAAACGCATTCCCGCTGCTGTCCGTGGCTGATGGCAAGGATCAACGTTTCGATGGTGAACGGCTGGTACACACACCGCAGCGGCCGCCCACAGCGCGCTCTGATGGGTCCGGTGTACCGGCCGCCGCCAGCACAGAGAGGGGCCCGGTTTTCGTGCCACATTTGGAAGAGCAAGAACTGTCATGGACCAGCTTGGACCAGAAGGCCGTGGACACCATCCGCGTCCTGGCTGCGGATGCCGTGGAGAAGGTGGGCAACGGCCACCCAGGAACGGCCATGAGCCTGGCCCCGGCCGCGTACCTTCTCTTCCAGAAGCTGATGCGCCACGACCCGCGTGATCCCCAGTGGCTGGGCCGCGACCGGTTCATCCTGTCCCCCGGCCACACCTCCCTGACCCTTTACATCCAGCTGTTCCTTTCCGGCTACGGGCTGGAACTGAAGGACCTGGAAGCGCTCCGCACCTGGGGTTCGCTGACCCCGGGCCACCCGGAGTACAAGCACACCGCCGGTGTGGAGATCACCACTGGACCGCTGGGCCAGGGCCTTGCGTCCTCCGTGGGCTTCGCCTACTCACAGCGCCGCCAGCGCGGCCTGTTCGACGCCGACGCTCCCGCAGGCGAGTCACCGTTCGACCACACCATCTGGGTCATCGCCTCCGACGGCGACCTCCAGGAAGGCGTGACCTCCGAGGCATCCTCGCTGGCCGGCCACCAGGAACTCGGCAACCTCGTGGTCATCTATGACGAGAACCACATCTCCATCGAAGACGACACCGACATCGCCTTCACCGAGGATGTCCTGAAGCGCTACGAAGCCTACGGCTGGCACACCCAGCGCGTGGACTGGACCCGCACGGGCGAATACAAGGAAGACGTCCAGGAGCTCTACTCGGCCCTGCTCGAGGCCAAGGCAGAGACCTCCAGGCCGTCCATCATCTCGCTCCGGACCATCATCGGTTACCCGGCACCGAAGAAGCAGAACACCGGCAAGATCCACGGTTCCGCCCTTGGCGCCGAGGAAGTTGCCGCACTCAAGGAAGTACTTGGCTTCGACCCCGCCAAGTCCTTTGAGGTGGACCAGGAAGTCCTGGACCACGCCCGCCAGGCAGTGGAACGCGGCGCCGCCGAACACAAGCAATGGGAAGAAACCTTCAACGCCTGGAAGGAAGCCAACCCCCAGGGTGCGGCGCTCCTGCAGCGCCTCGAGGCGCAGGAACTTCCCGAAGGCGTCGATGCAGCGCTTCCGGTCTTCCCTGCCGGCAAGGACGTTTCCACCCGTGCGGCATCCGGCAAGGTCCTCAACGCCCTGGCCCCGGTCCTGCCCGAACTCTGGGGCGGCTCCGCCGACCTCGCCGAGTCCAACAACACCACCATTGAGGGTTCCCCCTCGTTCGTGCCGGCCTCCAAGCAGACCGACGCGTGGTCAGGCAACCCGTACGGCCGCGTGCTGCACTTCGGCATCCGCGAACACGCAGCCGCGTCGATCGTGAACGGCATTACGCTGGCGGGCAACACCCGTGCATTCTCCGGCACCTTCCTGATCTTCAGCGACTACCAGCGCCCCGCGATCCGCCTCGGCGCCCTGATGGGTGTCCCGTCCCTGTACGTCTGGACGCATGACTCCATCGGCCTGGGTGAGGACGGCCCCACCCACCAGCCCGTGGAACAGCTCGCTGCCCTGCGCGCCATCGTTGGCCTGGACGTGGTCCGCCCCGGCGATGCCAATGAAGTAGCCGCCGCATGGAAGACCATGCTGGAAAACCACTCCAACCCGGCAGGCATCGTCCTGACCCGCCAGAACATCCCCACCTGGGAACGCGGCGAGGGCGACGCCGACGGCGACACATTCGCGTCGACCGCAGGCGTGGCGAAGGGCGGCTACGTCCTGGCCGAGGCTTCGAAGGACGGCGCCACGGTTCCGGCCGACGTGATCCTGATTGCCACCGGTTCCGAGGTCCAGCTGGCCGTCCAGGCCCGCGAAGCCCTCCAGTCCGAGGGCATCGCGGCGCGCGTTGTGTCCATGCCGTGCGTCGAGTGGTTCAAGAAGCAGGACGCCGCCTACCGGGAATCCGTCCTGCCTGCCGCCGTCAAGGCACGCGTGTCGGTGGAAGCAGGACTGGCGCTGGGCTGGCGCGAATTCGTCGGCGACGCCGGCCGTTCGGTCAGCCTCGAACACTACGGCGCTTCCGCCGACTACAAGCGCCTCTTCCAGGAGTTCGGCATCACGGCTGAAGCAGTGGCAGCCGCCGCCAAGGACTCCCTCTCCGCCCTCCAGGCCTAAAACCTAAACTTTCAGGAGATACAACAATGACTACTCCCACCCAGCAGCTCTCCGACGCCGGCGTTTCCATCTGGCTCGACGACCTTTCCCGCGGACGCCTGGAAACGGGCACCCTCCGCAAGCTCATCGAGGAGAAGAACGTGGTTGGCGTAACCACCAACCCGTCCATCTTCCACGCCGCCATTACGTCCGGCACGGACTATGACCACATCATCGCCGGCAAGGCCGCAGAAGGCGCCAGCGTGGAGGATACGATCTTCGAGATCACCACTACTGACGTAGCCGACGCCTGCGACCTCTTCGCACCCGTGGCTGCCGCCACCAGGGGCGTGGACGGCCGTGTTTCCATTGAGGTCGATCCCCGCCTGGCCTGGGACACCGCAGGCACCATCGCCGAGGCCAAGCACCTCTACCAGCGCGTGAACAAGGACAACGTCCTCATCAAGATCCCGGCCACCATCGAAGGCCTCGAGGCCATCACCGCAACCCTGGCCCAGGGCATCAGCGTCAACGTGACACTGATCTTCTCCCTCGAGCGCTACCGCGCGGTCATCAACGCCTTCCAGTCCGGACTGGAGCAGGCCAAGGAAAACGGCCACGACCTCTCGAAAATCCACTCCGTCGCATCCTTCTTCGTCTCCCGCGTGGACACCGAAATCGACAAGCGGCTGGACAAGATCGGCACGGACGAAGCAAAGGCCCTCAAGGGCAAGGCCGGCCTGGCAAACGCGCGCCTGGCTTACCAGGTGTACGAAGAGCTCTTCTCCACCGAGCGCTGGGCCCTGCTGGCCGACGCCGGGGCACTCCCCCAGCGCCCCCTCTGGGCCTCCACCGGCGTGAAGGATCCGGCTTACCCGGACACCCTCTACGTCACCGAACTGGTGGCACCCGGTGTAGTGAACACCATGCCGGAGAAAACCCTGGACGCCACCTTCGACCACGGCGTGGTCACCGGCGACACTGTCACGGGCACCTATGATGAGGCGAACGCAACCCTCGACGCCCTGGAAAAGCTTGGCGTTTCCTACAACGACGTCGTCGCGCTCCTTGAAACCGAAGGCCTGGACAAATTCGTGGCCAGCTGGAAGGAACTCCTGGCCGACGTCGAAGGCGCCCTCGCCTCTGCACGGAAGGCTTCCTAACACCCATGAGCACTCTCAGCTACGACGCCACAGGCGCTGCCCGGCAGGCACTTGAGCAGCACCTTCCCGCCCTCATCGAGGACAGGATCGCAACCCGGATCTTCGCCAAGGACCACACCCTGTGGGGCCCGGACGCCGAGTCCGAGTCGGCAATCCGCCTCGGCTGGGTAGAGGCCGCCACCGTTTCACAGCCCCTGGTCAAGGACATCCTGGAACTCCGGGATGCCCTGCGCGCCGAAGGCGTCAGCAGGATCGTCCTTTGCGGCATGGGCGGCTCCTCGCTGGCCCCCGAGGTCATCGCGGGCACCGCCGGCGTCGAGCTGACAGTGCTGGACAGCACGGACCCGGACCAGGTCCGTGCTGCCCTCGCCGACCGCTTGGCCGCGACCGCCATCGTGGTCTCGTCCAAGTCCGGTTCCACCCTGGAGACCGACTCCCAGCGTCGCATCTTCGAGCAGGCCTTCACGGAGGCCGGTGTGGACGCCAAGAGCCGTATCATCATCGTGACGGATCCGGGCTCGCCGCTGGACAAAGCCTCCAGGGAGGCTGGTTACCGCGCAGTCTTCAACGCCGACCCCAACGTGGGCGGCCGCTACTCCGCCCTGACCGCGTTCGGGCTGGTCCCGTCCGGCCTGGCCGGCGTGGACATCCAGGCTTTCCTCGACGAAGCCGAGGAAGCCGCGGAGATCCTCAACGATGACGCACCCGAAAACATCGGACTGGCCCTGGGCGCGGCCCTGGGTGGAACCAGCCCGTTGCGGAATAAAATCGTCATCGCAGAAGACGGTTCAGGCATCGTTGGGTTCGCGGACTGGGCCGAACAGCTCATTGCCGAATCCACCGGCAAGCTGGGCACCGGTATCCTTCCGGTCGTGGCAGGTCCGCACGCACCTGAGGTGACTTCGGGTGCGCCCGACGTCCTGGTGGTGCGCCTGGTTGCCGCGGATGCCGACGTCGAACTCGGTGAAAACCAGGTGGCGATCGCCGGGGGCCTCGCCACCCAGATGATGGTGTGGGAGTTTGCCACGGCTGTGGCCGGGCGCCTGCTGGGCATCAACCCCTTCGACCAGCCTGACGTCGAGGCCGCCAAGGTGGCTGCCCGTGGCCTGCTGGATGCCCAGCCGGAACCCACGCCCGCTGCTTTCGTGGACGGTGCCATCGAGGTCCGGGGCGGCGACTGGCTCGGCGACGCTGCTACGGCAGAGGGCGCAGTCAAGGCGCTGCTCGGCACCCTCGCCGCGGACAGCTACCTCAGCGTCCAGGCCTACTTCGACAGGCTGGCCTTCGCCGGGCTGGAGGGAATCCGTGACGAACTTGCCGCCGCCACCGGCCGTCCTGTCACTTTCGGCTGGGGACCGCGCTTCCTGCACTCCACGGGGCAGTTCCACAAGGGTGGCCCTGCCATCGGCGTGTTCCTCCAGGTGACGGCCGCAGCAGCCGAGGACCTGGCGATCCCGGACCGGCCCTTCACCTTCGGCGAGCTAATCGCCGCGCAGGCCGCCGGCGACGCCCAGGTCCTGGGTGAACACGGACGTCCCGTGCTGCGCCTCCACCTCACAGACCGAGCCGCGGGCGTGGCCCAGTTGCAGGACATTGTCGCTGCCCTGTCCACCCGTGCATCCGCAACCGAAAGCTAAGGCACAGAAGCACCATGCCAGAAACTGAATACGGCCGGAAGAGCGCGGGCCGCGGGCGTAATCCGCTGCGTGATCCTCGTGACCGCCGTTTGAACCGGATCGCCGGTCCATCATCGCTTGTGTTGTTTGGCGTAACGGGTGACCTCGCCCGGAAGAAGCTCATGCCTGCGGTGTATGACCTGGCCAACCGCGGGCTGTTGCCACCGAGTTTCGCGTTGGTGGGGTTCGCCCGCCGCGAGTGGGACAAAGAGGACTTTGCTGCCGAGGTGAAGGCGTCGGTCCAGGCCCACGCCCGGACACCGTTTGATGAGGCGGTGTGGAACCAGCTGTCCGAGGGCATCCGGTTTGTCCAGGGCGAGTTCGACGACGACGCCGCATTCGAGCGCCTCGGTGAGACCATCAAGGAACTCGACGACGTCCGCGGCACCCGCGGAAACCACGCGTTCTACCTGTCGATCCCGCCCAAGGCCTTTGAACAGGTCTGCCGGCAGCTGTCCAAGCACGGCCTGGCACAGGCCGACGGGGACAAATGGCGCCGCGTGGTGATCGAGAAGCCGTTCGGTCACGACCTCGACTCGGCCCGTCAGCTGAACGACATTGTCGAGTCGGTGTTCCCGCCGGATGCTGTGTTCCGGATCGACCATTACCTGGGCAAGGAGACGGTCCAGAACATCCTGGCGCTGCGGTTCGCGAACCAGTTGTTCGAGCCGCTGTGGAATGCCAACTACGTGGACCATGTCCAGATCACCATGGCCGAGGATATCGGCACCGGAGGACGGGCCGGGTATTACGACGGGGTCGGCGCGGCCCGCGACGTGATCCAGAACCACCTCCTGCAGCTGCTGGCGCTTACGGCGATGGAAGAACCCATCTCCTTCAACGCCGATGACCTGCGTGCCGAAAAGGAAAAGGTGTTGGCTGCGGTCAAACTCCCGGAGGATCTGTCCACGCACTCGGCGCGTGGCCAGTTCACCGGCGGCTGGCAGGGCGGGGAGCAAGTCCAGGGCTACCTGGAGGAAGAAGGCATCCCGGCCGATTCGACGACGGAAACCTACGCGGCGATCCGGGTGGACATCCATACCCGCCGCTGGTCCGGGGTGCCGTTCTACCTGCGGGCCGGCAAGCGCCTGGGCCGCCGCGTCACCGAGATCGCCGTGGTGTTCAAGCGCGCCCCAAACCTGCTCTTCACCGATCATGGCGAGGATGACTTCGGGCAGAACGCCGTGGTGATCCGCGTGCAGCCGGACGAAGGCGTGACCATCCGGTTCGGGTCCAAGGTTCCCGGCACCCAAATGGAAGTCCGCGACGTGACCATGGACTTCGGCTACGGGCACTCCTTCACCGAATCGAGCCCGGAAGCATATGAGCGGCTGATCCTGGATGTCCTGCTGGGTGAGCCGCCGCTGTTCCCGCGGCATGAGGAAGTGGAGCTGTCCTGGAAGATCCTTGACCCGTTCGAGGAATACTGGGCCTCCCTGAACGAACAGCCCGAACCCTACGCCCCCGGTTCCTGGGGCCCGGCCAGCGCTGATGAACTGCTGGCCCGCGACGGACGAACCTGGAGAAGGCCATGATCGTAAACCTGCCGGACACCACCACCTCCAAGGTGTCCAAGAAGCTCATGTCCCTGCGCGAGCAGGGCGGTGTGATCGCCCTGGGCCGCGTCCTCACGCTCGTGGTGGTTACCAAGTCCGGGCTCGAAGAGGAAGCTATCGAGGCCGCGAACGATGCCAGCCGGGAACACCCCTGCCGCATCATCGTGCTCGCGGACGCCGGGAAGGACGCCGAGGACCGGTTGGACGCCCAGATCCGTGTGGGAGGGGACGCAGGTGCCTCGGAGGTGATCGTGCTGCGCGGCTACGGCCAACTCGCGCACGAATCCGAGTCCCTGGTCGCCGCACTGCTGCTCCCGGACGCCCCGATCGTGGCCTGGTGGCCGCACGGTGCTCCCGAGAACGCCTGCGAAACCTCCATCGGCGCGATTGCGCACCGCCGGATCACGGACTCCGCGAACGAACCCGACCCCCAGGCCGCGCTCGAACGCATCCACCGCACCTACAAAGCAGGCGACACCGACCTCGCCTGGACCCGCCTGACCAACTGGCGCATCCAGCTCGCGGCAGCATTGGACGAAGTGGATTCGTCGCCCGTGACGGCTGTCGCCGTCGAAGGTGCCTCGGATTCACCCTCCACCATCCTGCTCGCGGCTTGGCTCACCCTGACCCTGGATGCGCCCGTCACCATCGTGGCGGACCCTGCCGGAACCGGCATCCGCCGGGTTCGGCTGACCCGCCCGGGCGGCGACGTCCAGCTGTTCCGGCCGGGTCTCTCCGTGGCCGAACTTACCCAGCCCGGCCAGCCGGCCCAGCGGATCTCCCTCCCGCGCCGCAGCCTCCGGGACTGCCTCGCCGAAGAGCTTCGCCGGCTGGACCCGGACGAAGTGTTCGGTGAAGTGATTACTATTGGACTGCCACGTACCAATCTAAGGAGCGTCCGACCCAGTGAGCGTTGACCCACGTGTAAGCATCCATCCTGATTCGTCCGTCCTCATGGCCGCCATCGCGGCACGCCTGATCACCAAGCTCGTTGATGTCCAGGACAAGTACGGCGAAGCGACCGTGGTGCTCACCGGGGGAACCGTGGGAATAGGCACGCTGAAGGCTGTTGCCGATTCTCCGGCGTCACCTGCCGTCGACTGGTCCAAGGTCAACTTCTGGTGGGGTGACGAGCGTTTTGTTGCCTCTGCCGACCCGGAACGGAACACCAAGCAGGCGTTCGACGCTTTGCTGTCCCACATTCCCGTGGACCCGGACCGGGTACACTCACCCGGTTCTTCGGATGATTTCGGGAGCCCTGAAGAAGCAGCGGACGACTACGCACGCAGGCTGCGTGACGCAGCGGCAGCGGAACACGCAGCCGACATGTCCGACGACCGGCCTGAGGAGCCCGCCGCACTTCCCCGGCTGGATGTGGTGCTGCTGGGCGTGGGTCCCGACGCACACATAGCGTCCCTGTTCCCGGAGCAGGCTGGGATCCGCGAAAAGGAGCGTACGGTGGTGGGTGTCCGGAATTCCCCCAAGCCGCCGCCGCTGCGGATATCCCTGACGCTGCCCGCCATCAACACGGCAGCTGAAGTGTGGATGGTGGTAGCCGGCGAGGACAAAGCGGGAGCGGTGGGACTGGCGCTTGCCGGGGCAAACCCAGTGCAGGTGCCTGCCTCGGGACCCCGGGGAACGTCACGGACCCTGTGGCTGATCGACGAGAACGCGGCCTCACGTGTCCCGCAGCAGCTGGTCCGGAAGGACGCCGCGGGCGCGTAGTTTTTCCAGCGCTCCGGCCAGGACGGCTTCGGCGTCCTGGCCGGAGCGCCGTTCTTTAACGTATTCCAGATGGCTCTTGGAGCCGTCGTCGAACAAGTCCTCGGGCGCAGCTGCCTGGCCGTCCCGGGTAGCAGGTCCGCCGCACCGCCGGCAGTCCCACGTTCGGGGAATCTGGTCCTCGGGCATCTTCAGGAACACGGGTTGGGTTTCATGCCCCTTCGAGCACCAGTAGGACACCCGGATGCGCGGCAGGGGCCGGGACGGGGAATCATTACCCTGCAGGGTTGATCCAGAGCCTGCGATTACGCCCGCGCGGGTACCCCGAAAACCAGATGCTGGGTGGACCATGGGAAACTCCTGCCTCGCCTGCCTGGACCGTTAAACAAAATAAGACTGTGGCTGCCGGTGAATCGACAGCCACAGTCTAGTTTTCAGGCCTGGGGGCCGGGAGGGCCGAAAGGTCCTTGTGTCACGCAGTTAGTGAGGGTCAGGAGTCCCCCACACCGCTGAAGCGCATGATCAGGCCGAGCGCGATGATCACAACACCCCAGGTGACCCCAAGAATGATGGTGAAGCGGTTGAGGTTGCGTTCTGCCACACCGGAAGAGCTGAGACCTGAGCTCATTCCGCCGCCGAACATATCCGACAAGCCGCCGCCGCGTCCCTTGTGCAGGAGGATGAGCAGCGTCAGCAGGAGGCTGGTGATGCCCAGGAGGATCTGCAGAATGACATGAAGAACGTCCACGACGGCCTTTCAGAAGTTGGGATTGCGGGAGTGTGCGCTGGCTCCGGACTAGTCCGCGACCAGGTGGCTCTCGAACCTGACAATATTAGCAAACTCAGCCGGGTCAAGGCTGGCGCCGCCCACCAGGACGCCGTCCACGTCACGTTCCCGCAGGATGGCACCAGCGTTGTTGCCCTTGACCGAGCCGCCATACAGCAACCGGGTCTTGGCTGCCACGTCGGCGCCGAACAGGGTTTCCAGCTCTGCGCGGATGGCGGCGCACATTTCCTGTGCGTCCTCCGGGCCTGCCACCTCGCCCGTGCCGATGGCCCAGACGGGTTCGTACGCCACTACCAGTTCCGCAGCCTGCTCATTGGTGAGCCCGGCCACCCCTGCCCGGAGCTGCTGGAGCGTGTGGTCAACGTGGGTGCCCGCCTGACGGATTTCCAGGCCCTCCCCTACGCAGAGGACGGGAACCACGCCGTGCCTGAACGCTGCCTTGACCTTGGCGTTAAGGACCTCGTCGGATTCGTTGTGGATGGTACGGCGTTCGCTGTGGCCCACCAGGACGTACTTGCATCCGAGCTTATTCAGGAACTGGCCTGAGATATCGCCGGTGTAGGCGCCGGAATCGAACTGGGACAGGTCCTGGCCACCATACGCGATGTGAAGGTCGTCGCCCTGGACCAGGGTCTGGACCCCCCGGAGGTCGGTGAACGGCGGGAAGACGGCAACCTCAACGCGGCTGTAGTCGTGCTTCGCGTCTGAAAGGGTCCAGGCCAGCTTCTGCAGGAGCGTAATGCCCTGCACATGGTCCATGTTCATTTTCCAGTTGCCCGCGATGAAGGGCGTGCGGTCGAAAGCGCCGTTCGTTGAGGTAGTCACGTAATCTCCAAGAGTTCTTGATATGTGTTCGGCCGGCAGGCTGCCGCGGGCAACCTGCCGGCCGGAGGACTGCATGCTCCGCTGACTGCGGGACAGCAGCTGTGTTTAGCCGGTGTGCTGTACACCGGCGTGCTTCTAACGGTCCAGGACGCTCAGGCCGGGGAGTTCCTTGCCTTCGAGGTATTCCAGGCTGGCGCCGCCACCTGTGGAAATGTGGCCGAACTGGTCGTCGGCGAACCCCAGGGTGCGTACAGCGGCAGCCGAATCGCCGCCGCCCACCACGGTGAAGCCTTCCGTCCCGGTCAGGGCCTGGGCAATGGCACGGGTACCTGCCGAGAAAGCCTCGAATTCGAAGACACCCATGGGGCCGTTCCAGAAGACGGTACGTGCGCCCTTGATCCGTTCAGCGAAGGCGGCGGCGGTTTCGGGTCCAATATCCAGGCCGATGCCCTGGGCACCAAAGCTGCTGCCTTCAATGGCGTCCGCGGCGACGGTCTCGTGGGCGGCGTCGGCGGCGAACTTCTCCGCCACCACTACGTCTGTGGGAACCACGAATTCCGTGCCGGCGTCCGCAGCCCGCTTCAGGTAGTCCTGGACGACCGGGATCTGGTCCTCTTCAAGGAGGCTGGAGGCGACCTTGTGTCCCTGGGCTGCCAGGAAGGTGAAGAGCATGCCGCCGCCCACCAGGATGGTGTCCGCTTTGCCGATCAGGTTGTTGATGACGGCAAGCTTGTCCGAGACCTTGGAGCCGCCGAGCACCACCACGTAAGGGCGCTGGGTGTCGGTGGTGAGCTTCCGAAGGACCTCAACCTCGGTGTGCACCAGGTCGCCCTGGTACGACGGCAGCCGGGTAGCGACGTCATAGACGCTGGCATGCTTGCGGTGGACGGCGCCGAAGGCGTCATCCACGTAAGCGCCGTTGCTGCCGGTGAGTGCCACCAGCTCGTCCGCGAAGGCGCCGCGTTCGGCGTCGTCCTTGCTGGTCTCCCGGGCGTCGAAACGGACGTTCTCCAGAACGAGTGCTTCACCGTCCTGCAGGGATGCAGCGGCAGCCTTGGCGGCATCGCCGACGGTATCGGCGGCCAGGGTGACCTTGAAGCCCGCCAGCTCGGCGAGGCGGTCCACTGCGGGCCGCAATGAGTACTTCTCCTCCGGCGCGCCCTTGGGGCGTCCGAGGTGGGCTGTTACCAGCACGCGGGCACCGGCGTCCGTGAGCTTTGCCAGCACTGGGAGCGAGGCCTTAATGCGGCCGTCGTCAGTGACTGTAGAGCCGTCGAGCGGCACATTCAGGTCACTTCGAACCAGAATGTACCGCCCGCGGACACCTTCAGCGATCAGTTCGTTGAGGGTGTGAAATGTCATGTCTCTAACCCTAGCCCAGCTTGGATGCCACAAGCTCCGTAAGGTCAACGAGGCGGTTGGAGTAGCCCCATTCGTTGTCATACCAGGAAACAACCTTGACCTGGTTGCCGATGACCTTGGTCAGGCCGGCGTCAAAGATCGAGGAAGCGGGGTCGCCGACGATGTCCGAGGACACGATGGGCTCCTCGGTGTAGGTCAGGAAGCCCTGCAGTTCGTCAGACTCCGAGGCACGCTTGAGCGCTGCGTTGACTTCCTCCACCGTGGTCTCCCGGGAAACCGTGACGGTGAGGTCGGTGGCGGAGCCGGTGGGCACGGGGACGCGGATGGCGTAGCCATCCAGCTTGCCCTTGAGCTCCGGCAGGACCAGGCCGATTGCCTTGGCGGCACCGGTGGAGGTGGGAACCATGTTGATGGCTGCAGCGCGGGCACGGCGCAGGTCCTTGTGCGGGCCGTCCTGGAGGTTCTGGTCGGCGGTGTAGGCGTGCACGGTGGTCATGAGACCGCGCTCAATGCCGAATTCGTCGTTGACCACCTTGGCCAGCGGGCCGAGGCAGTTGGTGGTGCAGGAGGCGTTGGAAATGATGTTGTGCTTGGCGTTGTCGTAGAGGTTGTGGTTGACACCCATCACGATGGTGATGTCTTCGTCGGAAGCCGGAGCGGAGATCAGGACCTTCTTGGCGCCGGCTGCAATGTGCTTCTGCGCATCAGCTGCCTTGGTGAAGAAACCGGTGGATTCAATGACGATGTCCACGCCCAGTTCGCCCCAGGGGAGGTTGGCGGGGTCGCGTTCGGCCAGGACCTTGACCACGTTGCCGTTGACGACGATGTTGCCGTCCTTGACCTCGATGGTTTCCTTCAGGCGCCCGCCGACGGAGTCGTACTTGAACAGGTGTGCCAGGGCTTCGGGGCTGGTGAGGTCGTTGACTGCAACGATCTCAAGGTCCGCGCCTTGGGCAAGCGCTGCGCGGAAGTAGTTGCGGCCAATGCGGCCGAAGCCGTTGATACCAATACGGGTCGTCACTTTTACAGTCTCCTTGGTGCTTAGAGAAGCACTACTAGTTGAGCGGGCGTTCAAGCCAACTAACAGATCCCGCACGCCATTGGGCAGAGATGATTAACACGGAGGGCGACCAGCCTCATTGCTGAAGGCTAACCGCCTTCCGTGACCTATCTTACGTTTAAGTGGGTCCGCCCCCGCAAGTGCGGGGGCGGACCGTCCACATCCCGGCTGGTTTAAGTCGGAATGTGAAGTTTGTTACAGCGGGGTATAACGCTCGTCACTACGGGAGGGTGATGAGGCCCGTGGCGTTGGTGCGGGCTGCCTCGAAGCGCTGGGCGACGTCTGCCCAGTTGACGATGTTCCAGAAAGCCTTGACGTAGTCGGCCTTCACGTTGACGTAGTCCAGGTAGAAGGCGTGCTCCCACATGTCCAGCATCAGCAGCGGGATGGTGCCCAGGGCGGTGTTGCCCTGCTGATCGTAGAGCTGCTCGATGACCAGGTTTCCGCCGATGGGCTCGTAGGCCAGGAAACCCCAGCCGGAGCCCTGCAGGCCAAGGGCTGCAGCGGAGAACTGGGCACGGAAGGCATCGAAGGAGCCGAAGGCGTCGTCGATCGCGGCAGCCAGCTCACCTTCGGGCTTGTCGCCGCCGTCCGGGGAGAGGTTCTTCCAGAACACGGAGTGGTTCACGTGGCCGCCGGTGTGGAACGCGAGGTCCTTCGAGAGCCGGTTGATGTTGGCGAAGTCGCCCTTTTCACGTGCCTCGGCCAGCTGGGCCAGGGCGTTGTTTGCGCCTGCAACGTAGGCTGCGTGGTGCTTGCTGTGGTGCAGTTCCATGATCCGCGCGGAGATGTGCGGTTCGAGGGCGGCGTAGTCGTAGCTGAGTTCCGGCAAAACGTACTCGGTCACAAAATCCTCCAATATCGTGGACCCGAAGGTCCGGTTGGTAACTCTCGGATTGTGCATCCGGGCAGCTGGTGCCCGGAATTCTTTCTGATTCTATGGGGCGCTTACTCGTCCAGCATTTCAGGCGTCACATTGGCGTCCGTTCCGGGAATGCCCAGGTCAAGCGCGCGCTTGTCCGCCATGGCCAGCAAGCGGCGGATCCTGCCCGCGATCGCATCCTTGGTCATCACCGGATCAGCCAGGCGGCCCAGCTCGTCAAGGCTTGCCTGCTTGTGCGCCACCCTCAGTTCACCGGCGTACTTCAGGTGGTCGGGCACGTCGTCGCCCAGGATCTCCAGGGCCCGTTCCACACGCGCGCCGGCGGCCACCGCTGCCTGCGCGGAGCGGCGCAGGTTGGCATCATCGAAGTTGGCCAGACGGTTGGCGGTCGCCCTGACCTCCTTGCGCATCCGGCGTTCCTCCCACACCATCAGCGCATCATGCGCCCCCATGCGGGTCAGGAGCGCGGCGATGGTGTCCCCGTCGCGGATGACCACCCGGTCCACTCCCCTGACTTCACGGGCCTTGGCCTGGATGTCCAGCCGGCGGGCGGCACCCACCAGGGCCAGGGCGGATTCGGGGCCGGGGCACGTGACTTCGAGCGACGACGACCGGCCGGGTTCGGTGAGCGAGCCATGGGCCAGGAACGCCCCGCGCCATACGGCTTCGGCGTCCGCGGCTGATCCATTCACGACGGCGGACGGCAGGCCACGCACGGGGCGCCCGCGTCCGTCCAGGAGGCCGGTCTGCCGGGCCAGCGCCTCGCCGTCGCGGACGACGCGGACCACGTAGCGGCTGGCGCGCCGGAGTCCGCCGGCAGACACCACGATGATCTCGCTTTGGTGTCCGTACACCTCGGCGATGGCTGCGCGGAGCCTGCGGGCAGTGGACGCCAGGTCCACTTCCGCCTCGATGACGATCCGGCCGGAGATGATGTGCAGTCCCCCGGCGAACCGGAGCATTGCGGAGACCTCAGCCTTGCGCACTGATGACTTCTTAATGTCCAGACGGGACAGTTCTTCCTTGACCGATGCTGTCAGTGCCATGGCACCTTCCTAACTGTTCCCAAAAATGTCCTGGTACGCCGTGGCCAGCCGGAGCGGCTCATGGACGGGGCGGCGTCCCGACGCCCCTACTTTACCCAAGACCACCTCCGCGCCGATCATGCCGGCGGCCTTCTCGAACTCCTGCCGGTCCGGCACTGAGGCGGGATCTGCCAGGACCACGTCGACGCTGAACTCCGGTGCGTAGCGTCGAAGCACATGCAGGTGGTCCGCCGCCGTCATGCCGGTTGTTTCCTTGGTATCCATGGCCAGATTCATGGTGAGGCAGCGTTTGGCGGGGGTGGCGCAGAGGGCCTGCCGCATCTCGGGCAGCAGCAGGTGCGGCAGGACCGACGTGTACCAGGATCCCGGGCCAAGGACCACCCAGTCGGCCAGCTCAATGGCGGTCAAGGCCTCTGTGCAGGCGGGTGCGGATTTGGGCAGGAGCCGGACTTCCTCCAGCGAACCCGCCACCGCGCAGCGGGCCTGGCCGTGGATGGTCTGCAGGGCAGTCCCGCCGTCCGGGGCGGTCACCCGGATGTCGCCTTCGATGGTGAGCGGGACCGTGGACATGGGCAGCACCTGCCCGCGGGCGCCGAGGAGGGCCCCGGCCCATTTGAGCCCCGCCACCGCGTCGCCGAGCAGCTCCCACAATGTGACGATCAAAAGATTGCCCATGGCGTGTTCGTCCAACGAGCCGCCGGAACCCTTACCACGACGGAAGCGGTGCTGCATGACATCGCGCCAGGTACGTCCCCAGTCGGTGTCGTCACAAAGCGCTGACAGGGCCATGCGGAGGTCTCCCGGCGGGAGGACACCGTACTCTTCGCGCAGACGCCCGGAAGATCCGCCGTCGTCCGCCACGGTGACAACTGCAGTCAGCTCGGAGGTGAGCAGCCGCAGTGCCGACAAAGAAGCGGCCAGTCCGTGGCCGCCGCCCAACGCCACAACGTTGGGGCCCTTGTCCTGCTGGCCCGAGCCCTTACCGGCGGGGGGCGGCACCAGGGGCAGGGCTCCGGTGAACAGGGCCATTATTCGCGGCCCAGATCCCGGTGCGCGGTGGTCACCGTGACCCGCGGATACTGCGCGAGCTTCTTGGAGAGTTCCACTGCCACGGCCACGGAGCGGTGCTTGCCCCCGGTGCAGCCCACCGCAATGGTGGCGTAGTGCTTGTTCTCCCGGCGGTAGCCTTCCAGCACGGGCTCCAGGGCCAGGACGTAGCGGTCCACGAAGTTCTTGACGCCTTCGGCTTCGAGGACGTAGTCGCTGACGTCCTTGTCCAGTCCGGTCTGCGGGCGCAGCTGGGGAACCCAGTGCGGATTGGGGATGAAGCGGGCGTCGGCCACGAAGTTGGCGTCCACCGGCAGGCCATACTTGAAGCCGAAGCTCATGACATTGAGCCGAAGGGCCACGGGGCCGGTTTCGCTGAAGAGTTCCGTAATGGCAGTGGCCAGGCCGTGGACGTTGTAGTTGGTGGTGTCCAGGACGACGTCGGAGCTGTCGCGCAGTTCCTGCAACAGCTCGCGTTCGGCCGCGATACCGTCGAGTATCCGACCGCCGCCCTGAAGCGGGTGTGGACGGCGCCCCTGTTCGAACCGCCGCACCAGGACGTTGTCGCTGGCGTCCAGGAAGAGGACCCGGAAGGTCACTCCGCTGGCGGCGAGTGCGCCAAGCGCAGAGCGGATGTCGGCAAAGAGGCCTTTGCTGCGGACGTCAATCACCACGGCCAGCCTGGGGATGGACTGTGGGGCGTGGGAGACGAGCTCGGCGAGCGTGCCCAGCATCTGCGGCGGAAGATTCTCCACCACGTACCAGCCATGGTCCTCCAGGGCGTCTGCCGCGGTGCTCCGTCCGGCGCCGGACATTCCGGTGACTACCAGCAGCTCCGCTTCGAGCGGCTTAACGGGCTCCAGCCCGTCGTGCCCCGCTCCGGATTCCGCCGTCGTGTCTGCCATGAAGCCTGCCCCGTTTCCTTGTTGTCCCCCGGGCGGCCGCTGTGGCGGCGCCCGTCTTTTACCCTAGCTAAGATTCGATGATTTCGCCGGTGGTCATGTTGATCGCCGGCACGGCCACAGCCTCGGGCCCATCAGCCGCAAAATGGCTCACGATGGCGCCGGCGAGTGCGGGGCCAATACCTTTCGCCTGGGCCAACTCTTCCACGGAGGCCGCCTTGACGCCCTTGACGGAGCCAAAGTGCGCCAGCAGGGCCTTCCGCTTGGAAGCGCCCAGGCCGGGAACGGCGTCCAGCGCCGAAACCGTCATGGCCTTACCCCGCTTTTGCCGGTGGAAGGTGATGGCGAAGCGGTGGGCCTCGTCACGGATGCGCTGCAGCAGGTACAGCCCCTGCGATGTGCGGGGCAGGACAACCGGGAAGTCGCTGTCCGGAAGCCACACCTCCTCCAGCCGCTTGGCGAGCCCCACCACGTAGACGTCGTCGATTCCCAGGTCTGCGAGGGCGCGCGCCGCGGCGTTCACCTGGGGCTGGCCGCCGTCAACCACCACCAGGTTGGGCGGGTAGGCGAACCTTGCCTTCGGCGCGGGCGTGGTGGTGTCCAGCGCCGCTTCCGCCGCCTCTTGGTCGGTGGCTTCCAGGACGGCCTCGTCCACCTGCGCCGATTTGTCGTCGAGGTAGTGGCGGAACCGGCGGGTCAGGACGTCGTGCATGGCGGCGGTATCATCGGCTGCTGCGGGACCGGTGATGGAGAACTTGCGGTAGTCGGACTTCTTCGGCAGCCCGTCCTCCACCACCACCATGGACGCCACCACGTTGGTGCCCTGCACATGGGACACGTCAAAGCATTCGATCCTCAACAGGGGGACGGGCAGGTCCAGGGCTTCCTGCAGTTCCTGGAGGGCCTGGGACCTGACGGTGATGTCCCCGGCGCGCCGTGTTTTATGGAGCTTCAGCGCATGCTCGGCATTTTCGCGGACCGTGGACATCAGCGCTGCCTTGTCCCCGCGCTGGGGTACGCGGATGTCCACTTTTGCGCCCCGAATCCCGCCCAGCCACTTGGCAAGGTCCTCGGCGTTGCTGGGTGTCACGGGCACCAGCACTTCGCGCGGCAGCCTGCCGTGGGTGTCGCCGTCCTCGCCGTAGACCTGCTGCAGCAGATGCTCCACCAGGTCCGGCGTGGTGAAGTCCTCCACCTTTTCCACCACCCAGCCGCGCTGGCCGCGGATCCTGCCGCCGCGGACGTGGAACACCTGGACGGCAGCTTCCAGTTCATCCTCATGGAGGGCGAAGACGTCCGCATCCGTATCCTCGGACAGCACCACGGCGTTCCGCTCGAAGACCTTGCGCAGCGCCGTGATGTCGTCACGGAGCCGGGCCGCGTGCTCGTAGTCGAGCTTCGCCACGGCGTCAGCCATCTGCTTTTCCAGCTTGTTGATGAACCTCTTGGCCTCACCGCCCATGAAGGCGCAGAAATCCTCTGCCAGTGCGCGGTGATCCTCTGGCGAAATCCGGCCCACGCACGGCGCGGAGCACTTGTCGATGTAGCCCAGGAGGCAGGGCCGGCCGCTGGCCTCAGCCCGCTTGAAGACGCCGGGGCTGCAGCTCCGGACGGGGAAAACGCGCAGCAGCGTGTCCATGGTTTCCCGGATGGCGCCGGCCGTGTAGGGGCCGAAGTAGCGTGTTCCCTTGCGTTTGTCCCCCCGCATCACCTGCACCCGCGGGAACTTATCGCTCATGGTCACCGCAAGGTAGGGATAGGTCTTGTCATCCCGGAACACCACGTTGAAGCGGGGCTTGAATTCCTTGATCCAGGTGTACTCCAGCTGGAGCGACTCCAGTTCGCTGCCCACCACGGTCCATTCCACACTGCTGGCCGCGTGGACCATGGCGTAGGTTTTGGGCAGCAGCCCGGCAGGGTTGGCGAAATAGGAGTTCAGCCGGGAGCGGAGGCTTTTCGCTTTGCCAACGTAGATGACCCGGCCATGCGGGTCGCGGAACCGGTAGACGCCCGGGTTGGTGGGGATTTCACCGGTTTTTGGCCGGTAACTTGCTGGATTTGCCACCTATCAAGTCTACTGAGTTCCGCCGGTCTTCCCTGCAGCGCCGGACCCGGCATGACTGCCGGCCCGGGCTACTCCGCGGACTTGCTCTGGTTGTAGCTGGCGGACCGCTCCTGGCCGCTGAGTTCGGCGATAGCGTTCATGATCCGGTCCGTTACTTCGCGGCGGGCAGGCAGCGAGTGGTCCGGCCCTGTCTTGTCGAAGTAGAGCGGCTCGCCCACTTTCATGGTGAAATGCTGCGGCCTGACCCCTTTTTCACCTGCGCGCTGGAGCTTCTCGGTCCCGATCAGGCCCACGGGAATCACGGGCGCACCGGTGGTGAGGGCCAACCAGCCGACGCCGGTGCGTCCCCGGTAGAGGATGCCGTCACGGGAGCGGGTGCCTTCGGGGTAGATGCCAATGCCGCGGCCAGCTTCCAGGATGTCCAGCAGGGTCTTGAGCGCCTGGACACTGGCAGCCTGTTCCCCGCGCTCTACCGGAATGGAACCCACTGACTCGAAGAAGGCCTTCATGACCTTGCCCTTGACGCCGCCGGTGGTGAAATACTCAGCCTTGGCAAAGAAGGCGACCGGCCGGGGCATCAAGGCCTGGACGATGACGCTGTCGAAGAAGGACAGATGGTTGGGCGCCACAATGAACGGGCCGTCGGAGGGCACGTTTTCAAGTCCGACGACGGTGGGCCGGCAGGTGCCGGCAATCAGGTTCCGGGTGGTCCAGCGGACGGCATCAAACATTTCCATCGTTGCTCACCCCGCTCATTGCCGCGGTGTGGATTGCCTGCAGCCGCTCGATGACTGCCACCAGTTCCCCGCCGTCCCTGACCACAGCCACAGACCCTGCGTCCTCCAGTTCACCGTCGGGAGCGAAGCCCCACATAACGCCGATGCAGTCCAGGCCGTTGGCAATGGCTCCGGAGACGTCCTGCGCACGGTCTCCCACCATGATGGCGTGTTGGGTGTCCAGGTCCTGCAGGGCGGCGGCGATGATCTCCGTCTTGCCCAGCGGGACCCCGTCCACCGCCGCCTCGTCGTCGGCGGAGCCATGGATGCCGTGGAAGAAACCGTCGATGCCATGGTGGGCCAGTACTTTATGCGCCAGCCTCTGCGGCTTTTGGGTAGCCACGGCCACGGGGCGTCCGCCCTCCGCAAAGGACTCAAGGATGTCGCGGATGCCGGGGTACAGTCGGCTCTGGGCGATACCCGTGGCGACGTAGTGCTCCCGGTACCGGTGGACTACTTCTTCGAGGCGGTCTGCCGGCACTTTTGCGATGTTAAGGAGGGAGTCGCTCAACTTGGGGCCGATCATCGCATCGAGCAGGTCCTGGCCTGGAACCGGGAGCCCCAGCCCGCGAAGGGCCGAGGCAATCCCCTCAGTTATTCCACCGGCCGGGTCGACAAGAGTGCCGTCCAGGTCAAAGATCACGGGCACTGTTGTTGAAGTCACCGGGTTAGTTTCTCACGACAGCAGCAGTGCCCGAAACTCGCATTCCTCCTGGGGAATATTTCCGGCGGGATTCCGTTGCAGGTCAGCCCAGGATTTCGGCGAGGAACTTCCCGGTGTGGCTCGTGGCCGACTTGGCCACCTGTTCCGGCGTTCCTGCGGCGACGACCTGGCCGCCGCCCGAACCACCGTCGGGTCCAAGGTCCACCAGCCAGTCCGCACTCTTGATGACATCGAGGTTGTGCTCGATGGTGATTACGGTGTTGCCCTTGTCCACCAGCCCCTGCAGGACCATGAGGAGCTTCCGGATGTCTTCGAAGTGCAGACCCGTGGTGGGCTCGTCCAGGACGTAGATGCTGCGGCCGTTTGACCGCTTCTGCAGCTCTGCCGCCAGCTTGACCCGCTGCGCCTCACCGCCGGACAGGGTGGTGGCGGGCTGCCCCAGCCGGACGTAGCCCAGGCCCACGTCCACCAGGGTGTTCAGGTGGCGTGCGATGGGCGAGAACGCAGCGAAGAATTCGGCACCCTCTTCGATGGGCATGTTGAGGACATCGGCGATGGTCTTGCCCTTGTAATGCACCTCCAGGGTTTCCCGGTTGTAGCGGGCCCCGTGGCACACCTCGCAGGGGACATACACGTCCGGCAGGAAGTTCATTTCGATCTTCAGGGTGCCGTCGCCGGAACATGCCTCGCAGCGGCCGCCCTTGACGTTGAAGGAGAACCGGCCGGGAAGGTAGCCACGTACCTTCGCCTCGGTGGTCTCTGCGAAGAGCTTGCGGATGTTGTCGAAGACACCGGTGTAGGTTGCCGGGTTGGAGCGCGGGGTGCGGCCGATGGGGCTCTGGTCAACGTGGACAACCTTGTCCAGGTGCTCCAGGCCTTGGACTGTCTTGTGCCTTCCGGCCACCTGCTTGGCCCCGTTGAGCTTGTTCGCGAGCACCTTGTAGAGGATCTCGTTGACCAGTGTTGACTTGCCGGAGCCGCTGACGCCGGTCACCGCGGTGAAGAGCCCCAGCGGGAAGGCCGCATCCACGTTCAGGAGGTTGTTCTCCCGGGCGCCCACCACTTTGATCTCGCGCTTTTTGTCGTACTTGCGGCGTTTCTTGGGGACCTCGATGGCCTTGCGGCCCGAAAGGTAGTCGCCCGTCAGCGACGCGGTGTTTTCCAGCAACTCCTTGTACGTGCCCGAATGCACCACCTGGCCGCCGTGCTCGCCGGCTCCCGGCCCGATATCAACAATCCAGTCGGCCACGTGGATGGTGTCCTCGTCGTGTTCCACCACGATGAGCGTGTTCCCCATGTCCCGCAGCCGGGTCAGCGTTTCGATCAGCCGGCGGTTGTCGCGCTGGTGCAGCCCGATGGACGGCTCATCAAGGACGTAGAGTACGCCCACCAGGCCGGATCCGATCTGGGTGGCAAGCCGGATGCGCTGGGCTTCGCCACCGGAAAGGGTGGCGGAGGGCCGCTCGAGGTTGAGGTATTCCAGGCCCACGTCCAGGAGGAAGGTCAGGCGTGCCTGGATCTCCTTGAGGACCTGGTGCGCGATCTGTGCTTCACGCCCGGTCAAGACCAGGTTGTTGAGGAAATCGGCGCATTCCCGCATGGGCAGGGCTGCAACCTCCGCGATGGACTTTCCGTTGATCAGGACGGACAGGGACGCCGGATTGAGGCGGGCACCGTTGCAGGCGGGGCAGGGAACCTGCCGCATATATTCCTCGTAGCGGTCGCGTGCCCAGTCGGAATCGGTCTCGCCGTGTTTGCGGTGGACATACTGGATGGCGCCTTCAAATCCGGTGCTGTATTTGCGTTCGCGGCCGAACCGGTTGCGGTACTGCACCACCACCTTGTGGTCCTTGCCGTGCAGGATGGTCTGGCGGACGTCCTTGCCCAGCTTCTCCCACGGCGTGGTCATGGAGAAGCCCACTTCCTTGGCCAGGCCCTCCAGGAGCCGGTTCCAGTATTCCGTGGTGGCGGTGCCGAGTGACCAGGGGGCGATGGCGCCCTCTGACAGGGAGAGTTCAGGGTTGGGAACGATGAGTTCCTCATCCACTTCGAGCCGGGTACCGATTCCGCTGCAGGCGGCACAGGCGCCGAAGGGGTTGTTGAACGAGAAGGAGCGGGGCTCGATCTCATCAATGGCCAGGGGGTGTTCGTTGGGACATGCGAGGTTTTCCGAGAACGCACGGATCCGTTCCGGGGCGTCTGCGTCAACGTCCACGAATTCCGCCAGCACCCGGCCCTCCGCCAGTCCCAGCGCGGTCTCGATGGAGTCGGTAAGCCGCTGGCTGATGCCTTCCTTGACCACCAGGCGGTCCACCACAACTTCAATGGTGTGCTTGAACTGCTTGCCCAGCTTTGGCGGATCGCTCAACTGGACCAGGTTGCCGTCCACACGCGCCCGCGAGTAGCCCTTGGCACTGAGTTCCTTGAAGAGGTCCACGAACTCGCCCTTGCGTCCGCGCACCACCGGCGCCAGGACCTGGAACCGGGTGCCTTCGTCGAGTTCCAGGAGCTGGTCCACGATCTGCTGAGGCGTCTGCTTGGAGACCGGCTCGCCGCAGACAGGGCAGTGCGGCCTGCCCACGCGCGCCCACAGGAGGCGCATGTAGTCGTAGATCTCGGTGATGGTGCCCACCGTGGACCGCGGGTTCTTGCTGGTGGATTTCTGGTCGATGGAGACCGCCGGGGACAGTCCCTCGATGAAGTCCACATCCGGCTTGTCCACCTGGCCCAGGAACTGGCGTGCGTAGGCGGACAGCGATTCAACATAGCGCCGCTGCCCTTCGGCGAAGATGGTGTCGAATGCCAGTGAAGATTTCCCGGACCCGGAGAGGCCGGTGAAGACGATCATGGCATCGCGCGGCAAGTCAAGGTCCACATTGCGCAGGTTGTGCTCACGCGCGCCCTTCACCACAAGGCGGGAGAGGTCCGGACGCTCGACGGCGGCAGAGGAGGGGACCATCAGGGAAGCGGAGGGGGCAGAGGTTTCTTCAGCTAAGGCTTTAGGCACCCCATAATGCTAATCGAAAACTTTTTCGAACATGGACGGTTCCGCCCTCAGGGAACATCGTAGGCGGCAGCCAGCAGCTTGACCGCTTCGGCGAAGCTTGCTCCCTGGGATTTGGCCGCGACGGCATACGCGGCAGCGGCAGCGGCAAGGCCTCCCAGCCTGTCGTCGAGCGCGCAGACAACGGTACCGTTCCGCCCGTGCGTGGCAACGACACCGGCGGCCTCCAGCTCCTTGTACGCCCTCGCCACGGTATGCGGAGCGACGTCAAGGGTTTCGGCCAGGGCCCGCACCGCAGGCAGACGGGTACCCGGGGCCAGTTCGCCGCTGTCCACGAGGTGGATGACCTGGAGCCTCAGCTGCTCGAAAAGGGCCACGCTGCTGGCCTGGTTGGGCCGCCACTGTCCGGGGAACTCCCGGACAGTCCTCACAGCCCACCCTCCAGGACGCCCGCTTTCCCATCGCGTTCGGCGAACTGCGCGTTGTAGAGCCTGGCGTAGTAGCTGTTGGCGGCGAGAAGGTTTCCGTGGGTACCTTGCTCGACGATGCGTCCGTGGTCCATGACGAGAATTAGATCAGCGTTGCGGACGGTGGACAAACGGTGGGCGATCATGAAACTGGTCCTGCCGTCCCGGAGCCGCTGCATGGCCTTTCGGATAAGCAGCTCCGTCCTGGAATCCACGGAGCTTGTTGCTTCGTCCAGGACCAGAACGGAACGGCCGGCCAGTTGCGCCCTCGCGATGGTGATGAGTTGCCTCTGCCCTTGGCTGAGTGGCTCCCCGCCGTTATCCAGCTCCGTGCCGTAGCCGTGCGGAAGGGACCTGATGAAGCGGTCCGCGTGGGTGGCTTCTGCGGCGGCCACGATGGCAGCATCGCCAGCGTCCGGCCGCCCATACGCGATGTTTTCCCGGATGGTACCGGCAAAGAGCCAGGAATCCTGCAGGACCACGCCAAAGTGGGCGCGCAACAGGTCGCGGGGGATTCCGGCGATATCCACTCCCCCCATGGTGATCCGGCCGGAGGAGGGCTCCAGGAATCGCATCAGCAGGTTCACCACGGTGCTCTTGCCTGCTCCGGTGTGCCCCACGATGGCTACCGACTGGCCGGGCTCCACGGCAAAGGTGAGGTTGCGCACCGCCGGGACGGACCCAGGGTACCCGAAGGTGACGTCGTGGAAAGCGATGCGTCCGCCGGCCGGAACGCCGCCAGCCTTACCGCCGGGATCCTGGGGGTCCTCGGCGGCGTCCAGGAGCACGAAGACCCTGGCCGCGGACGCTGCACATGACTGCATGACATTGAGCAGCCCTCCGATTTGCCCCACGGGCTGGGTGAACAGCCGGCTAAACTGGATGAAGGCCTGAACGCCGCCAATGGTCATTGCTCCCGCGATTACCTGCAGGGCGCCCACCACTGCAACCGCGATGTAGTTCAGGTTGGATATGAGCACCATCAGCGGCTGGACCACACCGGCGGAGTACTGGGCCTTGGCGGCTGCGCGAGCCAGCCGGCCGTTGCTGCGGCTGAACACCGCGGTTGCCTGCCCCTGGTGGCCGAATGCCTTGATGACTTCATGGCCGCTGATGAACTCCTCAACGTGTCCGTTGAGCTCTCCGGTTTCCTTCCATTGCCTGGCGAAGTGTTCCTGGGACCGACGGGCCACCAGGACGGTGATCCAAGTGGAAACCGGCACGGTGGCAATGGCGATCGCGGCGAGCAGCGGTGAAATAAACAGCATCATGGCCAGGGAACCGCACAGCATCAACGCGGACACAATCAGCTGGGTCAGGACCTGGTTCAGGGCCTGGGCAATGTTGTCAATGTCGTTGGTGGCCCGGCTCAGGACGTCCCCGCGGGAACGTTCCCGGAAGTAGGTGGAAGGGAGTCGGTGCAGCTTATCCTCGACCGAGGCGCGGAGGCCGTGCATGAGTCCCTGCACTGCGCGTGCCGCCAGGGCCCCCTGTAGCCAGTTAAACAGTGAGGCGAAGAGGTACATCGTGGCCACAGCTGCCAGCAGGATTCCTAGGCGCTGGTCCAGGCTGCCCTGGAAGATGCCCTCCACCACCACGTCGGTGGCGTCTCCAAGGTATTTCGGCGCGGCCACGTTTAGTCCCGCGAACGCGCAGGTGGCCGCAACGGCGCCCAGCATCTGCAGCCGGAAGGGGCGCAGGAGGCCGAGGAGCCTGCCGGCAGTTGCCCAGAAGCGGTGGGCCGTTTCCCCGGCTTCCTCCTGGCCCGTCACTGCGTGCCGTCCAGCGCCAGCTGTGATTCGGCGATTTCCCGATAGGTTTCTGAGGTTTCGAGGAGCTCCTGGTGTGTCCCCTGCGCAACGAGGCGGCCGTCGTCGAGCACCAGGATGAGGTCCGCGTCCTCCACGGCTGAGATCCGTTCCGCCACCATGATCACCGTTGCGTCCCCGAGCTGCTGGTCCAGGGCATGCCGCAGCCGGGTCTCCGTTTCGTAGTCAAGGGCTGAGAAACTGTCGTCAAAAACGTAGAGTGCTGCTTTGCGCAGCAGCGCCCTGGCAATGCACAGCCGCTGCCGCTGCCCGCCGGACAGGCTCGCACCTCCCTGGCCCACGGGGGTGGCGAGCCCCAGCGGGAGGTCACCCATGAACCGCATGGTCTGCGCCGTCCTGAGGACGGCCCAGAGTTCCTCGTCAGCAGCTTCCGGGGCGGCTATACGCAGGTTGTCCGCTATGGTGCCGGTGAACAGGTGTGAGTGCTGCGGCACAATCGCCATGGCGGCGCGGAGCTGATCCAGCGGCAGATTCCGGGTGTCCTGGCCGCCCAGGGTGATGCAGCCTTCCGTGGGATCAAGCAGGCGGGGTATCAGGTTCAGGAGGGTGGTCTTGCCGCTGCCCGTGGATCCGACGATTGCGGTGGTGGTGCCGGGAGCCGCGGTGAAGCTGATGCCCGCAAGCACCGGGGCTTCCGCTCCGGGATAGGAAAAGCCAACGTCCTGGAACGTCACTTGTGCCGGCTGCGTTGCGTCCAGCCGGGACTCCGCCGGCTCGGCTGCGGCCTGGACTGACGGCTCGGTATCCAGTACGGCCTGGATGCGTTCGGCGCATACCGCAGCACGTGGCGCAGTCATGAGGACGTACATGGACATCATGATTGCCAGCAGGATCTGCATGATGTAGGCGATGAAAGCGGTGAGGGCCCCGATGTTCATCAGGCCTGCCTGGATGCGGTGGCCACCGAACCACACGACGGCAACCGAACTGATGTTGACCACCAGCATGATCATCGGCAGCATCCCCGCCACCAGCAGCGCGGACTGCAGGTTGTTGGCCGTCAGGCCGGCGTTCGTCTCCGCAAACCGGCGCACTTCGTGCCGCTGGCGGACGAAGGCACGAATGACGTCCACACCGATGATCTGTTCACGAAGGATGCCACCAGTCCGGTCCAGCAGGTCCTGGCCTTCACGGTAAAGCGGTATCAGCCGGCGGACGATCAGGTACATGATCAACAGGAGGATGGGCACGATGGCGATCACCACCACGGACAGCGCCGGGTCCTGGTGAACGGCGAGCACGACGCCGCCGATGCCCATGGCAGGGCCGGCAAAAAGCATGGTGAAGACGAGCACCGCAAACGCCTGGATCTGCTGGACGTCGTTGGTGGCGCGCGTGGTCAGGCTTTGGGTTCCGAACATGGCCACGTCCTGCGACGAGAGCGACTGGATCCTGGTGAAGACTTCAGCCCGCAGGCGGTGCCCGGTCCTCATGGCCACAACTGCGCCGAGGTAGCCCGCCGCGATGGCCGCTGCGGCCTGCACCGCTGCGATGACTGCCATGAGCACGCCGAGCCTCGAGATCACACCGGGTTCCCCCGCAACGATTCCGTCATCAATGATGGCCGCGTTGACGGTGGGCAGCAGCAGGTTTGCCGCCGCCTGGAGCAACTGCAGGAAGACGATCGCCCACACTTGCGGGTATTGGCCCGCGAGCTGCCGCTTTATGAGTCCGACCAGCAAAATACCCCCCTGTACGTGCCTTCGGCCGAAGAGGGGGCCAGCGGCTTGACCCCTACACCAGAGGACATTGTAAGCCAGATCACTTTTCTTTGCTGTCACATCGTGTGACTGGCTGGAAAAGCATCGGGGAGGGCGTCAGTCCGCTTTGCGGCCCACGGCAAAGATGCGGCGGAAAGGAAATACGGTGCCGTGCACTCCCTGGGGATAGGCTTCCCGCAAAGCGGCTGCATACTCGGTTTCGAAGCGCTTGGCGTCAGCCTCCCCAAGGGCGGCCAGGACCGGGCGGAGTCCAGTGCCCCGGACCCATTCCAATACCGCGTCCGTCCCCGTCAGGACCTGCTGGTAGCTGGTCTCCCACGCATCCGCGGCGCAGCCGGCATCCAGCAGGATGCGCAAATAGTCCGCAGGATCCCCCACGGACTCGCCGCCCCGCAGCACGCCGGCCAGCTTCGAAGCCCAGCGGTCCGACGCCGCCAGTTCGCGCATAAGGGCGTGCGAGGGGGCGTTGAAATTCCCGGGCACCTGCACGGCGAACCATGCCCCCGGCCGGAGGGCTGCGACCCACCTCCGCATCATGTCCTGGTGGCCCGGGACCCACTGGAGGGCCGCGTTGCTCACCACGACATCCGTCTTTGGGGAGGGCATCCAGTCGGCGATGTCCGCCTGTTCAAAGCTCAGGCCGGGAACTTCCGCCGCCAGCGGGGCGGCCTTTGCCAGCATCTCAGCGGAGGAATCCACACCAACCACCCGGGCACCTGGCCAGCGTTCCGCCAGGGTTGCCGTGAGGTTTCCTGGGCCACAGCCAAGATCCACCACCTGCACGGGATCCTCCGCATGGATCCGGGCCGTGAGATCGAAGAACGGCCTGTTCCGGTAGTCCCCAAACTGGACGTATTTTTCGGGGTCCCATTTCATGAATCTCTCCAGGTTCTGACGCACACACGGGCAAGCCGTAGCCTAACCCGGCAGCACCGCCCTGCCGGTATGCCACGTGGCACTAAGGTTGAAGTCAATGAAACTCGTTGACCAGCTGAGCGATCTGTCCGTCCCCAACCGTCCCGACGCCGTCGACCCCGACGCCCTTTACACGCGGTTTGTGGAATGGACGGAAAGCCGGGGGCTGTCGCTGTACCCGGCCCAGGACGAAGCCATCATGGAACTGGCAACGGGGGCCAATGTCATCCTGGCCACACCCACAGGCTCCGGTAAGTCGCTGGTGGCGATCGCCGCGCACTTCCAGGCCATGGCACAAGGCCGCCGCAGCTATTACACGGCGCCCATCAAAGCCCTGGTGTCCGAGAAATTCTTTGCACTCTGCGACATCTTCGGGGCCGGGAACGTGGGCATGATCACCGGGGACTCGGGGGTAAACCAGGACGCGCCGATCATCTGCTGCACGGCGGAAATCCTGGCCAACATTGCCCTGCGGGAAGGCGCTGCCGCGGAGCTGGGTGCTGTGATCATGGACGAGTTCCACTTCTATTCAGACCCGCAGCGCGGCTGGGCCTGGCAGGTGCCCCTCCTGGAACTCCCGCAGGCGCAGTTCCTGCTCATGTCCGCCACGCTGGGGGACGTCACCCGCTTCGAAGAGGGGCTGACCGCCCTAACGGGCCGTGCCACCACCACGGTCAGCTCGGCGGAGCGGCCCATTCCCCTGCATTACTACTACCACCAGAGCCCCGTGCACGAGACGCTGGAGGAGTTGCTGTCCACCCGGCAGGTGCCGGTCTACGTGGTGCATTTCAGCCAGCTCGAAGCGATCGACCGCGCGCAGAACCTGATGAGCATCAACGTATGCACCAGGGAGGAAAAGGACAAAATCGCGGAGCTCATTGCCAACTTCCGGTTCGCGGCCGGGTTCGGCAAGACGCTGAACAGGCTGGTTCGCCACGGAATCGGCGTGCACCACGCCGGAATGCTCCCCAAATACCGCAGGCTTGTGGAGCAATTGGCCCAGGCAGGGCTGCTGAAGGTCATCTGCGGGACGGACACACTGGGCGTGGGCATCAACGTGCCCATCCGGACGGTGCTGCTCACCGCCTTGAGCAAGTACGACGGCGTCCGCACCCGGCTGCTCAACTCACGTGAGTTCCACCAGATTGCGGGCCGGGCCGGCCGGGCAGGCTACGACACCGCCGGGACGGTGGTGGTACAGGCTCCCGAGCACGTGATCGAGAACGTCAAGGCGATGGCCAAGGCCACCGCAAAGTTCGGGGACGACCAGAAAAAGCTGCGCCAGGTGGTGAAGAAGAAACCGCCCGAGGGGTTCGTGTCCTGGGGCGAACCCACATTCAAGCGGCTGGTGGAATCCGTTCCGGACCCGTTGACATCCAGCTTCACCGTGACCCACGCGATGCTGATGAACCTGATGGAACGGCCCGGCGACCCCTTCGCTGCCGCCCGCCGCCTGCTCACCGAAAACCACGAGCCACGGTCCTCCCAGCTGCGCCTGATGAAGAAGGCACTGGGCATCTACCGGGAACTGCTGGCCGCCGAGGTCATCGAGCGGATTCCCCCGGAGGAGCAGGGTCCCGACGGGCGCACCGTCAGGCTGACCGTCCACCTTCAGCCGAACTTTGCCCTGAACCAGCCGCTCTCCCCCTTCGCACTTGCCGCACTGGACCTCCTTGACCCGGAGTCGCCGTCGTACGCCCTGGACGTGGTCTCCGTCATCGAGGCCACCCTGGAGAAACCGCGGCAGATCCTGTCGGCGCAGCAGAAGAAGGCCCGCGGTGAAGCGGTGGCGGCCATGAAGGCTGACGGCATCGACTACGACCAGCGGATGGCCATGCTGGACGAGGTGACCTACCCGCAGCCGCTCGCGGAAATCCTGGGTGAGGCGTTCGAGGTTTACCGGAAGGCCGCGCCGTGGGTGGGCGACTTCGAGCTCGCGCCGAAGTCGGTGGTCCGCGACATGTACGAACGGGCCATGAACTTTGGCGAATTCGTCCAGTTCTACGGGCTGGCGAGGTCGGAAGGGATCGTGCTCCGGTACCTCGCCGACGCCTTCAAGGCACTGCGCCAGACCGTCCCGCAGGACATGCTCCGGGAGGACCTGGCCGATCTGACCGCGTGGCTGGGTGAGCTGGTGCGGCAGGTCGACTCAAGCCTCCTGGACGAGTGGGAGGAACTGGCCTCCGGTGCGGCGCCGACGCCGCACGACGCGCCGCCGCCTCCGCCGCCGTCGCTCACGTCCAACATCCGTGCCTTCCGCGTGATGGTGCGCAATGAGATGTTCCGCCGCGTTGAATTGTTCGCCGACGAGGACGCCACCGCGCTGGGAGAGCTCGACGGCGGCTCCGGTTGGGGTGCCGACCGCTGGGAAGATGCGCTGGACGACTACTTCGACGAGCACGACGATATTGGGACAGGGCCTGATGCCCGGGGACCAGGGTTGCTCATCATCACCGAGGAACCCGGAAGCTGGAAGGTGCGGCAGATTTTCGACGACCCCGCCGGCAACCACGACTGGGGCATCTCGGCGGACGTGGACCTGGCGGAGTCGGATGCGAGCGGCACTGCGGTGGTGCGGGTGACGGACGTGAACCGGCTCTGACGCGGCAGCCGGCGCGGACCCTGAGGGAGGCCATCCGGCGCCGGCGGTAAGCTCGGAGAATGAGTGTAATCCGGCCCGCAACACGGCACGACGTCCCCGCCATCCTCCGCATGATCCACGAACTGGCCCGGTACGAGAAGGAACCGGACGCCGTCCGCAACACGCCGGAAATGCTGGAGCAGGTGCTGTTCGCGGAAAACCCGCGCGTCTTCGCCGCCATGGCGGAAAACGAGGAGGGCGAGGTGCAGGGCTTCGCCCTGTGGTTCCTGAACTACTCCACCTGGGAGGGCGTGCACGGGATCTATCTGGAAGACCTCTACGTCAGTCCAGAAGCCCGCGGCGAAGGCCATGGCAAGGCCCTCCTGCAGCACCTGGCCGCCATCGCCGTCGTCAACGGCTACGCGCGCGTGGAATGGAGCGTTCTTGACTGGAACGAACCGTCCATCAACTTCTACCGCCGCCTGGGTGCCCGCCCCATGGACGGCTGGTCCACCTTCCGTCTTACGGGTGAAGCGCTGGACCGCTTTAGCCAGGCGACCTCCCTTCCTGCTCCTGCCCGTGGCTGACGTGGAGCAGAGCCCGGCTGCCGCCGTCGGGCACGAAATCAGGGCCAGGCATGAATTCCGCGGCATGCGGTCGGTGGAGCACTACTTCACGGTACCCCTGGACCACGACGAACCAACCGGCGGGGCCATCACCGTTTTTGCGCGGGAGTATGTCTCAGCGGCGCACAGCGAGGAGGCTGCTTCCCGGCTGCCCTGGCTCCTCTACCTGCAGGGCGGACCGGGCGGGCGCGGCAACAGGTGGGGTTCCCTGGGCGGCTGGGGCAAGGCAGCGGCCCAGGACTTTCGCATCCTCATGCTGGACCAGCGCGGCACCGGCCTCTCCACCCCCCTCGACCGCGTCACGCTGGCAGACCGGGGGTCTGCAGCTGCGCAGGCCGCCTACTTGGAGCACTTCCGCGCCGACTCGATCGTGGCGGACGCCGAGCTGATCCGCACGGCCCTGTCGTCGCCGCCCTGGACCATCTACGGCCAGAGCTACGGCGGTTTCTGCGCCCTGACCTACCTGTCATTTGCAGCGGAGGGCCTGCGTGAAGTCCTGATCACCGGTGGCCTGGCGCCGCTCACCGGCAGCGCGGACGACGTGTACAGGGCCACGTACCAGCGCGTGGCGGCGCGGAACGATGAATACTTCGGCTGGTATCCGGAGGACCGGAAGACGGTGGAGCGGATCGCCAGCCACCTGCGGGCCACCACCGAATCGATGCCCGACGGCACACCCCTGACTGTGGAGCGCTTTCAGATGGCGGGGGCTTTCCTGGGCGGCAACACCCGCGTGGACAGCCTTCACTACCTGCTGGAGGACGCCTTCGTGGAGACTGCCGGCGGACCGAGGCTTTCGGACACGTTCCTGGAACAGCTCCAGGGTGTGGTCTCACGACGGTCCAACCCCCTGTATGCGCTGATGCACGAGTCCATCTACGGCCAGGGCGCAGCCACCGGTTGGTCAGCCTGGCGGATGCTTGCCGAAAACCCCTGGTTCAGGCCGGACGCCGAGCCCCTGCTGCTGACGGGCGAAATGGTGTACCCGTGGTACTTCGAGCAGGACCCTGCCCTCCAGCCGCTGCAGGAAGTAGCCCAGTTGCTGGCGGAAAAGCAGGACTGGAAGCCGCTCTACGATCCCCAGGTGCTGGCCGGCAACGCCGTTCCGGTGGCAGCAGCGGTCTACACGGACGATATCTACGTGGACCGCGACCTCTCCCTCCGAACCGCCGCGGCCGTGCGCGGGCTGCAGGTCTGGGAGACAGCTGACTTCCACCACGACGGGATAGCCGACGACGGTGAGCGGATTTTTGCCCGCCTGCTGGAGATGGTCCGGTCAGCCACCCGCTGACCCACGGTGCGCTGCGCGGGTGACGAAGGCTTGGTGTTTGGATTCCCAGTTCCGCAGCGGGAATGGAGCCGGTGGCTCAAAAAAGCAGACCCCGGCCGCTCATGCGGCCGGGGTCTGCTGCGCGGTAAACGCCTGGTGGCGCCTACTCGGCGTCGCTGTGGCTCTTCCGGGCGTCCTCCTCAAGCCGCGGATCAATCGCGGCCGCCTGGGCCTTGGAGCTGAGGAGGCTGGCGACAACGGCGACGATGATGGTGCCCACGATGACTGCGAGTGACACGAAGGTGGGAATCTCAGGCGCCCATTCGATGTGCTGTCCGCCGTTGATGAAGGGCAGCTCATTGACATGCATGGCGTGCAGGACAAGCTTGATCCCGATGAAAGCGAGGATAAAGGACAGGGCGTGCTTCAGGTATATGAGTCGGTTCATCAGACCGCCCAGCAGGAAGTACAGCTGCCGCAGGCCCATCAGGGCGAACAGGTTGGCGGTGAAGACGATGAACGGGCTCTGGGTCAGGCCGAAGATGGCGGGGATGGAGTCCACGGCAAACAGCAGGTCCGTGAGGCCAATGGTGATGAAGACGATCACCATTGGGGTGAACACCTTCTTGCCGTTCACTGTGGTCCGCAGCTTACCGCCGTCGAACTTCTCGGACATGGGAATGACCTTGCGGATCCTGGCGATCAGCGGGTTCTCCCGGTCTTCTTCCTCCTCGCCCTCGTCCTGGGCCTGCTTCCAGGCCGTCCACAGCAGGAACGCTCCGAAGATGTAGAAGACCCAGCTGAACTGCTCGATGACGATGGCGCCGAGCATGATGAAGATGCCGCGCAGGATCAGGGCGATGATGATGCCCACCATCAGCACTTCCTGCTGGTACTTCCTCGGCACGGAGAACCTGGCCATGATGATGATGAACACGAACAGGTTGTCGATGCTGAGGCTGTACTCGGTGACCCAGCCGGCCACGAACTGGCTGCCGAATTCGGCACCGGTGAAGGCAAACATGGCGCCGGCGAAGACGAGGGCCAGGGTGACGTAGAAGGCCACCCAGAGACCGGCTTCCTTCATGGACGGTTCGTGCGGGCGCCGGACCACCAGGAGGAGATCGGTCAGGAGAATCAGGCCGAGGACGACAAAGGAGCCAACCTCAAACCAAACAGGCAAATCGGGCACGGCGAAGCCTTTCGCAGGGTACACAAAATGGTGTAAGTCTCTCCGGCCTGCCAGTGCACTTGGTGCTGATGCGGCGGCCCGCTACGCCCGGCCGGGCAACCATGCCCTGCGTGTTGACGATCGTAGCGCTTGGGATACTCCCCTACGTGCCTTTAACTGTACCCCAGCCGAATAACCGGCAGAGGTCAGGCGTGGCCGGCCGCCTGCATCTGGCGCAGTTCCTTCTTGAGTTCGCTGACTTCGTCACGGATCCGCGCCGCCACCTCGAACTGGAGTTCGGCCGCGGCGCCATGCATTTGTTCCGTCAACTGCTCGATCAGGCCCACCAGGTCCTCGGCCGGCGCGGCCGCCAGGCCATCGGAACGGACCTGCGCCGCGCCCTTCTTGGTCCCGGCTTTGTTGGCCCCCGTGATGCCACGCTTGCCCTTGCCGTAGTCGAAGCTGCCCAGCAGCGCATCCGTATCGGCGTCTTCCTTGGCCAACTGGTCCGTGATGTCGGCGATCTTCTTCCGCAGCGGCTGGGGATCGACACCATGTGCGGTGTTGTAGGCCACCTGGATGGCGCGGCGCCGGTTGGTTTCGTCAATGGCGTTGGCCATGGAGTCGGTGATCCGGTCCGCATACATGTGTACCTGGCCGGAGACGTTGCGGGCGGCCCGTCCGATGGTCTGGATCAGGGAGGTGGAGGAGCGCAGGAAGCCTTCCTTGTCCGCATCCAGGATGCTGACCAGGGACACCTCGGGAAGGTCGAGGCCCTCACGGAGGAGGTTGATGCCCACCAGGACGTCGAAGGATCCCAGCCGCAGTTCACGCAGGAGCTCCACGCGCCGCAGGGTGTCGACATCGGAGTGCAGGTATTCGACTTTCACGCCGTGGCCCAGCAGGTAGTCGGTGAGGTCCTCCGCCATGCGTTTGGTCAGGGTGGTGACCAGGACGCGCTCATCCTTCTCTACCCGGGTCTTGATTTCGCCCAGGAGGTCATCGATTTGCCCCTTGGTGGGCTTGACCACCACCTCGGGATCCACCAGGCCCGTGGGCCGGATGATCTGCTGGACGAAGCCGTCCGCTTTGCCCAGTTCATACTTGCCGGGGGTGGCGGAGAGGTAGACGGTCTGGCCCACGCGTTCCAGGAACTCGTCCCACTTGAGCGGCCGGTTGTCCATCGCGGACGGCAACCGGAAGCCGAAGTCCACCAGGTTCCGTTTGCGGGACATGTCTCCTTCGTACATGGCCCCGATCTGGGGAATGGTCACGTGGGACTCATCCACCACCAGCAGGAAGTCGTCCGGGAAGTAGTCGAGCAGGCAGTGCGGCGCGGTGCCGGGCCCACGGCCGTCAATGTGCGCTGAGTAGTTCTCGATGCCGTTGCAGAAACCCATCTGCTGCATCATTTCGAGGTCGTACGTGGTGCGCATCCGCAGCCGCTGGGCTTCGACGAGCTTGTTCTGGCTTTCCAGCACCTTGAGCCGGTCCGCCAGTTCATCCTCAATCCGCTTGATGGCCCGCGCCATCCTTTCCGGGCCGGCCACATAGTGGGAAGCCGGGAAGACGTACATCTCTTCCTCATCGCGGATGACCTCGCCGGTGAGCGGGTGGAGCGTGTGGATGCTCTCGATCTCGTCGCCGAAGAACTCAATCCGAATGGCCAGTTCCTCGTACATGGGAATAATTTCCACGGTGTCGCCGCGGACCCGGAAGGTTCCACGGTGAAAGTCCATGTCGTTGCGGGAATACTGCATGGAGACGAACTTGCGGAGGAGGTCGTCCCGGTTCATCTCGGCGCCACGGCGGAGGGTAACCATGCCGGAAATGTATTCCTCAGGGGTTCCCAGGCCGTAGATGCAGGACACGGTGGCCACCACGATCACATCGCGGCGGGTCAGCAGCGCGTTGGTGGCGGAGTGGCGGAGCCGTTCCACTTCCTCGTTGATGGAGGAATCCTTCTCGATGAAGGTATCCGTCTGCGCCACGTATGCTTCGGGCTGGTAGTAGTCGTAGTAGGAAACGAAGTACTCCACCGCGTTGTTGGGCAGCAGTTCGCGAAACTCGTTGGCGAGCTGGGCCGCAAGGGTCTTGTTCTGCACCATTACCAGGGTGGGGCGCTGCACCTGTTCAATAAGCCAGGCAGTGGTGGCACTTTTACCGGTACCGGTGGCGCCAAGCAGCACCACGTCCTTCTCACCGTTGTTGATGCGCTGCGTCAGTTCCGCGATGGCGGCTGGCTGGTCTCCGGCAGGTTTGAACTCGCTGATGACTTCGAAGGGCGCTACAACACGGTTGATCTCCTGCGCAAGGCTCATGAATCTAATTTACAGCGGGCCACTGACACTGGACTGCCGCTTCCGTTACAGGCGAACACCGCCGAACGCAGGCTCCGGTGTCAGGACGGGTACGACGGCGGCACCCACCCGGTTGCCTCAGCCCAGGCCGACATCCGGGGCCACGCAGTGTCCGTGAACCACGGCTCCTTTGCTTCCGCGTAAGCCCTGGTAGTGGGCGAATCCGCGAAGCGGCCCGCCAGGTCCGCCTTGTGCGCTTGGTAATCCCGAAGCGCGGAGGGATCGTTCCGCAGCCAGTCCCGGAACATCAGCGCGTAGCGCCATCCCGCGGAACCCGCTGCGCGGACGTGCACGTTGACGGCCCGGCACGGATCGGCATTGGCGTGGAACCGCTTCTGCCATGCGGACGGGTCAGGATCGCCGGGCTTCGGCGTGTCCGACTCCGCTCCCCGTACCGCCGGGAAGCCGGCGGCCGCCAGGAACGGGGCCAGCTTTTCGGCGGCCTCGAGATCCTGCACCGACACCTGCAGGTCGATGACGTCCTTGGCGGCCAGGCCGGGAACGGCGGTGGAACCAACGTGGTCCACCGCCAGGATGAGCTCCGGGGCCGCCGCCACCAGCCGCGCCGCGATCCGGGCTGCCTGGACGGCCCACTCGTCACGGTGCGGTTCCAGCACCGGTCCCCCACGGCGTGGTGCACGTGTCCGCGCAGCCAGGTTGTGGGCGAACGGCACCAGCCGCGCATCCCACAGCCGGTCCACCTGGTCCAGAAGGTGCTGCAGGGTGCTGGAGTTGTCGAGGACGACGTCGGCAGCGGCCAGCCGGTCACTTCGAGAGGCCTGCGAGGCCATCCGGGAACGGGCAGCCTCCACCGTCATCCCCCGGATGTCCAGCATGCGCTGCACCCGCACATCGTCAGGTGCGTCCACCACAACCACCAAGTGGAAGGCCGCGCCCTGGCCGGTCTCAACCAGGAGGGGAATGTCCTGGACCACCACGGAGTTCCGGCCGGCCCCAGCCGTGATGGCCGCGGCCCGGGCGCGCACCAAGGGGTGGACGATCGCATTCAACGCGGAAAGGCGGTCCGGATTGCCGAACACCGCTTCGCCCAGCCGCGGCCGGTTGAGCCGCCCGTCGTCGTCGAGCATCCCGGGACCGAACTCCGAGATGATCCGTTCCAGCCCTTCAGTACCGGGCTCAACCACCTCACGGGCCAGCGCATCCGCGTCCACCAACACTGCGCCGCGTTCCTTCAGGCGGGCGGCCACCACTGATTTCCCTGAGGCGATTCCGCCCGTCAACCCAATCTTCAGCACCCTCCCACACTAGGGCACGCCTCCTGGACCGCCGAGTGGTCCCTGTGCGCCGGTCATGCGGTTACGCGTTATTCTCCGCTCGGATTCTGATTCCCTGAAGCATCCGCCGGGACATGATGAAGCTCGCCACCTCCACTGCTTCGACCATCCAGGCTACCCACCATTGGCGGTAGGCGTACCGCTCCCGGACCAACAGCCGGGTGCTGCCGTCGGGCTGCGGCCGCAGGACGAACGCCCAGGTGAAGTCGAACGGCCCGGGAGGTGAACCGGGTGGAACCCGCAGGACCAGGGCGCTTCCCTCGTCAACGAGGGCCACTTCAAGGTCCGAGGACGCAGCCGGTGCCAGGTGGACATGGTCCCCGGCCTGGATGTCCTGCCACTCCGGGTGGATCCGGTCTGCGCTGTGAATGTCGAGGCCCAGGAAGTTTTCCAGGAAGTCGTAGCTGTAGAAACCGCCGCGTCCCTGGCCCATCTGCGCCAGCCAGGGCCATACAGCCCCAGCGGGGGCCTTGATGGTAACCGCACGCGTTGCCAGCAGGTCGGGGGTGGGCAGGAAGTCATCGCCGGGGAGCGCGTCGGCCGTCTCTGCATCAGTTTCACCCCAGCGCAGGTAATGCCTTCGGAACCAGGCAGCCGATGCTGCCGCTGCTGCCAGCAGCACTACCGGCCTGGCCGGCCACCTGAATATGCGTGACATGGGTCAAGTTTCCAGGCTGCAGCCTGCCCTGTCATGGGCCGATAGGCCTGATGCGCTTCTCCACTAGACTGAAGCGGTGTTGAACCCGGCGGACCCACCACAGGACACGGACAGCCGGGCCACCGCCTACACCACCCTGAAAGCAGGGCAGGACTACCGGCACGAACTTGAGATCAAGCGCTCCCGGTTCATCACGGTCCTCCGGCGGGCCGGCACCGAGGACCAGGCCCGGGACCTCGTGGCAGGCCTCCGTCGCGAGTTCCATGACGCCCGGCACCACTGCTCCGCGTTCGTCATCGGGCCCGACCGGACTGTCCAACGCTCCAGCGACGACGGCGAACCCGCGGGGACTGCAGGCATTCCCATGCTCGAAGCCCTGCTGAAGAGGGAAACCGCTCCCGGGGTAACGGACCTCAGCGACGTCAGCGCCGTCGTCGTGCGTTATTTCGGCGGTGTCCTGCTCGGCGCCGGCGGCCTGGTGCGGGCGTACTCGGAATCGATCTCGGCGTCCCTGGATGTGGCGCCCTTGGTCCACCGCAGCCGGTTGCGCATTTGCTCCGCCCCTGTCCCCCACGCGGCAGCGGGCCGCCTGTAGAACGACCTGCGGGCGGCAGGCATGGTCATGGCCGACACCACGTACCAGGACCGGCATACGGTGCTGCGGATTGCCGTCCCGGATGATGCCGGCGCCATCGCCGCGGCAACTGAACGGATCCTGCAGCTCACGGCGGGCGCCACAACCCTTTCCCCCGACGGAACGGAGTGGGTTGATGAAGCCCTCGGCTGACATTGCCTTGGTGGACGTCGATGACGCCGTGGCTGACCAACTGCTGGAGCTGGCCAAGAGGGATGCTTCCCCGGATGAGGTGGCTCCCCCGCTGGGCGGCCCTGGCTGGAACCTGGAGCGCACGGCCTGGTTTTACGGCTACCACCATGCTGCCGCCGCGGGACTGGACGGACCCGCCGCAGAAAAATCCTGGGCAGTCTTCTGTGGCGGCGACATTGCCGGCTCAGTGCGGCTTAGACGGAATGACAAAGACGTGCAGTCGGCGGAAACCGGTATCTGGCTTGGCCGCAGCTTCCGTTCCCGGGGAATCGGCGCCGCGGCCCTGCACCTCGTCCTCGGCGAAGCCCGCCGGGCAGGGCTCCAGCGGGTCACCGCCCGGACCCTGGCCGGCAACCGCAGCGCCCTGCGGCTGCTCACGAAAGCCGGGGCGGCGCTGACGGACGACGGCGAAGGGACAGTCCTCGGCGTCGTCGACCTATAAACCCGCGCAACCCCTGTCGCCCTCAGCTGGGGAGCACACCCCACTGGGGAACGGGCCCCCTTCCGGCGCGCCCGCCGCGTCTGCCGGGTTAAAACAGAACGGGCCCCCGCTTTCGCGGGGGCCCGTCATGTCAGCCCGGATGTACCGGGCCGGTGGCAATTAGTTGCCGGTCAGCTTCTCGCGCAGGGCAGCAAGTGCCTCGTCCGAAGCCAGGGTGCCGGCACCGGTGTCGGTGGCAGCAGGCTCGGAGGAGTAGCTGGTGGCGCCGGAGTCGCTGTCACCGGACGTCGCTGCAGCAGCGTCGTCGGCAGCGTGCTGGGCAACCTGCTTCTTGTGGGCTTCCCAACGTGCCTGGGCGTCAGCGTACTGCTGCTCCCATGCGGCGCGCTGTGCTTCGTAGCCCTCGAGCCATTCGTTGGACTCGGGGTCGAAGCCCTCGGGGTACTTGTAGTTGCCCTCTTCGTCGTACTCTGCGGCCATGCCGTACAGAGCGGGATCGAATTCGGTGCTGTCGGCGTCGACGCCCTCGTTGGCCTGCTTGAGGGACAGCGAGATGCGGCGGCGTTCCAGGTCGATGTCGATGACCTTGACGAACAGTTCGTCGCCAACGGAGACAACCTGCTCGGCCAGCTCCACGTGGCGGACAGCCAGCTCGGAGATGTGGACCAGGCCTTCGATGCCGTCTTCGACGCGGACGAACGCACCGAAGGGAACCAGCTTGGTGACCTTACCCGGAACAACCTGGCCCAGGGCGTGGGTGCGGGCGAAGGTCTGCCACGGGTCTTCCTGCGTAGCCTTGAGGGACAGGGAGACACGCTCACGGTCCAGGTCCACTTCGAGGACCTCGACGGTGACTTCCTGGCCAACCTCGACAACCTCGGACGGGTGGTCGATGTGCTTCCAGGACAGCTCGGAAACGTGAACCAGGCCGTCTACGCCGCCCAGGTCCACGAATGCACCGAAGTTGACGATGGACGAAACAACGCCGGGACGGACCTGGCCCTTTTCCAGCTTGTTGAGGAAGGTGGAGCGGACCTCGGACTGGGTCTGCTCGAGCCATGCACGGCGGGACAGGACCACGTTGTTGCGGTTCTTGTCCAGTTCGATGATCTTGGCTTCGATCTGCTGGCCGATGTACGGAGCCAGGTCGCGCACACGGCGCATCTCGACGAGGGATGCGGGCAGGAAGCCGCGCAGGCCGATGTCGAGGATAAGACCACCCTTGACAACCTCGATGACGGTACCGGTGACGACGCCGTCTTCTTCCTTGACCTTCTCGATGTCGCCCCAGGCACGCTCGTACTGAGCGCGCTTCTTGGACAGGATCAGACGGCCTTCTTTGTCTTCCTTGGTGAGCACCAGGGCTTCGACCTGATCGCCGACGGAGACGACGTCCCCGGGGTCAACGTCGTGCTTGATGGACAGCTCACGGGAGGGGATGACACCTTCGGTCTTGTAACCGATGTCGAGCAGGACTTCATCGCGGTCGACCTTGACGACGGTACCTTCGACGAGGTCTCCGTCGTTGAAGTACTTGATGGTGGCGTCGACAGCTGCGAGGAAGTCCTCAGCGGTACCGATGTCGTTAATGGCGACGACGGGGGTACCGGGCTTCTCGGTGGAGGTGATGGTCATGTAGTAGGGGCTCCGTTGTGGATAGTTAGTCGGTCAGGCAAACCGGCGCGCCCGCGTCATGGAACGCAGGCGCGATTCGCGGTGAATCCGACGGATCCTCCGGGTCATCCTGATTTTGTGGATTACTTTCTTGATGCAGCCCCAGGGGGCCGCAAGTGCGCGCACGTGGTACACGCCCGTTTATTCTAGTCGCTGCCGGCAATGAGGGTCAAAGCGGCGTGTGCCAGGCGGGCCCGGACCTAGAAATGGGTCAGGCAGTGGGTGGCTCGTTCAACCGCAAACATCTGCTGGGCCTTGAAGGCGGCTCCGGGGGTAACCTCGCTGATGGCGCCGGCGGCTTTGAGCGTTACTGGGCTCACTCCGCCGAGGTAGATGGAGGACAGGGCTGAGACGTCCAGCGCGAGGTCCGCGGGCGCATCCCCGGGCAGGAGTTCGACGGCGGCCCCGCCGCCCTTGACGTCCAGGGCGAATGTGCCTGCAGTGAGGCCCAGCGGGTCCGCCACAGTGAGGACCAGCCGGCCGTCCGCCGGGTAATGGCGGGCTGCCAGCGCCTGCGGGACGTCGAGGATCCTGAGCCACAGCATGTCCCGGCTGTCCGAGGCATCAATGCAGCGCGCATCAGTCAACGCCCAGGCGAGGGGGTCGTCCACCGGCGCTTCATTCCAGGTGACGCGCTCCACGAGGTCAATGGCGCCAAGATACTGCCAGAGCTCCAGGTAGGCCTGATCGGTGGCCGCCACGAGATCCACCACCTCCATGGTGGCCGGCGTGGTATCCCAGCCGGCGAACTTGTAGGAGACGTAACCGTCCACGCTGCCATTCGGCCCATAGTGCAGCGCCGCCTTGATGGCCGGATCTTCCTTGCCCTCCCGGCTCAGCGACCCGGAGGCCAGCAGCCAGTACCATTCCTGGCGTCCGAGGGACCCTGGCGTGTGGCGATGCACCCGCCCAAACACTTTGGGGGCGACCTCGAGCAGGACTTTGGGGTCTGCGACCTCCACGGTGCCCGTGGCCTGGGGGCGCACCCTGAACCGCGCCGTGGTGTCCACTTTCACCGAGCGTTCCAGGCTGGCCACACCGTATCCGAAGCGTCCGTAAATGCTGCCCTCTGAAGCGGTGAGTGCTGCAACGGCGATGCCGTCGTCCTTGGCGGCCTGCAGGTCTTCGGTCATCATGCGGCGCAGCAGGCCACGCCGCCGGTGCGGGGTCCGGACGGTCACGGCGGTAACCATCTGGGTCTCAAGCATTCGTCCGAAGCCGATGTTGAGTGTTTTCCGGAACGTGCCGAAGGTGGCTACGGGCACCTCGGCGGGAAGGGACGACTGCGCCACCGGGCCCGTCTGGTAGGCGCCCGTGAAGATCCTGCCGTCAGCCTCGTAGGTGGCCATGGAACATGCCACATGGGCGGCGGACCGGGTGGCATCGTGGAACCCGAAGGCGACCGCCCGGGCCCAGGCTTCGGCTTCTTCGTAGCCGTCCCTGCCCTCCGAGACAGCAGGAAAGCGCCGTATCTCATAGTTACCGCTCAGATTCCCCATTTACCCGAGCCTAGTAACGAATCCGGCGCCTGGCCAGCAACAACGTTGCCCCGCCGGGCGCCGCCGGCCCGCAACGCCTAGTGGCCGGCGTCGTACCAGCTGGGTCCGACGCCGATCTGCACTTCCAGCGGCACGCTGAGGTCGGCCGCGGCTGCCATCTGCTCAGTCACCAGCTTTTCCGCTGCTGCCCGCTCCCCCGTTGCCACTTCAAGAACCAGTTCGTCGTGGACCTGGAGCAGCAGCCGCGACTTCAGGCCCTGCGCCTGCAGCTCCGCGTGCACGCCCAGCATGGCGCGTTTGATGATGTCCGCTGCCGAGCCCTGGATGGGGCTGTTGAGCGCGATGCGTTCGGCATTCTCCCGCAGCTGCCGGTCCGTGTTGGTGAGGTCCGGCAGGTAGCGCCGCCTCCCTTCGATGGTGGCTGTGTACCCGTCCACGCGGGCCTGGTCCACAACGCCCCGGAGGTAATCGCGGACGGCACCGAAGCGGTCGAAGTAGTCCTTCATCAGGGTGCGGGCCTCGTCAACGGAGATCTCCAGCTGCTTGGACAGGCCAAAGGAGGTCAGTCCGTAGGCCAGGCCGTAGGACATGGCCTTGACCTTCGAGCGCATGGCGCTGGTGACCTGGTCCGTGGGGACGTGGAAGATGTTGGAGCCGACGAAGCGGTGCAGGTCCTCGCCGTCCCTGTAGGCCTGGATCAGCCCCTGGTCCCCGGAGAGGTGCGCCATGATGCGCATCTCGATCTGGGAGTAGTCGGCGGACAGGAGGCACTCGTAGCCGTCGCTGACCACGAAGATCCCGCGGACGCGGCGGCCTTCCTCGCTGCGGATGGGGATGTTCTGCAGGTTGGGATTGTTGGACGAGATGCGGCCGGTGGCTGCAACGTTCTGGGCGTAGGTGGTGTGGATGCGGCCGTCCTCCGCCACAGACTTCTTCAGCGACTCGATCATCTGGCGCAGCTTGGCGGCCTCGCGGTGCGCCATGAGCTGCACCAGGAACTCGTGCCCGGTTCTTTCCAGAAGGTTCTTCAGGGAGGCTGCATCCGTGGTGTAGCCGGACTTGATCTTCTTGGTCTTGGGAAGCTGGAGTTCGTCGAACAGGACGGTCTGCAGCTGCTTGGGCGAACCAAGGTTGACCTCGTGGCCGATGGCGGCGAAGGCCTGTTCCTGTGCCTGGTCAATGACGCGGGCGAGGTCGGCCAGCTGCTCGTCCATCTTGTCCATGTCGATCGCGATGCCTGCGAGTTCCATGTCGGCCAGGACCCGGCTGACCGGCAGCTCGAGGGTAGAGAGAAGTTCCTCTGCCTTGCGTTCCTTGAGTTCGTCCTCGAAGTAGCGGCTCAACGCCAGCACAACCGCGCCCGCCTGGACCAGGGCGTCCGCGGCGGCGGTGTCGTCGCCGTCGAACGACAGTTCCAGCTGCCCGGCCTTGGCCGTGGCGGCGGGAAGCCCGACGTTGAGGTGGTGCTGGGCAAGCTCGGCGAGCTCGTAGGTGCGGCGGTCCGGCTGGATGAGGTAGCCGGAGATGGAGGTGTCGTCCACGACGCCTTCAAGCTCCAGCCCGCGGGCGCTCAGGGCCTTCAGCGCAGCCTTGAACCCGTGCATCACCTTGGGCGCCTCCGGGTCGCGCAGCCAGGCGGCCAGGACGTTCTCAGTCTCCGCGTCCTGGTCTGCGAGGTCCACGTACACGGCGGCGCCAGAACGGACTATGGCCACCGCAGCGGCGTCCTCGCCAATCCGGCCCGGAACGAGGTCGACGGCGAGGGCGGACCGTTGTCCGGAGCCCCCCGCCAGGAAAGCGGCCAGATCCGCGGCATTGACTGGGGTGGTGTACTCCGGGGTGTCGATGCTTTCGCGCTCGGCTGCAGGGGTGTCGGCGTCCCCGTACAGGGCGAACAACCGGCCGCGGATGGCTTTGAATTCGAGTTGGTCGAAGAGGTCTTCGATGGCGGCCTGGTCAGGGCGCGGCTGGTAGAGGTCTTCCAGGGTGACGGGAAGTGCCAGGTCCGTGTGCAGTTGGTTCAGCCGCCGGTTGCGCTTAACGTTCTCGATGTTCTCGCGGAGCGCGTCACCCACCTTTCCGCCAATGGAATCAAGGTGCTCCAGGACGCCTTCCAGGCCGCCGTACTGGTTAATCCACTTTGCCGCCGTCTTGGGCCCCACGCCGGGCACGCCGGGCAGGTTGTCCGCCGTCTCCCCCACCAGCGCGGCGAGGTCCGAATAGCGGGACGGGGGAACGAAGTACTTCGCTTCGATGGCGGCGGCATCCATTCTGGGAATATCGCTGACGCCCTTCTTGGGGTAGAGCACGAAAACGTTGTCCGTGACGAGCTGGAAGGCGTCCCTGTCACCGGAAACCAGCAGCACCTCGAATCCGGCCTTCTCTCCCATGGCGGCGAGCGTGGCCAGGATGTCGTCAGCCTCGTAGCCGGGCATCTTGATGGTTTTGATGCCCCAGGCCTCCATGACCTGTCCGATGAGGTCGATCTGGCCGCTCATCTCGCGGGGGGTCTCGTTCCGGCCGCCTTTGTATTCGCTGTACTCGGTCTTCCGGTGCGTGGATTCGTCAGAGACGTCGAACGCAACCGCGATGTGCGTGGGCTGCTGTTCCTTGATCAGGTTGATCAGCATGGAGGTGAAGCCGTGGATGGCATTGGTGTGCTGGCCGTTGGAGGTGGAGAACTTGTCGGCCGGCAGGGCGAAGAATGCGCGGAAGGCCATGGAGTGACCGTCAAGGACCAGGAGCCGTGGCTGGTCGGTGATGGGAATGACGGGGGCTTCGGTAGCTGAAACAGATCCTCCGGCCGCGGGGGTAGCGGGCTTCACAGCAGGCCTGGAAGCGGACGACGGGCGCTGCACGGCAGTCCCCTCATCGATGGCCTGGGACGGGAAAGGGACCGGTTTGGTTGTTTCACTCACAGGTGCCAGCCTAGTTGCCATGACAGACAATTTCACGCCGGGCGCTTTGGCCGAAGAGCTCACAGCCGCCGGTATTCCCGACCACATGCACGGCTGGCTGGGCAGGTTTGGCGTCGGGGCCCTGGTGGTGAAGATGGGGATCCGTTTCCTGGAGATGAGCCCTGAACACACCGTTGCCACCATGCCGGTGGAAGGAAACACGCAGGTGGCAGGCATCCTTCATGGCGGAGCGCACGTGGTGCTGGCGGAAACACTGGGTTCCTTCGCCGCAGGAATGCATGCCGGCCCGGGGCGCCATGCCGTGGGCATTGAGGTCAACGCCACGCACCACCGGTCGATCGCCGAAGGCGTGGTCACTGGCACCTGCACGGCAGTCCACCTGGGACGCACGCTGACCACGCACGAGATCGTCATGACTGATGCCCAGGGAAGACGCCTTTCGACCGCGCGGATCACCAACATGCTCCGCGACAACGCCGGCTAGGGGAAACCCGGGTCAGGACTGCCGGCCCGGGACCCGGGCAACAGGTAGCGCAACTCAACGATGCCCCTGCCCAGGGTGCGGGAGGCCGCCAGCTCAAGTGGCGGCGTCGGGCCGTTCATGGGCAGCAGCCGCTTCCCCGCGCCCAGCACCACCGGGATGACGGAGAGGATGATCTCGTCGAGCAGTCCGGCGTCGGCGAACTGGGCTGCCAGGTTGCCGCCACCGACGACCCAGATGTTCCCGTCCCCCGCCGCACGCCGGAAGTCGGCAATGAATTCCTCGACGTTCCCGCGCACGAACGTGACGTCCGCGCGCTCAGGGGCGCGGTACTCGTGGTGGGTGAAGACGAAGCTGGGCGTGCCGGCGTACGGCCACCTGCCCGGCTCATGCTCCATCAGCCAGGCGTACGTCTCCCCGCCCATGACGATGCAGCCAACACCTGCCATGAAGCCGTTGTAGCTGTCCGCTCCACCTTCGAAGCCGTCGAACTGCAGCAGCCAGTCCAGGTTGTCGGTGGTCGTGGCGATGAAGCCGTCCAGGGATGCGGCCACAAAGTACTGGATACGCGGCATGGCCCCAGCCTAACCAGGAGCAATGGGCTGGCCAACAGCCGGGCGGCGCCGGCCGGGTGCCCTACTTGGAGAAGTAGGGGATGATCAGGTAGAGCCCGGCCAGGACCGCCAGGCCGCAGAGGCCGAAGCAGAGGTAGGCGAAGGAACGCTTGACGCCGGGCGAGGTCTGCTGTGCGTCCGCGGCGATGGCGGTCAGCCGGACGCCGAGCGAGTAAAGGGTCACCACTGTTGCGGCGGCCACCAGCGTTGCAACCGCAACGTTCAGCAGTTCCAACCACTTCATCGCCGATTCTCCTTGGTGTTGTTGGCCCTGGCGTCAGCCCTGGCTTGCGCTTCTGCCCTGGCTTTGGCTTTTGCTTCGGCCCGGGCCTTCTTCTTTGCGAACCGGACAGCCTGGCCGGCTTCCTCGACCTCCACGGCGTTCTGGTGGCTCACGGACGACTTGCGTGAGTAGAAGAACATGAAGAGCACCGCGGCGCTTCCGGCGACGGCGGCGATGAGCACGCCCACGGCACCGGTCTTCACCAACAGGGCGGTGAGGGCTCCGACGACGCCTGCCGCCGGGAGGGTGAAGAGCCAGCCCAGCGCGATCTTGCCCACCAGGTTCCAACGGACGGTGGTGCCGCGGCGGCCCATTCCGGAGCCGATGACGGAGCCGGAGGCAACCTGGGTGGTGGAGAGGGCAAAGCCCAAATGTGAGGATGCAAGGATGGCGGATGCCGTGCTGGTCTCGGCTGCGAAGCCCTGGGCGGGCTTCACCTCGGTCAGGCCCGATCCCATGGTGCGGATGATGCGCCACCCGCCCGCGTAGGTTCCGACGGCAATGGCCAGTGCGCAGGCGGTGATCACCCAGAGCTGGGGACCGGAGCCCGGTGCCTGGCTTCCGGCGGCGATCAGGACCAGCGTGATGATGCCCATGGTTTTCTGGGCGTCGTTGGTTCCGTGGGCCAGGGCAACCAGGCTGGAGGTGAAGACCTGGCCGGTGCGGAAGCCCCCGCGCTTCTGGGTGAGCTTGGTGCCCGTTTCCGGATCGTGGCGTGCCGTGAGGGCATAGGCCAGACGGGTGCAGACATAGGCGGCAAGGCCGGCAATCACGGGGGCGAAGACGGCTGGAAGGATGACCTTCTGGACCAGGCTCTCGAAATTGACGGAGCTGAATCCTGCCCCGACCACTGCCGCGCCGATGAGGCCGCCGAAGAGGGCGTGGGAGGAGCTGGAAGGCAGGCCCTTCAACCACGTGATCATGTTCCACAGAACGGCGCCCATCAGCCCGGCGAAGATGATTTCGGGGGTGATCTGGACGCCGCCGGAGCCCTCGCGGATGATGCCGCCGGATACTGTCTTGGCCACCTCGGTGGAAAGGAAGGCGCCCACCAGGTTGAGGACGGCAGCCAGGGCCACCGCTGTCTTGGGCTTGATGGCACCCGTCGCGATGGGCGTTGCCATGGCGTTCGCGGTGTCGTGGAAGCCGTTCGTGAAGTCGAAAAATAGTGCCAGTGCGATCACCAGCGCCACCATGAAGGTGATATCCACCTGTTGCCCAATCTGCAGAGTCGACGGTCAGCAGTTTCTCTTACCAGGCTGCCTTGCACAGCATAGTTCACCGGCTGTTTGCGTGGAATGACTTGCGGCGAGGGCACAACCGGCGGGAAACCTTATCGATCGTACGCGTACCCTGCATGAGGTCAAAACACGGATTGGGCAAGGAAAGACCGGAGGATGCCGAGTTCGGCGGGCGTGATTCCGTGCCGCGGGTGCGGCGAGACGGTGAGGATGCGCCGGCCCAGGATGCGCGCCCACCGTTGCGCTTCGGCTTCGAAAACCAGCTGGTCGTCCACCCAGGCCACGGCATCGGGGCCGGTTTTTTCGACATCTTCCTGTATGGCACGGAGCTTCCACCAGCCTGTCCCGCCGGCAGCCCCGTCCGCAGCCAGGTACGGCCACGAGGTACCGGCCAGACCGAGGGCGGGACACAAGTACCGGGGTGCCAGCTCCTCCCAACTGGTCAGCCAGACGCAGCGCAGCCCTGGCGTCACGGCCAAGGCATTGAGTTCGGCCACAAGTTCCGCCGCGTAGGCGACAGGCAACAGGCCGGCGTCGGCATACTGCCAGGCCGACCCCCACCCTGTGACTCCTTGCGGGCCGAACGGGCAGACCACCCCGTCAACGTCCAGGTAAAGCGTCCGCTCCACGCTGCCGCCTGCGGGAGCTCAGCCCTGGTGGAACTGCGGCGGCCGCGGTCCCGGGTCCAGCTGGGGCGCGATCTTCTCCTCGATGGCCGCCATGGTGGCGTCCGGCAGGACGATGAGGCCGTCCAGCTCACGCCGCGCCCGTTTGTACGCAGCCTGTCGTTCAGCCGGGGTGGCCGCGTGGTTTTCCGCGATCATCAGCAGTTTCCGGGCCGTGGCCAGCCGTGCACGCTCCGGACCGGTGAACCTGCTGTCCCTGATGCGCCGGGCTTCCCGCTCGGCCACATCAAGGGCCACGGCGAAGCTGTTGACCGCCTGCCGGTAGGCGGCAAGGCCGGACTCGGACCTAAGCTCTTCGGCGGAGGCCGGACGCTGGCCGTCGGCTTGGCGCTTGGCGCGAAGGAAGGCAACGGTGAGCGGCTCCCGGACGTCGGTCATGAGGGGAAAGTCGATAAGCTTGCCCACATCGAGCTCGTATTCAAGCCACCGCCGGTTGGTGGCTTGATGGGTGTCCATCAGTGCCTGCACCTCGGCGACGGAGGCCCGTTCAGCCTCCAGCGCGTGGTTCCTGAGTGTGCCAGGCCCCACCCTACGCCGGTACCGGCCCTCGCCGGCCTGCCGCCAGCCCCGTGCCCAGCGTCCGGCGAACGCCATCAGCGGAAACACCATCCACCATTTGTCGGACAGGAACTCCATGAGGGACCTCACGCATTAATCCTCGCAGTCCGGAGGTCCGGCCTCAAGGGAGCCTTGTGTCAGGAGGTGGGGGTGGCCTGCGGTGTGTTCACGTTGACCAGCCAGGAAACGCCAAACCGGTCCGTGCACATGCCGAAAACGTCACCCCACGGCGCCTTTTCCATCGGAACAGTCACTTTTCCCCCGTCGCCGCTCAGCTTCTGGTAGCACCCGCGAAGCTCCACTTCGTCGTCGCCGCTGAGGGAGATGGAGATGGCCGAACCCGGCTGGTACTCCATGCTGTTCGGTGTGTCGGCTCCCATGAGCACCATGCCCTGCGTGGTGGTCAGCATGCCGTGCATGATCTTCTCCGCTTCGGCAGGGTCCTCGCTGGCCTGGAAGTCGGCAAAAGTGCTGAGCGTCAGTTGACCGCCGAAGACGGACTGGTAAAAGTTCAGTGCCTCGCGGGCATTGTCGCGGAAGCTGAGGTAAGGATTGAGGATCATTGGCATGGAAGGATCTCCTCTGACAGAAGCGGAACCGGGCAGACAACATCCTGCCGCATTGCACTGCGGCCCGGTAGGTCACGCTTCCCGTGTTGGCCCCGTTCCATGGGTGCGGTACGGACCGCTGGAACGTAGGCTCGGGTCATGGCCCGATTCTTTGACGTTCATCCCCATGACCCGCAGCCCCGCGCCATCGCGCAGGCAGTAAAAATCATCCGCGACGGCGGCCTGATCGCCTACCCCACGGACTCCTGCTACGCCCTGGGAGCGCAGATGGGCAACCGGGAGGCCCTGGACCGCATCAGGAGCATCCGGCACCTGGACGATAAGCACCACTTCACCCTGGTCTGCCGTGACTTCGCGCAGCTGGGACAGTTCGTGAACATCGGCAATGACGTCTTCCGCAGCATTAAAGCCGTCACGCCCGGAAGCTACACCTTCATCCTCCCTGCCACGAAGGAAGTGCCCAAGCGCCTGCTGCATCCCAAGAAGAAGACCGTGGGGGTGCGCATCCCGGACAACCGCGTGGTCCAGGCGCTGCTGGCCGAACTGGGAGAGCCGCTGCTGTCCAGCACGCTGCTGCTGCCGGACGAAGAGGAACCACTGACCGTGGGCTGGGAAATCAAGGAGCGGCTGGACCACCAGGTGGACGCCGTGATCGATGCCGGTGACTGCGGCGCCGAGCCCACCACTGTGGTCGATTTTTCCAGCGGGGTTGCCGAGATCGTCCGGCGGGGCATGGGCGACCCGTCCCGCTTCGAGTAGCCGTCGCGGGGCACTTTGGCGGGTGCCGCCGTCGTAATGTCCGACGGCGGGCGGCGGCTCCCTGCCCAAGGTGCCCCAGGACGGGGGGTTCAGTCCTGCTTCTTCGCCCGGCTCGGCTGGACCCTCGGCGGTTCGCCAGGCATCTTTGGATAGTCCGGTGGGAAGGGCATCTCCCCCAGCCCGTCCTTGCAGTCGCGGTCCCACCATTCGAGCAGGACGTCGATGGTTCCGGGGGTGGCGCCGAAGTCAGCCCAGGGGTCGCCTACGGTCTTCAAGCGGTCGGGCACCGTGACGATGGTGAAGTTCTTCGGATCCGCCTGCTCCAGCTCGTCCCACGTAATGGGGCATGACACCGGGGCGTGCGGAAGGGCACGCGGGCTGTAGGCACCGGCGATGGTGCGGTCGCGGTTGGCCTGGTTGAAGTCCAGGAACACACGCCGGCCGCGTTCTTCCTTCCACCACGCCGTGGTCACCTGGTCTGGAATCCGGCGCTCCACCTCCCTTGCCGCCGCGATCACCGCGTGCCGGACGTCCAGGAACTCGCGGGTGGCTTCGATGGGGGCGTAGACATGCAGTCCCCGGTTCCCGGACGTCTTGATGAACGCCTCCAGTCCCGCCTCGGCCAGGACGTCCTTGAGCACCAGGGCCGCGGGGACGGCGTCGTCGAAGTCCGTGCCGGGTTGCGGGTCCAGGTCGATCCGCAGCTGGTCGGGGTTGTCCGTGTTTTCGGCCCGGGACGGCCAGGGGTGGAAGACGACGGTGTTCATTTGTACTGCCCAGACGGCGGCAGCAGGTTCGTCGAGCACCAGCTGGGGATGGGACCGTGCACTGGGGTACACCACCTTGACGGACCTGACGAAGTCCGGCGTGCCTTTCGGCGGGTTCTTGGAGAAGAACATCTCGCCTTCGATGTTGTCCGGGTACCGCTGCAGTGAGACGGGCCGGTCGCCGTTGGCGGCGATGAAGGCCTCCCCCACGTCGCAGATGTACTGTGCGAGGTCGAGCTTGGTCAGCCCCAGGTCAGGCCACAGGACGCGGCTGGGACTGGAAATGCGCATCTCACGCCCGCCGTTGGGACCCGGGACGATAATGGTGGTCTGTTCACTCGCCATGGGGACAACGTACACCCCGTCACCGGCGCGGACCGGCACATCCGGCTGCCCTCCGGCATGATGGAGCCATGCCCGCATCCGATCAGCAGCTCACCCTCGCCGCCGGTGACGCCACCTTTTCCGCCGTCTATGCGCGCCCCGGGGCCCCCACCGCCACCGTGGTGGTGGCGCACGGCGCCGGCGCCGGCATGGAGCATCCCTTCCTCCGCGGGTTTTGTGATGCCCTGAATGGCCTGGGCCTGGCCACGCTGCGCTTCAATTTCCCGTACATGGAGGCAGGGCGCAAGTTCCCCGACCGTCCCCCGGCTGCCATCGCCGTGTGGCGCGCAGCGATGGGCGCCGCCCAAGCACAGGCCGACGCCAACGGCGACCGCGGGCCGGTCTGGGCTGCAGGCAAGTCGTTCGGCGGACGGATGGCCTCCATGGCCGTCGCCGACGGCATGGCCGCTGCGGGCCTGGTGTACCTCGGCTACCCGTTGCATGCTCCCGGCAAGCCCGAAAAGCTCCGCGACGAACACCTCTACGGACTGACCACGCCCATGCTGTTCCTGCAGGGCACCCGCGACCCCTTTGCCACGCCCCGCATCCTGGCTGACGTTGTATCCCGCATAGGCCCCAACGCCGTACTGCAGTGGGTGGAGGGCGGCGACCATTCCTTCGCGGTGGCGGGAAAGAAACGGGCGCCCGACGAGGTGGGCGCGTCGCTCGCCGCACCCGTGGCCGGCTTCATCGCGGCCCGCGAAGGACAGGCGGCCTGACGGTTGAAGGGCAGCCCCTTACACGATGGGGGCCATAGGCGTAGCGTCTGATGTGTGGGGTTGCGGCGGCGCCTCCCTCTGTCCTGACCCGTCGGCCCCGGCAACATCTATCGATGGAGGACCGGCGATGGCTGGTTGGAATGCTGACACTGCTGCCGGACCGGTCGGAGCCGGAAACATCACCCTCGTGGAAGGGTCCTGTTTCTGCATCTCGCTCCCCAACGGGGACATTCACCCCGAGCATCCGCACGGCGTCTTCCATGAAGATACGCGCATCCTTTCCCGCTGGGACCTGACGGTGAACGGCAAGCCGCTGGAGCCGCTGGCGGCCGACGTGAAGGAGCCCTACCGCGCCTTGTTCATCGGCCGGGTACCCCGCTCGGACGGATATGCGGACAGTCCACTGGTTGTGGAACGCCTGCGCGAGGTCGCGGCCGGGGTCTCGGAACGGATCACCATCCGGAATTATTCGTCCGAGCCCGCCGAATGCACCGTCTCGGTCAGGGCCGAATCCGACTTCGCCGACCTGTTCGAAGTGAAAGATGCGCGCAAACAAAGGACGTGGGAGGAATCCCGCAGCCATGAGGGTGACTCCCTGACCATCAGCGCGGTATGGCACGACGTCCTCAAACGGGTCTTCGTGCACGGAGAGGGCGCCGTCTCCACCCCCGACGTCCTGACCTACGAGGCAGTGGTGCCGCCGCACGGGCACTGGAGCAGGCAGCTCAGCGTGGTCCCGGTCAGCGGCGATGAACCGGTCCCGGCGTCGTCGCACCGGCATCCCACGGCACCTGACATGTCCCCCAGCGACCGCCGGCGGAGGGAATGGGTGGACAAGATCCCCAAGCTCCACATGGGTAACCGGTCCATCGAAAGGACGCTGCGGCGAAGTTACGACGATCTCGGCGCACTCCGGATCCAGGACCCCGCCCATCCTGAGCGGATCGTGGTGGCGGCAGGCGCGCCCTGGTTCATGACGCTGTTCGGCCGTGACTCGCTCTGGGCGTCCGAAATGGCGCTGCCCGTGGACCCTTCCCTGGCGTTGGGCACACTGCAGACTTTGGCCGACCGGCAAGGCAAAGTAGTGGATCCCATGAGCGAGGAAGAACCGGGTAAGATCCTGCACGAAGTGCGGCTGGGGGTCTCCAGCGGCCTCGCCCTGGGCGGAAAGTCGGTTTATTACGGAAGCGTCGATGCCACTCCGCAATTCGTCATGGCCCTTGGCTCGGTAAGCCGCTGGGGTTTCGCCAGGGACACCATTGCCGCCCTTCTCCCCCATGCAGACCGGGCCCTCGACTGGGTCCGGGAGTTCGGGGACAAGGACAGCGACGGGTTTGTCGAATATTCCCGCCTTAACGACCAAGGCCTGATCAACCAGGGCTGGAAGGACTCCTGGGACGGCATCAACTTCGCCGACGGCAGGGTGGCCAACCCTCCCATCGCGCTCTGTGAGGTCCAGGCCTTGGTCTACAGCGCGCTGCTGTCCCGGGCATGGATGGCTTATGACGCTGGAGACGCGCCGCTGGCGGCGAAGCTCACCAGCGAGGCCGCGCGGTTGAAGAAGAAGTTCAATGAGGAATTTTGGCTGCCAGAGCGCGGCTACTTCGCTGTTGCCCTGGACCGCGACAAAAGACAGGTGGATGCCTGCGCTTCCAATATGGGTCAATGCCTGTGGCACGGCATCGTTGATGACGACAAGGTGCCCGCAGTGGTGGAGCGGCTGATGTCGCCCGAAATGTTCAGCGGCTGGGGTGTCCGGACCCTGGGTACCGACATGGGTGCCTACAACCCGGCGAGCTACCATAATGGTTCCGTGTGGCCCCACGATAACGCCATCATCGCGGCAGGGTTGCTCCGCTACGGATTCGTGGAAGAGGCACAACGAATTTCCACCGCCCTGCTGGAGGCTGCCGATTTTTCCAACGGCCGGCTACCTGAGCTTTTTTGCGGCTTCAGCCGGGAACAGGTCAGTGAGCCCGTGCCCTATCCCACGGCCTGTTCTCCGCAGGCCTGGGCGGCGGCCACACCTATCATGCTGATCACCAGCCTGATGCGTTACGACGCGCACGTGTCCCGCGGCGGTTTTTGGATGGACCCCGTACTGCCCGAGTCTTATGGGGACCTGCACCTGACCAACGCACCGATTGCCGGAAGCCGGATGAGGATCGATGTTGTTGGCTCGGAGGCCTCTGTGCAGGGGCTTCCCGAGGGCATCACATTCCATCGCGAACATCGGCCATGGCTGACCGAGCTCATGGCGGAAACGGGACTGCTGGGGTAACACCAGGACTACCGGCCGCTACGCTGCCTCGTCGTGCCACCAACCTTCCCAGGCGGCCGAGGTGAGGCGGCCGGCCGGGAAAGCCTCCGGGGAATCGTCTTCCCGGGCGCGCCTGTCCTCGTCACGGCGGCCGTCCAGCAGCAGGTTCAGGGTATTTACGGGAAACATGTTCAGTCCTTCCTGAGGTGCGGGGTGGACAACACCGTCCACGTGGGAAGGAGCCTATCCAGCACATGTTTCATCAGGGGCACGTGAGGTTTCGGCCGTGTATCGGTTTACTCACGTGCCGGCCCAACACCTGACAGGACCGCCGGAATACGGCTATTTGCGTTGCTTGGTGCGTGCTGTTGCCGGAGCCGACCAAGGGTCCTCCGGCCAGGGGTGCCTGGGGTACCGGCCCCGCATTTCCGCCCGTACCTGGCCGTACGGGCCGGACCAGAACGAGGTCAGGTCATCCGTCACGGCGAGTGGACGCCGGGCCGGGGAAAGCAGGTGGAACAGGACCGGGACCCGGCCATCCACCAGCCTCGGGGACTCGGCCAGCCCGAAGCACTCCTGCAGTTTCACCGCCGCCACGGGCGCGGCACCGTCGTCATCCAGGTCCGGGTAGTCGATCCGGACGCTTGAACCGCTGGGCACCTTAAGCATTTCAGGGACGAGCTCGTCCAGCCGGGCCGCTTCGGGCCAGGGCAGCAGCCGGCGCATGGGCCGGGCCAGGTCAATCGAGCTGGCCGGTTTGCCGCCGGCGAGCTCTTCCAGCTCAGGTTCCAGCCACTCTTCCAGCCGGGACAGCAGCGCGCTGTCAGAAACCTCGGGCCAGGGCGCACCCAGCTCGCGGTGGAGGAAGGCAAGGCGCCGCCGGAAGGAGGCCGCCGCCGTCGACCATGACAGTATGGACAGCCCTTCGGACCGCAGCGCGTGCGCCACCGCTTTCCTTCCTTGTTCGGCAGTGGGGCGCACGGGCGACGTGGACAGCACTATGGCACCCAGCCGCCTGGTCCGCCGGGCGCTTACCCGGCCCCCGCTGAAGCCTGCCTCCACGGTGTCGGAGAGCAGATGCGAGGCCGCCCTTTCGGCGGTCGCTGCCGACAGCGGCGCGGCGACGCGGATCACCGCCCCGGTGCCTGCCGCGTCCCGGCCTTCCGTGCGGGACACCTCGGCGACGGCCAGCCATTCATGGCCCGTCAGCGTGCTGCCCGCCGGGAGGCCTGCCCTGGTGCCGGATGTCAGCAGGTATTGTCCGGCTTCCCCGCTGCCGGGCACGAGCCGGGCCACGCGGTCGGGAAAGGCGAGGGCGACGACGGCCCCGACAGCTTCGTCATTATTCGCGGCACTGGAGGCCGGATCCGGGGCGCCGGCCTTTTGCCGCCGCGCCAGGGAGGCCAGCCGCTTTGACTCCTCCGCCCAGCGCCTTCCCGCCGGGCCAGCGTCCGCCCTGAGCTGTGACAGCAGGCGGGGCAGGTCTGCTCCCGGCGCGCGGTGGTCGCCGGAAAGGGCAGCCACCACACCGGCGGCCAGTTGATCACCCGTGGCGGCACCGCCGCCGAGTAATGCCCGGGCCAGGCGCGGGTCAGCGGGTATTCCGGCAAGGACCCTTCCCTCCGCCGTCACCTGGCCGCCGTCGGACACGGCACCCAGTTCCCGCAGCACCTCCATTGCGTCATCCATGGCAGGCGGCGGAGGAGCGTCCGGCAGGGCAAGGCCGTTGCCGCGCGGTGCGCCCCAGCAGGCGAGAATGAGGGCGGCGCCGGTCAGGTCCGCCACGTTGATCTCGGGCGTCACATGGGCCGGGGCCGCGCCGTAAGCCTGCTGTGAATAGCAGCGCACCACCTTACCCGGGCCCTGGCGGGCGGCGCGGCCGGCTCTTTGGCCGGCGGAGGCCCGGGAGCAGGAGACGGTGACCAGCCCGCCCATCCCCCTGCCTGAGTCCCGCCGCGGCTCCCGCGACAGGCCCGAATCGATGACCAGCCGGACCCCGGGCACGGTCAGGGAGGATTCGGCAAGATCCGTGGAGACGATGATCCGCGGCCGGTCCCCGGGCCGGCGGCCAGACACGGCCCTGTCCTGCTCCGCTGCGCCCACCTGGCCGTGGAGCTCCAGCACGTCAACCTGTCTGCCCACCCGGCCCCGCAGCGCTGCGGCGACGTGGGAGACTTCCCGGGCACCCGGCAGGAAGACAAGCGCGTCCACGGGGCTGCCTGTATCCGCGTCAAGGGCGTAGGCGTTGGCAGCCGCGGCGGCGACATGGTCCAGGAACGAACGGCTCACTCCCCCGATATCCAGGCGGGCTGCGGGAGCCGGGAGCCATTCCACCTCCAGCGGGTGGTTCGCAGAGGGACAGTCGACGACGGGGGCCGGCGCGCCGCCGTCGGGATCGCCCAGCAAGGCGGCGAACCTGGGGGCGTCCAGGGTTGCGGACATGGCGACGACGGCCAGATCACCGCGCAGCGCGCGGACCTCCGCCAGCATGCCGACCAGGAGGTCCGTTTCCAGCCCGCGTTCGTGCACCTCATCGAGGACGACGGCGGCGGTCCCGTCGAGCCCCGGGTCGGCCAGCAGGCGGCGCAACAGGATGCCCGGGGTGACGAACTCGACGAGGGTTTCCGGGCCTGCGCGGCGCTCCCCGCGAACGGTGTAGCCCACACGGCCGTCCCCAGGGCCGGCGTCGAGGGCTGAAAGACGGCGGGCGGCCGCCCGTGCGGCAACGCGCCGGGGTTGGGTGACGACGACGCGGCCGTAGGCGCCATACATGTTTGCCAGCAGCGGCGGGACGAGGGTGGTCTTGCCTGTTCCCGGCGGTGCCTGCACAACGGCGGCTCCCGGGGACGCTCCATTACCAAGCGCCTCCTGCAGGGCGGGAAGGGAACCTTCGAAGGCAAGCCCCGCACCGATGGCCACGAGGTCGAAGGCAGCGAAGGCAGCGAAGGCGGGCTCGCCGCCAGGAGGGATCATCAGTCCATTCTGCCCTGACGGGGAGGCTGCCCTCCGATCCCATCAGGGCTTGCCTGGGCCCTTGCCCTTGCCCTTGGCTTCCTTGGCCGTGTCCTGGCCCTGCGGACCCGGTGCCTGCACATCGGGAGCAGGTGGCGGAACGGCGCCTGGAACCACGGGTTCCACAGGCGCGGGAGCAGGGTTATTTTGGGTGGCGGTGTCGGCCAGTGCCGTGGGCGGAGTGCCGGCCTGGACTTCCGCGGCCGCAGGCGCCGCCGGAGCCGCGGCAGCAACCTGCCTGGTGAGGTCTGCCCTGACGGCGGAAAGCGCAGTCTCGATGCCGCGGTAACGCGCGGCGGAGAGCCGGCCGGCGGCTGCAGCGTCACCCAGGTCTCTTTCGAGTGCCTGCAGGGCTGCCAGCGCCCCGTCCATCCTGTTCTCCGCCGCCGCCTGGCTGATACTCAGCACGCGGATCTGGAAACCCCGGAGGACGTTGCCGTCGGTGTCCGTGGACCGGATACCGGACGCACCGGCCACCGCCCCGGCGGCAACAAGGACGCAGAACAGCAGCATCAGGGCGCGGGTACCTCGGCGCCGGGATACGGGAACTCTTCCGGCTGCGGGGGCCGTCACCACAGCCAGCTGCGCCGGTTCCGCCTCAAGCAGCATGCCTGCCCCGCAATGCGACGGCCTGCGCGGATCGAACGGGCAGCACAGTTACGGCTGCAGATTCACCCGCAACGGGCTGCACGAGGAGGCGCCGTACCCGGGAAGCCGGCCTAGCCAGAACCAACCGGAGGGCGACGCGCAGAGCGGTGGCGATCAATAAGCCGATGCCAACCCCAAGAAGTACATGCCCCGCCAAGTAGTGCCGCGCGGCTCCGGGGCCACCCTCTGCGGCCACTGCCGCGCCACCAACCGTCAGCATCAGTGACAGGGCCGTACCGAAAATTGCGCTCATGGCTCCTGCTCCCATCCCATTTAATCAGTAAGCTTACTACCAATGCTCAGTAAGCTTACTACCGGATGGGCCGGAAGCAAGGGCCAGTGCGTCCGGGAGCCGGGCGCCGCGCTCCCGGCGTGGACCTCAGACGGCGGCTTCAAGCAGGAGTTCCGCCGGGGTCAGCGCGGCATAGCGGCCCCTGAAGAACACAAGGGGTTGGCCGTCGTGCCGAGCGTCGAGATGCCGCACTGCGGCCACGACGATAGTGTGGTCGCCCCCGTCGTACTCGGCATGCAGTTCGCAGTCGAGCCAGGCGAGCGCGTCGTCCAGCACGGGGTTTCCCAGCGGCGACGACGTGTGGCTGACGCCGGCGAATTTGTCTGACCCGGACCGGGCGAACTGCCCCGCAAGGTGCCGGTGTTCGGACGGAAGAATGTTGACGGTGAACGAGCCGGCTTTGCGCAGCGCCGGCCAGGTGGTGGAGCTGCGTGCCGGGCTGAAAGTCACCAGCGCCGGGTCCAGGGACAGGGATGCGAAGGACTGGCACGTAAAACCGGCCGGCCCGTCCGGCGTGGAGCTGGTGATCACGGTCAGGCCGCTGGCGAAGGTTCCGAAAATATCCCGGAGCCGACGGTGTGCAAGATCTGATGTGACTGTCATGGAATGGCCTCTCGTGTGGATCGTCACCCCACCAAACCATCAGGAAAAAGGCCGGTTCAAGCCGTCCGAAACCCGCGGACGCGCACCGCAACGGACCGTCACGGCCGTACATCCGGGGTCATCGGCTCCGGTCCCCGGCGCGCTGCGCGTGACGTTGCGTGACGCAGCACCGTGGCTTGTCGGCCCCTCCCGGTCCTCTTGCCCCCGCTGCGGCGGCGTGCCTCTACCCCTTGTGGTCCAGGGCAGCAAGCAGCCGGCGCACCGATCCGCCCAGGTTCCAGTCGTTGGCCAGCGTTTCCAGCTCCGCGCGCCGGCCACCGGTGACGGGCTGCAGCAGGGCGCCTGCCTCGTCAAGGGTAGGCAGCTCCAGGGTGCGCACAAGGCGGACGACGGCGGGGGCTGCTGCCAGGTACCCGGCAGCGGCTGACAGTTTGGCCCGGACGGGTGCCGAGACACCGGGGCCGGACTGGTCCGCGGCGGCCAGCAGGTTTTCAAGGGTCCCGAACTTCAGCAGCAGGGACGCCGCCGTCTTCTCGCCGATCCCGGCCACGCCGGGCAGTCCGTCGGAGGCGTCCCCCCGCAGGGTGGCGTAGTCGGCGTATTGCTGCGGAAGGACCTTGTACTTGGCCACCACGGTCTCTTCCGTCATGACCTCCAGGTTCTTCATGCCCCGGGCCGTGTAGATCACCCGGACGGCGCGTTCGTCATCACACACCTGGAAGAGGTCGCGGTCGCCTGTGACTACGTCCACGGGGAACCGGGCCTGGCTCGCATAGGTGCCCACGACGTCGTCGGCCTCGTGTTCGGCTGCGCCCACTATGGCGATGCCGGCCAGGTCCAGCACCCGGCGGATCATGGGCAGCTGCGCTTCGAGGCCTTCGGGCACCATTTCGACGTCGGTTCCGCCCGCAACCGCCTCGGCCACCCTATGGGCTTTGTACGTGGGGACGAGGTCCACCCGCCATTGCGGCCGCCAGTCATCGTCCCAGCAAGCCACGAGGTGCGTGGGGTTGTAATCCAGGCTCAGCCGGGCGATCATGTCCAGCAGCCCGCGGACGGCGTTGACCGGCGTTCCGTCGGGGCGCCGGATGGTGTCCGGGAGTCCGTAGAAGGCGCGGAAGTACAGGGACGCGGTGTCGAGCAGCATCAGGCGCTGGGGCATACCTTGATCCTGACACGGATCCGGCCGCCGCGGCACAAGCCGGTTCGTCCTAGAAGGACCGGACCGTGAAGCCGAGGTCCAGCAGGCCCCGGCCGGCCTGTTCCAGGATAGGGTCGATGCCCAGGGTGGGGTGGCCCAGAAGGACGCTGACGTCCCGCTGGATGCGTTGCAGCGGATTGGCCAGCCGGTGGACGCTGCCGCCGGAGCCGGCAACCGCCAGGCGGACCGCTTCCTGCGCCGACTCCGCGCTGAGAGCGAGCGAGAGGCGAAGCGAGGCGCGCTGCTGGTCAGGCAGTCCGGCCACCGGGTCTTCGTCCGGGGACACGATGGCCAGCGCGGCCTGCCAGTGCAGCTGGGCGGTGGTCACCGCGCCTGACGCCCGCGCGTAGCGGGCCTGGGCCAGGGCCGACTCGCCTTGCCGGGTCTGCACGCCGTTCCTGTCCCTCGGCGCCAGCAACTGGGTGCGGAACAATTCAAGTGCGTATTCCGCCGAACCCAGCGCGACGGCCGGGGCAACGAGGTTCAGCAGGGTGGCCATGGGCGAGTGGATCAGCGGGTCGTTGTGGAACAGGCTTCCGGGGTTGCCGGGCCCACTGAGCTCGGCCCAGTCAAGGACGCGGTACCCGGGCACGAAGAGTCCGTCCGCCCGGAGGTCGTTGCTGCCCGTCCCCCTCAAGCCATCGGTATGCCAGGCATCCAGGAGTTCCAGGTCCGCCACGGGAACGAGCGCCTGCAACCGGACCCCTCGATGCTGCACGGCCAGCAGCGCCCAGCGGGAATGCATGACACCCGACGCGAAACTCCAGTGGCCGGAAATGGAGTAGCCGCCGTCAACCTTCGTCGCCGAGCCCACCGGCGCACTTGTGGCGGCCGCCAGCGGCATGCCTCCCGCGCCAAACACCTCGTCCTGGACGTCGCGGGGCCAGCGCGCCAGCATCCAGGCGTGTTCGGCCAGATGGCCGGCGGTCCAGGCGGTGGATGCGCACCCCCTGGCAAGGGCCCTGACGGCTTCGCCGTACGTCCGGGCACCCAGCGCATATCCGCCCACGGCCGCTGGCGGCAGGATCCGGAACACTCCTGCATCCTGCAGTTCCTGCACTGTCAGTTCCGGCAGGCGGCGCAGCCGCTCGGTTTCCTCCGCCCTGGCCCGCAAGCCAGGGATCATGGTTTCCACGCGGGCAAGCAGGCCATGGTGGCCCGGATTGCTTCCGGCAGCGGACTGCACAGGGTGCCCGACGGCGGCCTGGCCGAGGTCCAGCGTATGTCCGGTACGGTCCCGCTTGGCGGCGAGGTACCGGGCGTTGGCGGCTGAAAGGTGGACGCCGGTGGGGATCTGTTGTTCGATGCCGATTCCCAGCGCCGCCAACTGTCCGGCCTTATCCGGATTGTTGGTCAGCAACCGGATGCTGCCCGCACCGAGGGCGTGGAGCATCTGCGCTGCCGCCGTGTAGTCGCGGTCATCGTCCCGGTGTCCCAGCGCCACGTTTGCGTCGTACGTGTCCAGGCCCTGGTCCTGCAGCGCGTAGGCATCCAGCTTTGGATAGAGACCGATTCCCCGGCCTTCCTGGCGGAGGTAAAGAAGGAAGCCTCCGGCTGACGCGATCCGTTCCACGGCTTCCCGCAACTGTGGGCCGCAGTCGCAGCGTCCGCTGCCGAAGACATCGCCTGTCATGCACTCACTGTGCAGCCGGACAAGCGGCGCCGTGGTTCCTTCCAGCAGCGCCTGTTCCCACCCGCCCAGGGCCAGCAGCAGGTGTTCCCGCCCATCGGACAGTCCATGGAAGGTCATCACATCAGCGGAAGTGGCATACCCGTCCGGGAAGAGCAGGGGGATATTCACCCGGGTGCGGATTGTTGCCGCGGGCAAACCGGCCGGAAGCGGCACTGAATGGATAACGGCGGTCACGTGTCCTCGCTTGCAGATTTACTTGAAGATTAAAGCAACCCTAGCCCTTATTAGTTAAAGCTTCAAGTATTACCCGGACGCTGGACCCTTGCTGCAATCACGTGCGGGATGTACTTCGGCAGCTGGGGGCCGCGGGTCAGAGCCAGTCGCCGTCGGCGTAGGCGCTGCGAACGTGGGCACGGAGGTACTCCCCGACCACGGCGGCGCCCAGGTCGCCTGCCTCGGGTGCCACCACCCGGCCGTCCACGCGATGCGCCATCCGCTGGATGAAGCGCTCCAGGCCGGGGTCATTGCCAAGCCGGAAGAAGGTGGTCTGCGCCCCCATGCGGCCAAGGCGGTCCAATTCGCCGACGGTGGCGCGTATGGTTTCCGCATCCGGCGGCCAGTTGAACCAGGAGTCCCCGTCCGGGAGCAGATGCGCTGTGGGTTCGCCATCAGTGACAACCAGCAGGACCGGCTGCATTGACGGGTGGCGGCGGAAGAAGCGGCCGGCCAGCAGCAGACCGTGGTGCAGGTTTGTCCCCTGTTCGCGCAACGCAGGCAGCGAAGTAAGTTCGCCGATGTCCATGGACTGTGCATAACGGCCAAAAGTGATGAGTTCCAGGCGGTCGCCGCGGAAACGGGTGGACACCAGGTGGTGCAGCGCGAGGGCGGTGCGCTTCATGGGCACCCAGCGCCCCTCCGCAGCCATGGAGAAGGACACATCCACCAGCAGCGCCACCGCGGCCTGCGTCCGGGCCTCCGTTTCGGCGACTTCGATGTCCTCCACGGCGAGGCGCAGTCCTCGGGCCGGGTCGCCGCCGTCGGCCATCGTGCGCTGGATGGCGTTGGTCATGGTGCGGGTGACATCCCAGGGCTCCGCGTCCCCGAACTCCCACTGGCGGCTGGAGCCCGTCAGTTCACCGGCAGCGCCTGCCATCCTGGTGTCCCTGCTGCCCTGCCGCCCGGACAATTGCCGGGCGGCGTCACGGAGCAGCGACTTCCCCAGCCGCCGCATGGCCTGCGGGGAAAGCCTGAGATCGCCGTCGGCGCCGCGCCGCAGGTAGCCGCCGTCCTGCATGGCCCGCTCGATCTCAGCCAGGGTGCGCGCGCTCACGGCGGCCTTCTCGCCGAGCTGGCGGGCCAGCGCATCCAGGTCCAGGTCGTCGAGCCGGGAGCCGTTGTTGTTCTGCGAGAGCTGGTCGGACAGTTCGTCGAGTTCGGCAATGTCCTGGAGCACGCCGGTCCCGTCGCCGAGTCCCAGGCCTTCCTGCCCTTCGAAGCGTTCCGAACCCGTCCAGTCCTCTCCCGGCCGCAGGGCCTGGAGGGCCGCATCAAGTTCGCTGAGCTGGGCCATCAGTTCGGGTGAGCCGAATGCCTGGGCGGACAGCTGCATCAGCTCATTGCGCTGTTCGGGGGACATGGACTGCAGGAGCCGCTGGGCTGCGGCGGCACGCTGGGCCAGGGCGTCCACCAGTTCCTCCACGGACTGCGGGTTCTCGGGGAAGAACTGGCCGTGTTTGGCCATGAAATCCTGGAAGTCGGCATCGCTGTCCTCGCCGCGCCGGTGCTTGCCCAGCAGTTCATTGAGGTCCCGGAGCATGGCGCTGACGGCTTCCCGGTCCTCGTCGGTGGCGCTTTCCAGCGCCTGCTTCATGCCGGCGAACCGCTGTTCGAGGACCTCCCGCCCCAGCAGGTCCTTGATCCTGTCGTACGCTTCACGGGCGGTGCTTGACTGCCAGTCGTAGGAGGCCAGTTCGTTAACAGCCGCTGCCGTGGAGGGCGGCAGGTTCTGCAGCTGCATCTCCCGGAAGGCCCGGTCGGTGTTGTCCATCATGGCGTCGCGGGCCAGCTGCTTCCGCTCCTCCAGCACGGCCGTGTCCAGGAGTTTCTTCACCTCATCCAGGGTGCCGTCCAGCCGGTGGCGGCTGAGCAGGTCGCGCCGACGCTGCTGCACGCGCCGGGCAAGGTCATCCAGCCCGTCACGGTTTCGGCCACCGCGCCGCAGGAATTCCTGGAGGGCGTGCCGCGGCGAGTAGCCTGCCATCACATCTTCCGCGACGGCGTCCAGGGCCTCCCCGAGGTCTACCGGCGGGGCCAGTGGGTCCGGACCGCCGGTGTAGCGGCCATATCTGGCGGACCGTTTGTGGATGGCCATGCTGCGTCCTGTCCCTAGCCGTAGATGGTTTCCTCGTCGTCTGATTCCTTGGAGATCCTTCGGCCGAGGTACAGGCCTTCCAGTGCGAGTTCGACGGCGGCGGCCCGCTGTCCGTCGTTTGCCGCACCCAGGCGCCGCCCGATTTCGTCGTAGAGGCCAGAGCCGTTCAGCGACGGAAGGTTGCCGAGGAACTCCTTTGCGGTGACCTGCTCGCCGGTGGTGACGGTGCGGTGCCCGTCAAGTGCTGCCACCAGCGGACCCATATCCAGGCCCTGGAAGTGGGCTCTTACAGACTCGGCGGTGGCAGTTCTGAGGAGGTGGTCCAGGATGCCCTGTTCACGCCCTTCCTCGCCGGATTCGAACTCGATCTTGCCTGTCAGTACTTCCACGGCAGGTTCCAGGTCGATGATCCGGGCCACGGCGTGGTCCTCGCCCCTGAGGCTTGCCCGCCGCAATGCAGCCGCAGCCACCGTTTCCGCGCCCGCAATGGCGAAGCGGGCGGAAACGCCGGACGTCTGGTTGATGGCCGGGGACTGCCGCAGGGCCCGGGTATAGCGGGCCAGGATCTCCAGGATGAAGGGTGGGACGTCCGCCACCAGTTGGCCCTCCTGACGGATCACCGAGACCTCGTCCTCGAGTTCGATCGGGTAGTGCGTCCGGATCTCCGCCCCGAACCGGTCCTTCAGCGGCGTGATGATCCGCCCCCTGTTGGTGTAGTCCTCCGGGTTGGCGGAGGCAACCACCAGCACGTCCAGCGGCAGCCGCAGCACGTAGCCGCGGATCTGGATATCGCGCTCCTCCATGACGTTGAGCATGGCCACCTGGATCCGTTCGGCCAGGTCCGGGAGTTCGTTGATGGCGATGATGCCGCGGTTGGAACGTGGAATGAGGCCGTAGTGGATGGTTTCAGGATCGCCGAGCCGGCGTCCCTCGGCCACGCGCATCGGGTCAACGTCGCCAACAAGGTCGGCTACCGACGTGTCCGGCGTGGCCAGCTTCTCTACGTAGCGTTCGGACCGGTGCCGCCAAGCGACCCGCAGCCGGTCGCCCTCGGTCAGGGCGCGGGCCCGGGACTGCTCGGTGATGGGATCGAATGGGTGCTCATTCAGTTCCGAATCCTCGATCACCGGAGACCACTCATCCAGCAGTCCGGCCAGGGTACGGAGCAGCCGGGTCTTGCCCTGGCCCCGCTCCCCCAGCAGGACAATGTCATGGCCGGCAATCAGGGCCCGTTCGAGCTGGGGTATGACGGTCCTGCTGAACCCGAACAGACCGGGCCAGGGGTCCCGCCCGGAAGCCAGGGCGGCGAGGAGATTGTCGCGGATCTCATGGCGAAGGTCCTTCTGGACATAGCCTGCCGCACGCAGTTCACCAACGGTGTAGATATCGGGGCGATCAGTCACTCCTCTACGGTAGCCCCCGGCCTGCGGCTAATCGAGAGATTCCTCCAGATTCCTGCGCGGCTACCGCTTGCCGCTCCCCGCGCCTCGCAAGCTCGGCACGGGGTCCCCTGCGCGGCTACCGCTTGCCGCTCCCCGCGCCTCGCAAGCTCGGCACGGGGTCCCCTCGCGGCTACGCTTAGACCTGATGACACAGAGCACATTGATCCTCCTGGTGCGCCATGGCGAAACGCCCACCACCGGTACAGTCCTGCCCGGCCGCGCCCCGGGCCTGCATCTCTCCGAACGTGGACGCGCCCAGGCGGAGGCGGTTGCGGACCGGCTGTCCGGGCTGCCGGTGGAGGCGATCTATTCATCGCCCCTGGAACGGGCGCGGGAAACATCCGAACCAACGGCAGCCCGCACCGGCACAGCGGTGGCCGAAGAAGCCGGCCTCCTGGAATGCGACTTCGGCGACTGGACCGGGGCCGCGCTCGCTGGCCTCACAGGCCTGCCGGAATGGCAGACCGTCCAGCACAACCCGTCAGTCTTCCGGTTCCCCAACGGCGAGGGCTTCTCCGGCATGCAGGCACGGATCGTCGGCACCCTGGAGACCCTCCGGGCCGCCCACCCGGGCGGGGTAGTGGTCTGCTTCTCCCACGCCGACCCCATCAAGGCGGCCGTGGCCCACGCGCTGGGCACCCCCCTGGACCTATTCCAGCGGATCATGATCAGTCCGGCGTCGGTCTCCGCCATCTCCTACGCAGACGGGAAGGCGCCTGCCGTGCTCACGGTGAATTCGACGTCGGAACCGCTGAGCGGGCTGAGGCCCGCGTGAAGCGGGACAGATGGCTTCGGAGCGCACGGTGCCGGCTCGGGAGCTGACGCTCCTTAACGAGGGCCGCGTGGAGTTGCTGGGCCGGATCATGAGCGGCAGCAACGCCACGTTCCTGGTGGAGCTTTCCTGTGTCGACGACTCCGCCTGGGCGGTGTACAAGCCTGAGGCCGGGGAGCGGCCCCTGGCGGATTTCGACGCCGGCCTGTACCGCCGGGAGCGCGCGGCCTACCTCCTCAGCGAGGCACTGGGATGGGGTCTGGTACCGGCCACGGTGGTGCGCACGGATGCGCCCCTTGGGGTGGGATCGCTGCAGTGGTTCATCGAGGGCGAGCACGAGGAGCATTACTTCACCCTCTACGCCGACGCGCCCGAAACACACGCGGAGCTGGCGCGGATTGCCCTGTTCGACTACGTGGCGAACAATACGGACAGGAAAAGCGGGCACGTGCTGCGCGGTGCCGACGGCCGCATCTGGGGCATCGACCACGGCCTCTGTTTCTCCGCGGCGTTCAAACTGCGCACGGTAATCTGGGACTTCGCCGGCGAACCCATACCGGAGGCCCTGCTTGAAGACATCGCGCCCCTCGCCGCGGACATTCCCGCCGGGCTGGCGGAGCTGCTGGACCACGCCGAGGCCGTTGCCCTGCAGCGCCGGGTCCAACGCCTGCTGCAGGAACGAGTGCTTCCCGTCGACAGGACCGGCATGCGCTACCCATGGCCACTGGTCTAGGAAGCTGATCCTGGGCCCATGCCGGGTGGACCCTGTGGTGGACTGCCGCTACTGGGCCTCCGGGTGTCCCAGCGCAACGGCCGCGGCGGGGGCCGTTTGCTCAAGGTGCGCACCGATGTGTTCCAGGAGGTAATGCTGACCGGCGACAGTTGGATGGTCACCGTCCGGGCCGATGAGGTCCTCGAAATCGCCGCTGATCCAACCCTCCGCTATGGGGTCCACAAACTCGGCTCCGGCCTGCCGGGCAGCAGCTTTGAGCTCGTCGCTGATGTCAACCAGCCCCGGGTCCGGAGTTGCGGTGTAGGACGGCGGCCCCACCACAATGAGTTTCGCCTCCGGGGCCAGGGCTTCGGCGCGGTCCATGGCTGCCAGGGCCGCGTCGCCCAAGTCGGACGGCGCATAGCCCAGGTCGTTTTCGGAACCGAAGAACACCACGATGCCCGTGTCTGCGGTGACGTAGTCGTCAACCTGGGTGCCGAAGGTCCCGTTGTAGTCACCCACGCTGAGGTAGCCGCTTCCGTCCTCGGCTGCGTTGATGATTTCCAGTCCCGCCACGTCCGGGTCCGTACGCATCAGTGCGGGCCACGCCTGCTGGGGCGACGTGCCGTGTCCGGTGCTCAGCGAGTCCCCCACCACCACAACGCGGACCGGCGGCGCGGCCGTGGCCGGAGGCTCCGTCCGGGCTGCGCTTCCGGACGTGACCACCAGGAGGAGACCGGCCGCGGCCGCCGCTATGGCCCGGCCGGGGTGGCCCTGCAGCAAGCTGCTGTCGTGCATTGGTGCCGCCCTCCTGCCTGGAATCGTCGGGAGCCGCCGGGGCTGTCCGCCGTCGATCTGTCCTGTCTCCGTGTCCCATCGTAGGCAATGGTGGGAATACTGTAGGGCGAACGTGACCAGAATCAATAGGATGCACAGCAACTGCACAGCAACATTAGGGGGGTTAGGTACCCCTCTGGACACGGTCCGGGGTAGGGACCGCTCCGGGCTAGGCTTGACCCGTGCAGCAGCAACCCACTCAATGGAACCCGGCAACCGGCCTCTCCGAGCAGGCGTCAGGCATCTACTTCGCTGAAGGGCCGGCCTCGAACTGGCTGGTGGTCCGCGACTCAACAGGATTCATCCTGGTGGACAGCGGATATCCCCAGGACCGCTGCCATGTGCTTGCGTCGCTGCGTTTCCTTGGCCTGGACCCGGCGGACGCCCGAGCCATGCTGGTCACGCACGGCCACGTGGACCATACCGGTTCCGCTGCCTTCTTCTCCGAGTCTTTTGGAACCCCGGTCCTGTGCTCGCCCACGGAACTGGCCCACGTGCAGGGCAAGGAGAAACACCAGGTCACCCTGGGGCAGGTCCTCAGGCGGGCATGGCGGCCCCGCGTCTTCCGCTGGATGGTGCACGCCCTCAGGGCGGGCGCGCTGGCGGCAAAGCCTGCATTGGGCGCAATGGCGTGGGACGCGGAGACGCTCCAGGCGCTGCCCGGCAGTCCTGTTGCCATTCCCCTGCCGGGTCATACGCCGGGCAATGCCGCCATCCTCTTCCCTGGCGCGGGTGCCATCGCCGTGGGCGACGCGTTCGTCAGCGGCCACCCCATCAGCCGGATTTCCGGGCCGCAGATGCTTCACGCGATGTACCACGCGGATGCAGCAGAGGCTCTTGCCAGCCTGCGGGAGCTGGCCGGCGTGGACGCCGCGGTTGTCCTTCCCGGCCACGGCCCTGCGCTGCACGTCCCCCTGGCAGAGGCCCTCGCAGCGGTGGGTACCCGCGAAGGCTAGAACTTTCCGTACCGGGCCCGGGCCATGGAGTAGACGCCGAAACAAATGAGGCCGGCGGCAATGGCGGCCAGGAGGAACACGCCATAGGGCTGGGATCCCAGGGTCTTCAGGCCGCCGTCCAGGCCCGAGGACTTGGACGGGTCGGCAGTTGCGGCCGCCACGATGATCAGGATGCCGACGACGGCGAGCACCACGCCCTTGGCCGCGTAGCCGACGGTTCCGATCCACTCAACCGCTGTCCGGGCATTCCCTGGATCCTGCAAATCCTCCATGAACTTCCGGGAGACGCCGCGGTAGGCGTAGAAGACGCCGGCCGCGACGATTGCCAGTCCCACAACGACCAAAAGCACCACCCCGGCGGGGGAACCCATCAACTTTGCCGTGAAATCGCTGGCCGACTGGCTGGAGTTCTTGCTGCCGCCGGCGGCAAAAACGGCGAACGTGAAGGCCAGGAACCCAAAGACCACGGCCTTCCCGACCGCCGTGGCGGCCTCCTTCAGTTTCTTCTTGGAATCGCTCTCCGTGCGGGCACCGAAGAAGGCCTCACTGAGCATCCACAACGCCAGCGCAGTGCACGCCACGGCTCCAACCCACAACAGGATCCCGCCGCCCGGTTTGGACGCCAGGCTGCCGATCGCCCCGGACTGGTCGGCTTCACCGCCCTGTCCCCGGTCCAACTGCAGGGCAATGGCGCCGATCAGGATGTGGACCAGGCCGATGAAGACGAATCCGGCCCGCGCCAGCATGCGGACCGCCGGGCTGCGGCTGGCCGACGCGGCCTCGGATACTGCCCTGTTAGCTCCCTGTGACGCGTTGCCCATGGCCGGCCCTTCCGAATATGTAGTTGATCCTCTGTACCCCGGTCAGCTTCCCCTGCCTGCCAGCGTCGCGGAATGCTTCAGTGTAGATCCGTCCGCGCCGTCCGGACAGTTTCCGCCAAGTTCCTGCATGGCACGGATGGCCAGTACAGTCGAAGCGGTGCATGCCAAACAAAACGCCGACCCTCTGACCGCGCTGATTTTGCCCGTCCCGGACGGCGGCCATGCCGAAGACGGCTTCGTCCGGGTACGCGGAGCCCGCGAAAACAACCTGCGGAACGTGGATGTGGACGTGCCCCGTGATGCGATCGTGGCGTTCACCGGGGTCTCCGGCTCAGGCAAGTCCTCCCTGGCATTCGGCACAATCTACGCCGAGGCGCAGCGCCGGTTCTTCGAATCTGTGGCGCCCTACGCGCGCCGGCTCATCCAACAGGGCCACAATCCCAAGGTAGAGCAGATCACCGGGCTGCCACCCGCCGTCGCACTTCAACAGCGCAGGGGTACCGCAACCTCCCGGTCCACCGTTGGGACCATCACCACCCTGTCCAACTCGCTGCGCATGCTCTTCTCCCGCGCCGGCAGCTACCCTGCCGGCGCCGCACCGCTGGACTCCGACGCTTTCTCCCCCAACACCGCGGCCGGCGCCTGCCCGGAATGCCACGGACTGGGGACTGCGCACACGGTCAGTGAAGCATCGCTGGTTCCGGACGCTTCCCTCACCATCCGTGAAGGCGCCATTGCCGCATGGCCCGGTGCCTGGCAGGGCAAGAACCTGCGCGACATCCTGGCACACCTGGGCTACGACGTAGACCTCCCCTGGCAGGAGTTGCCGCGCGACCAGCGGGACTGGATCCTGTTCACCGAGGAACAGCCGGTGGTGGAAGTGACGCCCCAGCGCGACCGCGTGGCCAAACCCTACAAGGGCCGGTTCTGGAGCGCCCGGAGCTACGTCATGCACACGCTGCTGGACTCCAAGAGCCCCGCAATGCGGGAGAAAGTGCTTCGCTTCATGGAGACCGGCCCGTGCCCCCGTTGCGGGGGAACAGGCCTGCGGCCCGAAGCCCTTGCGGTGACGTTCGCCGGGCACACTATTTCGGGGCTCAACGCAGTGCCGATGGCCGAACTGGCGGAGATCATCCGTCCCACCGCCGTCCTGGCCAGTGCGGCAACGGCATCGCGGAAGCAGGCCTCCGAGGCCAATGAAGTGGCTGTGGCCATCACCCGGGACCTGCTGCAGCGCATCAACGTGCTGCTGGAACTCGGCCTGGGCTACCTGGCGCTGGGACGGGCCACGCCTTCGCTTTCGCCGGGCGAAATGCAGCGGCTCCGGATCGCCACCCAACTCCGGTCAGGCCTGTTTGGCGTCATCTACGTGCTGGACGAACCGTCAGCCGGGCTGCACCCGGCCGACGCCGAACCCCTCCTCACCGTGCTGGACCAGCTCAAATCGTCGGGGAACTCGGTATTCGTGGTGGAACACAACATGGACGTGGTGCGGCGCGCGGACTGGCTGGTGGATGTGGGTCCCCGGGCCGGAGAAGACGGCGGAGAGGTGCTTTACAGCGGCCCCGTGCCGGGCCTGGCGTCAGTGGCCGGCTCCATGACGCGGCCGTTCCTGTTCCCGAAGCCGGAAGAAGCAGGCACAGCCGACGACGCCGGCGGCGCCCGGCGCGAAGCCAGCGGGTGGCTGGAACTGCGCGGCATCAGCCGCCACAACCTGCGGAACCTGGACGCGGCCTTTCCGCTCGGCGTCCTGACAGCGGTCACGGGTGTCTCCGGCTCTGGGAAGTCAACCCTGGTCAGCCAGGTCCTGGCCGACGTGGCCGGAGCCGCAGTGCGCAGCGGTCCGGAAACCCTTCCGGGCCCCGAAGAACCCGACCCCGACCCCGCGGAAGACAGCGGGCCGGTGACCGTAGAGCACGTGTCCGGGCTGGCACGGATCGACCGCGTGGTGAAGGTCGACCAGAAACCAATCGGCCGCACCCCGCGCTCCAACCTGGCCACCTATACGGGGCTGTTCGACGCCGTCCGCAAGGAATTCGCTGCCACCCAAGAGGCCAAACGCCGCGGGTTCGGACCAGGACGCTTCTCCTTCAACGTCGCCGGGGGACGGTGCGAAACCTGCCAGGGCGAGGGCTTCGTGGCGGTGGAACTGCTCTTCCTCCCCGGCAGCTACGGGCCGTGCCCCGAATGCCAGGGCTCACGCTACAACCCCGAGACCCTGGAAGTCACCTACCTGGGCAGGAACATCGCGGAGGTCCTCGGCATGACGGTCAATGCGGCCGCCGGGTTCCTGGCCGGCGTGCCCGCAGCGGCACGCTCCCTGCAGACCCTGCAGGACGTGGGCCTGGGCTACCTCCGCCTGGGGCAGCCCGCCACCGAACTCTCCGGCGGCGAGGCACAGCGGATCAAGCTGGCCACCGAACTTCAACGGGCCCGGCGCGGACAAACGCTGTACCTGCTGGATGAACCCACCACGGGGCTGCACCCGGCGGACGTCCTGCTCCTGATGGCGCAGCTGACCCGCCTGGTTGACGCCGGCAACACGGTGGTCGTCGTGGAACACGCCATGGACGTGGTGGCCGCCGCCGACTGGGTCATGGACCTTGGACCCGCCGGTGGCGACGCGGGCGGCCGGATCGTTGCCGCCGGTACCCCTGCCGCCGTCGCGCGTTCCGGCGACAGCCGCACCGCACCCTACCTGGCGGCCGCGCTCCAGGAGCGCCGGGTAGGAACGGAGCGGTAAAAGTCACAGCCCTTGCCCTTCTCCATGCCGGCGGGTATCACTGAGGAATGCGTTCACGGCGGCCCGTGGTCCCTTCCGAAGTGCTTAGCGGCCGCGTGGCCGTGGTGACAGGTTCCAGCCGCGGGCTCGGCTTCGCCATGGCCCGCGAGCTGGGCCTGCACGGCGCGGCGGTTGTGCTGGCGTCCCGGTCGGACGACGCCGTTGCTGCCGCCGTCGAACGCCTGCGGGCGGAAGGAATCACGGCGTCGGGCCGCCGCTGCGACACCGCAGCGCTCAGCGACGTGGAGGCGCTCCGCGACGAAGCCCTCAGCCAGGGAACATTGGACATCTGGATCAACAACGCCGGAGTGTCAGGTGTGTACGGGCCCACCGCGTCCACGCCCGTGGCTGACTTCGAGCACGTGGTGCACACCAACATCCTGGGGACCTTCCACGGGGCGCGGGTAGCTTTGCCGGTATTCCTCAGCCAAGGCCACGGCGACCTGGTCAACCTGTACGGCCAGGGCGACACCGGGCCCGTGGCGCAGCAGAACGCCTATGCATCGAGTAAGCGCTGGGTCCGCCAGTTCACCGAGACGCTGCGGCTGGAAACGAAGGGCACCGGGGTCAGGGTGCACGGCATGAATCCAGGGCTGGTGGAGACGGGCCTCCTGCGGCAGGTGGCCTGCCAGCCGGGCTACCAGCAGCGCCTCGGCGCCCTCCCGGTGGTGGTCGGCCTGTGGGGGCAGTCCGCCCACGATGCTGCCCGGCCGGTCCTGGATGTGGTGACCTCGGATACCCCGGAGTTCAGGTTCCTGACAAAGCGGAGGCTGGTGACCCGCGGGCTGCGCAGCTTGCTGGCCGGGCGCCTGCGCAGGGCCAACCGGATGGGGTTGGAGATCACCGTGGTGGAGCCCGGGCAGGCGTAGGCCGGCCGGCAGGCGGACATCGACGGGCCAAGCGGTCTGGTGCGCCCTCTAGGACCGACGCCTAGGGCCTGCCGCGGTGACGGGCCAGGAAACGCTCCACCCGGCCCCGGAACTCTACCGGATCTGTTGCCGGACCCGCGGGGGCCTGGCGGCCGGCTTCCGTGAGCGGACGCAAACCCTGGTTCACGGCGGCCTTGGACGCCCGGAGGGAGGCCGCCGAGCCCTCTCCCCAGGCGGCCAGGATCGCGGCGAGCGCCGCGTCCGCGTGATCATCAGGGGCCACCGTAGTGACCAACCCGATTTCGAGGGCCTGGTGGGCTGTCAGCATGCGGCCGCCAAAGAGGAGATCCTTGCTGCGGGAGGGGCCTATCCGAAGGGCCAGGCGGTTGGCGAAGGAGGCCGGCACCAGCAGTCCCAGGCGTCCGACGGGCATGCCGATGCGTGCTGAAGGAGTAAGCAACTGCAGGTCGCAGGCGAGGGCAAGCTGGCAGCCGCCGCCCGCTGCCACCCCCTCAACCACGGCAACGGTGGGGACGGGCAGGTCCTCGAGTGCCTGCAGCCCTTCTTCGATCACCCCAAATGTGCGGCTGATGTCCGCATCCGGGGACGTCTCCCATTCCCGGACGTCGGAGCCGGAGCAGAAGACGCCTCCCCTGCCGCGGACAACCACTGCACGGAGGGACGGTGCAGCCGCCAGCCGTTGGACCGCCTGCCCCAGCTCCATCCAGTCGTTCCGTCCAAGGGCGTTCAGCCGTTCGCCGCTGCCAAAAGAGAGGGTCGCGACCGGTCCCGCTTCTTCAACGCTTACGGTAGTCATCCGAATCCAGCGTCCCTTCCTGCCCTCCCTGCGGCCTGAAGGAGCCGGGCCATTGGGACGCCCGGATCCGGGGCAGGTCCTGGATGGGCCCGAGGGTGGCCCATTCATCCCCGCCAAGCCGTGAGAGCGGGTCGAGCAGGGCCGCATCCGGGTGGCTGCCCTTGAGCACGCGCGAAGACACGGAACCATGCACCACCAGGCCCAGCACCAGGACGCAGTCGCCTACCCGGATGGTCTGGTGCAGGGTGCATTCAAGGACCGCAGGTGATTCCTTGACCCGTGGCGGCCTGACCACGGTACTGGGCTCACGGCTGAGGCCGGCGGCATCGAACTCATCCACGTCCGCACTGAAGTTGGTACCGGTGGCATTGACCTCCTGGATCAGGGATGCAGGGGCGAGGTTGACCACGAACTCTCCGGTGGCCTCAATGTTCCGCAGCGAATCCTTCTCGCCGACGGACGTGAATTGGACCACCGGCGGATCCACGGAGGCGACGGTGAAGAACGAGTGCGGCGCAAGGTTGTCCACCCCGGCGGCGGACGTGCTCGACACCCAGGCGATGGGCCGCGGGACCACCACAGAGGTCAGGAATTTGTAGAAGTCCCGCGGGCCCAGCCGCCCTGGATCGAAGTCCGTCCGCATCCGGTCCTACATGCTCCGCGGCGCAGCGGTGGCCGCCTTGTCCTGGGCCATCGCACCCTTGCCCCTTGGCAGGAAGATCAGGGCAAGCATTGCGATGATGCAGCACAGGATGATGTAGAGCGAGATGGACGTCGAGTTTCCGTAGCTGGCCAGCAACGCCGCTGCGATGAGGGGTGCCGGACCGCCGGCGATCACGCTGGCCAACTGATAGCCCAGTCCTGCGCCGGTGTACCGGATGTCGGTGTCGAAGCTCTCGGCAATCAGGGCCGCCTGGGGGCCGTACTGGATGTCGTGGAGGATCAGGCTGACCACTACTGCTACGCCCACCCAGAGGGCGTCCCGGGTATTCAGCAGACCGAAGTAGGGGAACGCGAACAGCGCGGTCAGCACGATGCCGGTTCCGTATACGCGCCGCCGGCCAAATCGGTCGGACAGGCGCCCGAACAGGGGTACCGTGACCAGCCCGATGGCCGCTGCGATCAGCGTGTCGTCAAGGATGGAATTGCTGTCCAGCTTCAGTTGCTTGGTGGCGTAGGTGATGACGAATGTGATGAACAGGTAGAACGGTGCCTGCTCGGACGTGCGGACCAGGGCGGACAGGAGGATCTCCTTGGGCTGGCGCCGGATCACTTCCATGATGGGGGTTTTGACCACCCTGTTGGACTTGCGGACTGCGTCGAACTCGGGGCTTTCGATGACCCGCAGCCGAACGAACAGGCCAACGCCGATCAGGATGATGCTGAGGATGAAGGGGATCCGCCAGCCGTAGGCAACAAAGCCGTCAGCACCGGTTGCGGCCGTGGTGATGCGCACCACGCCGGTGGACAGGACCAGGCCCAGCGGCACCCCGATCTGCGGCCAGGAAGCGGACAGGCCCCGACGGTTCTGGTCACCCCACTCCATGCTCAGGAGGACAGATCCGCCCCACTCGCCGCCGACGCCGATGCCCTGGATGATGCGCAGCAGCACCAGCAGGACGGGCGCGGCAACGCCAATGCTCTGGTACGTGGGGAGGCAGCCGATCAGCACGGTTCCGAACGCCATGAGGAAGAGCGTGGCCATCAGTGTTGTCTTTCGGCCGATCCGGTCGCCGAAGTGGCCGAAGATGGCCGCACCGATAGGCCGGGCGACGAAGCCAACGAACTGCGTTCCGAAGGCTGCCAGCACGCCCGCGAAGGCCACCTGCCCGGGGAAGAACAACTGGGGGAAAACCAGGGCTGCGGCAGTTCCGTAAAGGAAGAAGTCATACCACTCGATGGTTGTCCCGACCACACTCGCGACGGTGGCGCGCCTTACGGCCTGCTCCCGGGTCACTCCTTGAAGACTCATCATCACTCCATTGGTCTGATGTAGCAGAACGCCCGGCTCCGCTTTGAAACGGATAGGAAAAGCGCTGTCAAGCCGGGCGTTGGACCCGCATTGCGGTTCTCCAACCCATCGTGCGGGTCCTGGTTGCCTGTGTCAACGGTTTCTCCAGCGCGGCGCGACCCTTGATGTGCCGGATATGATTACCACTCGCACCCACCAATATTCACTGGAGACTAGGGACAAGGGCGTTGGCGGCAGAAAGAACCAGCGGATCCGCACCACCTCTCTTGGTGCTGCGCAAGGTCACGGAAATACTGAACTGTTTTTCCGTGGAATCACCGGAGCCCACGCTCCAGCAAATCGCCCGGCAAACCGGGCTGCCGCAGAGTACCTGCCAGCGGCTGGTCCAGAACATGGTCCGGGAAGGGTTCCTCGACCGGGACGGTGACCGCTACCGCATCGGACTGCGGCTGGTCCAATGGGCCGCCCCGGGCACTTTCGGCCTGGACGTTGTCCGCTTGGTCCATCCGATCCTGCAGGAACTGCGCGACCGGACGGGAGAGACCGCATGTCTCTATATGCGGGACGGGGCCTTCCGCACGGTCGTCGCCGTGGCAGAAACGCGCCACGTGGTGATGCGCCCGTTCCTCGTGGGACAGGTCATGCCCATCCACGCCGGCGCACCGGGGAAGATTTTCCTTGCCTTCGATCCGGAAGCCCGCCAGGCGATCAGGGATGCGGAACTGACGCGCTACACGCCCACCACACCCGATACATGGGACAAGCTGGATGCCCAGGTCAGCAGTGCCCGGGCAGACGGCTATTTCGCAGCCTTTGGCGAGCGGAACTCGGATGTGGGCTCCATCAGCGCGCCGGTCTTCAACCATTTGGGGCGCCTGGCGGCTGTCCTGGGCGTGGGCTTCCCCACCCAGCGCGTGGGCCCGGACGACGTCGGGCGGCTGGGCCCGGAGGTTGCGGACGCGGCGAAGGCGGCCAGCGCGGCGCTTGGGTACATGGAGAAGATCTTCCCTTCGTGACGGTGGCGCACGGCGCCGAAGCCGCGCCGGGTCGTGGAGCCTTGGTGCCGGCGTCGTACTCCTTGTCCCGTGCCGGTGCCCGAATCCGCCCCTGCTCTGGACTCTTGGGCTGCGCGGAACCAGACTGTCTACAACAGCCTGCCTGGCGCGTCGGAATTGAATGAACTTTATTGGCCGGGTCAAGGGACGGCTGCTTTTATTGGGGCTTTACCGTGATGCCGGTTTCACGGCATTGAAAGGACCTGGTCATGCCGGACTTTGCACCATTTTTCCCGCTTCTAGCCATTATCCTGGGCGTGGTTGTTGCCGTCGGATTTATCTGGGTGGCAACAAAGCTGATGTGGAAGGTAGCTGAACCCAATGAGGCCCTGATCATCTCGGGCCTGACCCGGGGAACCCTTGAAACCCGGGAAGGGATGGATTTCAAGATCGTCACCGGGAAAGGCGCCCTGGTCCTTCCCGGACTCCAGACGGTACGGCCCCTGTCACTGACCCTGAATGAAACCGAACTTAAAGTTTCCTGCGTTACATCGCAGGGCATCCAGGTAATTGTGGAGGGTGTCGTCATTTACAAGATCGGTGATGCTCCGCCTTTTATTGCCAATGCAGCGCGCCGTTTCCTGGGACAGCAGCCAAAAATGGAGAGCCAGGTCTATAACGTTTTCGAAGGCCACCTGCGGTCCATTATCGGCAGCATGACGATGGAGGAGATCATCCGCGAGCGGGACAAGCTGGCGTCCCAGGTCCGGAGTGCGAGCGGGGTGGAAATGGAGAAGCTGGGCCTGGTGGTTGACTCGCTGCAGATCAAGGACCTGCAGGACCCCACGGACTACATCCAGAACATCGCCAAGCCCCACATCGCCCAGGTGAAAATGGAAGCCCGCATCGCCGAGGCCACCCGCAACCGGGAAGCGGCGGAAAAGGAAGCGGAAGCCGCGGCCCTGATCGCGGACGCACAGAGCGTGTCGGCGATCAGGCAGTCCGTGGCGCAGGCCAACGCCGAACGCGCCAGGGCCAACGCAGCCCAGGCCGGACCGTTGGCCGAGGCCACCGCAAGGCAGCAGGTGGTGGTGCAGGAAACAGAGGTTGCCAAACTGGAAGCGGACCGCGAAGAGCAGAAGCTGCAGACCAGTATCCGGAAGCCTGCGGACGCCAAGGCCTACGCCAGGCGAACGGAAGCGGAAGGCCAGAAGGCAGCGGACATCAGCGCCGCGGAGGCGCTGGCTCGCCGCACGGAGCTTGAGGCACAGGCCAACGCGCGGCGCACTGAACTGCAGGCGCAGGCAAATGCCACAGCCGCGGCAGCCACTGCTGGAGCAACCAAGGTCACCGGTGAGGCCGAGGCCGCCGCCACGCGGGCCAAGGGCGAGGCAGGGGCGTCCGCCATCAAGGCCAAGGCCCTGGCGGAGGCTGAGGGCATCAAGGCCCGGGCGGAGGCGCTGGCCACCAACCAGGACGCCGTCATTTCCCAGCAACTCGCCGAGAACATGCCGGCCATCATCGCGGCGGCCGCGGAGCCGTTCGCCCACGTGGGCAACATGACCGTCCTGAACGGCGGCGAGGGCGTCAACAGGATGCTGGGTGGAATCCTTGCCCAGGCGGGTGACTACCTGCCGGCCCTCCGGTCAGCGCTGCGGAAGGGCGACGACGGGAAACGTCCCGCCAAGGCCCCGGACGCCTAAGAACCGGACGCCTAAGAACCGGACGCCTACGAACTGCCGACACGCAGGAGCATTGGATGCGCAGGAACGTTGACCGGAGCCTGACCGGAAAGATCGGCCGGGTGACCGGGCTTGTTGGCCCGGGCACCATCGGCGAGGTCATGCTTCCCTACCTTGGGGGCATCATGGCCTTCCATGCACATCCGTACGACAAGACCAGCGTGTTCCCGGTGGGTGCCGAGGTGCTGGTCATCTACTTCGACCCGCCGCAGACGGTGTTCGTGGATGAACTGCCGGACGTCCTGAAGCACGGCGGGTAGGGCGCCGGCTCCCCGGCCACCATGAGGGCGGAGCCTACCGCCCGCCCTCCATTTTGCGGCTGCGCTGTTCCCGGGCCATCGGCCCATAGGGATAGACCCCGGTCTCCGGCTCGCTGGCACTGGTGAGCCGGCTGATGTCGTCCGCGCTCAGGGCGAGTTCGGCGGCCGCGAGGTTGTCGGCCAATTGCTCGGTGGTCCGGGCGCCGAGGATCACGGAAGTTACCGCGGGCCGGTCCGCGAGCCAGGCCAGGGCGACCTGTGACTGGCTGACACCGTGGGACGACGCGATGTCCTCAACGGCATCGATCACGGCCCACGTGCGCGGGTTGTCGTTGCGGGCCTGCCACGCCTCCATGCCGCGCTTGGGGTTCTCCCCCAGCCGCGTGGCGCCGGAAGGGTGTTGGTCCCGCTTGTACTTGCCGGACAACCAGCCGCCGCCAAGGGGGGACCACGGAAGCAGTCCTATTCCGGCATCAAGGGCCGCCGGGACAATCTCGAATTCGATGTCCCGAACCAGCAGGCTGTACTGCGGCTGCAGGCTGACAGGCGGGTTCCAGCCCTGGCTGCGGGCCACCTGGACGGCTTTGGTGAGCTGCCAGCCCAGGAAGTTGGAGAAGCCGTAGTAGGCGATTTTGCCGCTTCGTACCGCGTCCTCCAGGAAGCGGAGGGTCTCCTCCAAAGGGGTGATCGGATCCCACGCGTGCATCTGGTACAGATCGATCTGTTCCACGCCAAGGCGGCGGAGGGAATCATCCAAGGCGCGGCCCAGGTGCCGGCGGGACGTTCCGACGTCGTTCGGTGCCGTACCCATGGGAAAGCGCCCCTTGGTGGCGATGACGGCTTTGTCCTTGTGCTCCGAGCGCTGGGCCAGCCACCGGCCAATGATCTCTTCGGAAACCCCGGCGCTGTAGACGTCGGCCGTGTCTATGAAGTTGCCACCCGCTTCGAAGTAGCCGTCCAGGATGGCGTGGGACGTTTCCTCGGTGGCCTCTGCACCAAAGGTCATCGTCCCCAGGGCGAAGCTGGTGACGATGGTGCCGCTGTGGCCAAGGGTTCGGTACTGCATGGTTGTCCTCGCGATCAGTTGTGGTTGGGCGGAAAGTTGCGGCCGGCTGCGTCCGTGGTGGTGGTGCGGATCCGGTACAGGCTGGTGGTTGCCGTGATGTAGAGGTCCCGTCCGTCGGGGCCGCCGAAGCACAGGTTGGCCACCGTTTCCGGCACTTCCATGGTGTGCAGGAGTTCAAAGGACGGCGAATAGATTCGGACCGACGAGCCGGCGGAGGTCCAGATCCTGCCGTCAACGTCCACCCTCAGACCGTCCGCCGGACGGTCGTCCTCCAGTTCGAGGGTGCCGGTACGTGGGCCGCAGCGGCCGTCGGACACCGCGTAGGCTGCGATCCGCAGCGGCACCCCGTAACGGGGGCCGGCGGTGTCAGCAACGTAAAGGACGGACTCATCGGGTGAGAAGGCCAGCCCGTTGGGGTGCACCAAATCGGTGACCACCGCCGTGAGGGTTCCTGACGCCGGCTCGAAGCGGAAAACATAGGAGCCCCCGTATTCCTGCTCCCCCTCATGGCCTTCCTTTGTCCCGGGAAGAATGCCGTAGGGCGGGTCCGTGAACCAGACACCGGAGTCTCGGGCAACCACCACATCGTTGGGTGAGTTCAACTGCCGGCCGTTGAAGGAGTCAACCAGGCTGGTGATGGATCCCCCGCTGTCGCGTTCCACCCGCCGCCGGCCATGGCTGCACTGCACCACGCTGCCATCGGCGTCCAATGTGCGGCCGTTCGTGTATTCGACACCGGCGGCATATTCGCGGGTCCTCCCGGACACCGGGTCGAACTCAAGGATGCGGTCGTTCGGGATGTCACTCCACCGCAGGGTTTGCGATGACGGCACCCACACAGGCCCCTCGGCCCATACCGAGCCGGTGAAAAGGCACTCCAGCGCGCCAATGGTAAGTTCGACAGCCAATGGAGCTCCTTTGCAGTCAGGTGCCTGCCGCCACGGTGAAGCAGCGAGGTTGCGGCAGCCCTATCAGGGAGCCACGAATCCTATAGGAACGAACTTACCTTAGCCCTGGCCCTGGGTCTGCGGGACGCGCAGGCTGCCGTACCTTTCCATCCGGTGCCAGCGAAGGTGCACTCCAGCCACCGCGGTGACGACCGCCTGGATAACCACCAGGTACATGAGCTGCCGGTAGACGAACTGCTGCAGGGGAAGTGTCCAGAGCGGTCCGAGCCGTTCCTTGTCGAGCCGGAAGGCATAAGCGGCCATGAGCAACTGAACCGCCAGGAACAGCAGCCACAACGCGCCGATCCGCAGCGGGTCGAGGAAGATCAGGCCGTACAGGGCAAAGACGTCGACGATGGGCGCGAACAGGGGAAGCAGCACCTGCAGGACGAGAAGGTAACCGAGCCCGCGGCGGCCCAGCTTGCCCGCCGCCCCGCCCTGCACAACGGCACCCCGGTGCTTCCACATTGCCTGCAAAGTGCCGTAGCACCACCGGTACCGCTGGCGCCACAGTGCGCCCAGGGTGGCGGGTGCCTCCGTCCAGGCCCTGGCGTCCTCCTGGTACACGACGCGCCAGCCGTCCCGGCACAGTGCCATGGTCAGGTCGGTGTCCTCGGCGAGCGTGTCATCGCTGACGCCCCCGACGTTGCGGAGGGCGTGGAGCCGGAAGGCACCGATTGCCCCGGGGACGGTGGGCATGCATTCGGCAACGTCGAACAGCCTGCGGTCCAGGTTGAAGCCCACCACGTACTCGATGTGCTGCCAGGCGCCCAGGATGCCTCCGCGGTTGGCCACCTTGGTGTTGCCGGAAATGGCTCCAACGCGGGGATCCGCGAAGGGCTGGATGAGGGCACGGACCGTATCGGGTTCGAAGACGGTGTCGCCGTCCACCATGACCACGAGGTCGTGGCTGGCCGCCTGGATCCCGGCGTTCAGGGCCGACGGTTTGCCGCCATTCTCCTTGCGGATGACGGTCACGCCGGGCAGGCCGAGGGCCTCTACGATGTCGGCTGTGCCGTCCGTTGAGCCGTCATCCACCACGATGATTTCCACTGGATGGGTGGAGGCAAGGATGGACCGGACCGCGGCCTCAATGCCGGCGGACTCGTTATAGGCGGGGACAATCACGGTCGCCGGTTCGGTGACCGCCGGTTCCACCATCACGTCCACCCGGCGCCGGCCACGCCCTGGGCCGGGAAGGCGGCGGGCGGCACGGCTGTGGCGCGCTGCGAAGAACATCACCAGGACGGCACGCAGGAATGTCACGATGCCGGCGGCAACGAGCCCCAGGGAAATGGCCCAGACCACGAAGTCGCTGAGGCGGATCCCCCATACCAGCGCAGAGCCGCGCAACTGTTCAATCGCTGAGGCCGGGCGCATGCTGGCCACGCCCACGGCGTCCCCGACTGTTGTCACCCGGTACCCTTGTTCGGCGAAGCGCGACAGGGCGGAGTCGAGCGCGGCGACGGTCTGCTCCCTGTCGCCGCCGCCGTCGTGCATGAGGACCACCTGGCCCTGCGGCCCCGGCGGAGTCAGGTTGGCTTCGATGGCTTTCGTTCCCGGGGTTTGCCAGTCCTCGCTGTCCAGGCTGCTCAGCACGGTGAGGTAGCCCTCGTCCGCCAGTCCGTGCATGGCGGACCACATACCGTTCGTAATGGCCCCGTTGCCCGCGGTGTAGGGCGGTCGCAGCAGGGAAGCCGCCTGGCCCGTCACCCCGACGATGGCATCCTGTCCGCCTTGCACTTCCAGTTCGCGGCGCCAATCGGGTGCTGTGCCAAGGTCGGTGTGAGTCAACGTGTGGACGCCCAGTTCGTGGCCTTCCGCCACGATGCGGCGCACGAGATCCGGGTTGTCCACCGCCGCGGAACCCACGACGAAGAAGGTGGCATGGACGTGGTGCTCCCGAAGTACGTCCAGGATGCGGGGCGTCCATACCGGGTCCGGACCGTCGTCGAACGTCAGGGCGATGGTCCGGTCCGGCGGACTGACGGTGGTCACGGCGCCGCCACGCGAGTCCACCACGGGCCCGCCGTGCGAAAGCGTTGTGGGGACGGCGCCGGCGGCCGTGTCAGCAGGCAGGGAATCTCCGGGTACTCCGCCGAGGTGGTGGATGTATCCCTGCACGGCAAGGGCAAGACCCAAGGCCATCAGGGTGGCGAGAAGGACAAACCAATGCGCCCTGACATTGGCGGGAACGTTGCTTTTGGCGGGTCGGGAACCCTTATTCCGGCCGGTCATATTAAGGGTGTGCAGGAGAGGTAGGCCGTGTGGTCTGGCCCGGGGCTGAACCGCTCGCGCCGGGGGCGGTGGCGCTGGTGCCCGGGGCTGTTCCGCTGGAGCCGGGGGCAGTTGCACTGGAGCCGGCGCCGGTTCCGGACGGTGCAGCGGGGGCGGGCGCCGCGGTCGGAGCCGGGGCCGGAGCAGCGGCAGGGGCCGCCGGAACGGCGGGTGCAGCGGGTACGACGGCGGTACCGGCCACCGGAGGTAGGGCAGTAACAGCGGAGACGGGCTCGGGGACGGCCGCCGGGGACTGCTCAACAATTGGAACGGCGGGCCCGGTCAAGCCGGCCCGTGGATCCACGGACGGGGGGCTTGATGGCGTTTCGCGGGGCCCGGCGGCGGCTGGCAGGGGAAGGAATGGTGCCGAGGCTCCGGAACCGCCGATGAATGCGGCCAGTACGAGGATGACATATGCCGCCACCAACCCGACGACCCCCAGGCCGATCATCTTGACCCGCCGGAGCCGCCGGCCTGACGCGTCGACAAACACGGGTCCACGGGGAGAGATGGCGGGCGACTGATCGGATGTCTCTTCAGGGGCTTTCATCGAGCATCAACCTTAGAGGACCCGAAATGGCTAGCACAAAACTTCGCGGGTTCTCCCGCCCGCGCCGGCCCACCGGAAGCGCACCCAACAGAGGTATGGATTTGGGGCGGCGGAACTGATGACCCCGGAGCAGGCATTGGCTAGGATCGAGGTTCTACGGTCAGTCAGTCAAGGGCTTGGCGCCTTTTGTGCCCGCAGTGGGCGCCAGGTGTGCAGAGAGGCCACCATGGATGTCACCCAGTCCGCCCAGTACCCGCTCAACCCCTTTCCGCACTATGAACAGATGCGGGCGGCGGCCCCGGTCTTCCAGGATGACCAATCCGGTAGCTGGCACGTGTTCCGCTATGACGATGTCCAGCGGGTGTTGTCCGAGCACGCAACCTTTTCGTCGCGCATGGGCGGCGAAAACCCCTCCGGTACCGGGCAATTGTTCGCGGCGAGCCTGATCACCACCGATCCGCCAAGGCACCGGCAGTTGCGTTCGCTGGTTACGCAGGCTTTCACCCCCAAGTCCGTTGACGCGCTGGCACCGCGCATCGCCGCGCTCACCGGCGAACTCCTGGATGCGATGACCACGGGCGGCGGCAGCGCAGACTTGATCCGGGAGTTGGCCTACCCGTTGCCTGTCATTGTCATCTCGGAGCTGATGGGCATCCCCGCCGAGGACCGGGAGCGGTTCAAGCACTGGTCAGATGTGGTGGTCAGCCAGACCCGGACGGCTCCGGCAAGCGAAAGACAGGACTCCACCACCTCGGAAATGGTGGAATACTTTCTGGCCCTGATCGACCAGCGCAGGAGCCGGCCCGGCAACGACCTGATCAGCAGCCTGCTGGCCGCGGAGATCGAAGGCCAAAAACTGACTGTGCCCGAACTGCTCGGCTTCTGCAGCCTGTTGCTGGTGGCCGGCAACGAGACCACCACCAACCTGATCGGCAACGCCGTCCTGTGCCTGGCGGAGTCGCCCGGCACCCACGCGCGGCTCCTTGACGAGCCCGCCTTACTTCCCCAGACCCTGGAAGAAGTGCTTCGCTTCCGGTCACCGGTCCAGTCCATGTACCGGGTGGCGGCGGCAGAGACCGTTCTCGGCGGCCAGAGAATCCCCCCGGGCGCGCCCATTGTGGCCTGGATCGGGTCAGCCAACCGCGATGAGCAGCAATTCGAGCGCGCGGCAGAATTCGACGTCGACCGCAACCCGAACCGGCACCTTGCATTCGGCCACGGAATCCACTTCTGCCTGGGCGCGCCACTGGCACGGCTTGAGGCCAGGATTGCCCTGGAGTCCCTGCTGACCCGCTTTCCCGGGCTTTCGGTGACCCCGGACGCCCAGCTGGAAAGGATGGAAAGCAGCATTGTCTACGGGCTGAAGTCACTGCCCGTCAACTGGCTGCCGGAGTGACGCACGCGGAGCGGGTACTGCCTAACCAAGCCGTCCCCACCGGACCGTGGACCTAGCGGGCTGTCCCCGCCTTTGCGGCGAAGGTGGTCGCCTGGGCACGCACCTGGCGGATATACGCGTCGGACTGGTTATAGGAGTAGACGGCGTCAGTCCACCCTTGTGCTGTGGTGAGGTCGCGGCCGTGGCCGCAGAGGTAGTCCGCCGCACTGAGCGCGGCATCGTCGATGTTGAAGGGGTCCGCTATTCCGTCGCCGTTTCCGTCCCTTCCCGCAAGCCGCCACGTGGAGGGAATGAACTGCATTGGTCCCACCGCGTGGTCCCAGCGCGGGTCACCGTCGAGTGCGCCGCCGTCGGTATCCGGAATGGCCGCAAAACCTGCGCCGTTGAGGCTGGGACCCACGATCGCACCGCTGGCCTGCCCCGCGGGACTCAGGGTGCCACCGCCATGGCTTCCGTGGCCCGATTCAACGAAGCCCACGGCGGCCACCGTGTTCCAGCCGATTCCGCAGCCGGGATTGGAAATATTCGCCGTGGCTGCCGCAGCCACGTAAGCCTGCAGCGCACGGAGAGGGATGTCCGTCTGCGCCGCAGCATCGGCAAGCCACTGCGCATCCGGGCTGGACGTCACATTCACGGCGGTGGTGATGCCTGGCGCCCCCGCAGCGAGCTTGACCGCTGCCCGCGGCGGCGCGGCCATGACCGGGCTGGCTTCGGCCCCGGGCTGCCGCACAAGCCAGAACGAGAAAGCCGCACTGACGCAGGCCACGAAGAGGCTGAAGGCCACAAAGCGTTTTACACGGAGCACCGACTAATCAAACCACCCAGTCCGGACCGACTGCGTCACCGTGTGGGATCGATCATCGTCATGCCTGCCACATTGGCCGTATCGAAACGGGGCAGCATCCCCGCGGCCTCATCCAGCCCGATCACCCGCTCGATGAGCTTTTGTGGTTCAAGCGCCCCGGATTCGATCAGGGCAAGCATTCCGGGGTAGTCTGCCGCAGCCATGCCGTGGCTTCCGAGGACCGCGAGTTCCCAGGCGATGACGCGGGCCATCGGAACCCGGGGGTGGCCGTCAACGGGCGGGAGGAGTCCGATCTGGACGTGCCTGCCGTGGCGGCGAAGACTGAGGAGTGCGTCCGCGCACGTCTGCTCGCTGCCGACGGCGTCAATGGAGACATGGCTTCCGCCCGTGATGGCGTGCACGCGTGCCGGGACGTCTGACCCGTCCGCGGCCAGGACATGGTCGGCACCCAGCGACGCCGCCACCTCGAGGGCGGCCGGGTTCCGGTCTACCGCCACGACGTTCCCGCCGAGCGCCTTTGCGATCATGACGGCGCTGAGGCCAACACCGCCGGCTCCCACAATGGTGACCCACTCACCGCTGGCCAGCCCGGCGCGGCCGGTGAGCGCACGGTACGCCGTGGCAAAACGGCACCCCAGGCTTGCCGCCGCCTCGAAGCTGACGCCGTCAGGGATGGCCACCAGGTTCGTATCCGCCGCGTGGACCACTACCTGCTCCGCAAAGGAGCCCCAGTGGGTGAATCCCGGCTGCTGCTGGTCCGGGCAAACCTGGGCGGCGCCCGCACGGCACCACCCGCAGGCTCCGCACCCTTCGACAAAGGGCGCCGTCACCCTGTCGCCAACCGCCCACTTGGTCACGCCCGAACCGACGGCGGCAACGACGCCCGCGAACTCGTGGCCCGGAACATGCGGCAGCACGATGTCGTCGTGGCCTGCCCAGGCATGCCAGTCACTGCGGCACAGGCCGGTAGCTGCAACAGTGATGGCTGCGCCGCCGGCAGGGAGCTCCGGAGCGGCGACCTCCTGAACGGACAGTGGGCCGGCTATCCGGTCCATGATCATCGCGCGCACAACGTCCTCCCGTATCGCTTTCTTTCCATGCCAACTCTAGAGAACGTTGATGGCAATGACGATGCCGATGATGATGGCCGCTGCGAGCCCCAGAATCATGTAAAGACCGGCCTTCATTGGGCTCGTCTGGACGGGCGCGCCCGTTCCCGGAAGGATCGCCTGCCAGGCCTTGATGATTTCGAGCCCCTCGTAGTACGAGAACATCATCAAAGCACTCCCGGCGACGCCTGCCGCCCCACCCAATCCCCCCGCAGGGCTCATGGCCGCACCCGCCGAGCCGGCGCGGTTGAGGGCTGTGCGGTCCTTGTAGTCGTCGGAGGCCGCCTTCATCTCCGCCTTCTGCTCCGGCGACGGGTCCGGCGACATGGAGGCCCCAACGCCCAGCAGGTCATACTTGCGGCCCTGGACTGTGACCACCATCGTTCCCATGCTGGTGAACCGGAATGACGCCTGCTGCACAGGCAAAGAGAGCACGCTCACTCCGGCAGCATCCACCATGCGGAACGTCCCGGAGGAATCCATACTGACTATCACGGGCACCGTCCTGGCTCCGTTGATCATGCTTTTGCGCCAGTACAGCAGGGACTTCATGGGGGTGGCAGGATCGGGTACTGGAATCGTCATGCCCACAGCTTAGGAGGAAATCCAGGCAGCTGGACGTAACGGACATGGGGAGTTCTCCCCGCCTGTCCGGTTTCCGGCACCCCTGGGGCTATGCCTCCCCCGTGGCTATCATCAGGCATGGGCAGAAGGAACTACCTCATTGAGGGCGGCTCAGGCACCGGCAAGACCTCAGTCTGCTACGAATTGCGGCGGCGCGGCTATCACGCCATCAACGGCGACCGCGAACTCGCCTACCAGGGTGACCCGCTGACGGGTGAACCAGTATCAGATGTCACCGGCGTGTGTGCGCACCATCATCACCTGTGGCGGGTGAACGACGTCAGGGCGCTGGCAGCAGACCGGCAGGAGGCACTGACGTTCTTCTGCGGAGGGTCGAGGAACCTCGCCGCGTTCATTGACCTGTTCGATGGCGTCTTCGTCCTCGAAGTGGACCAGGAGACCCTGGGGCGCCGCCTTAACGCGCGTCCGCAGGACGAATGGGGCGGGCGTGAGGCCGAACGGAAGCTGATTGAACACCTGCATGAAACGCGGGAGGAGATCCCGGCAGGTGGCATCGCCGTCGACGCCACCGCACCGCTCCCCCAGGTGGTCGACGACATCCTGCGCCGGGTCCAGCAGGCAGACCCGCAGTGACAGCCCCTGGCCGTACTGTCAGCGCACCACTTTACGGTGGCCGGCGTCCAACCGCTGCGTCCACCCCCGCGAATCGAGGTGCTCCAGCAGGGGAACCGCGGTCCGGCGCGTTGTCTCCAATGCCTGGCGTGCCTGGCTGGTGGTGAAGGGTTGTTCCAGGCCGGCGAGGGTGCGCATCGCAAGGGCCGGAGCCGTGGGCAGCAGCACCACGCCGTCACGCAGCCGCAGCAGGCGGCCCGTGCGTTCGGCGGCAGCAAGCTCCCGGATGCCTAAGCCCAGCCGGGCCAGTTCCTCGGATTCCGGCGCCTGAAACGCATGGGCGGTGAGCCGGCGCTCCAGCTCCGTGATTGCCGCCTCGATGGGGCCAAGGTTGCCCTCGCTGCCCGGAAGCCTGATGTGGCCCGCCGACTGTTCCAGGGCGGCCCCGCGGATGACGTGCGCAAGCAGCCTCTCATCGGGCAGTCGAAGAAGGTCGCGCGCTGCGCCCATGGAAAGGCCTGGGGCCAAGGGGTCGCGCTCCTGCAGAGCCTGGACGGCGTTGCGGAGCTGGTGCTGCCAGGCCTCAAGGACCGGAGCGTGCACCCACCAGTCATCGATGACCTTGACGCCCGGGTGCGTCCCGGCGTCGTTGCCCGACAGCAGCCCGAGCCGGCGCAGATGTTCCACCTGCACGGCCTTACGGGATGCCACCTCCCCCAGCACGTCTCCGGACGGGTCCATGCCCGCCAGCCGCTGGGCCCAGTGGGCGCCGTCACCGCGCCGCCGCAATTCCGGCGGATCGGCGTCGAGGATGCGTGCTCCGCCCAGCACCGAGCGGCTGCCGGGGTCCCGGAGTACCAGCCGGTCTCCCAGGACGAGAGGCAGGTGCCGGTCGAGGACGAGCCGGGCGTGGTCGGCGCCGAACGGACGCAGCCGGGCCGGCACTGATGCGGTGCCAACATGGACCATGAGCTGCTCCGGCACATCCGTATAGGCCACGCCGGTGGTCCGTTGGATGCCCACGACGCCGGTGGCTGGCCACGCGTCGGGGGTGAGAAGCGCGTCCCCGCGGCGAACGTCCGCAGCGGAAAGATCCCGCAGGTTCAGGGCAACACGGCTGACCGGCGCCACGGAAGGGTACGCGGTGTCGCGGCTTTGCAGGCCGCGGACGACGACGGACCTGGTTCCAAAGTGCCCCAGCAGGCTCAGCCGGTCGCCTTGGGCGATCGTTCCCGCTGCCAGCGTTCCGGTCACCACAGTGCCGGAACCTGTGATTGTGAACGAGCGGTCCACCCACAACCGGACCCGCCCTTCGGTGGTGGGATGGGGCACGTTGGCCAGGACGCCGTCGAGCGCTGAACGAAGGTCAGGCAGGCCGGTGCCGTCGATGGCGGACACGGCAACGGAGGGCGCATCCCGCAGGCCAGTTCCTGCCAGCTCAACGCGGGTCCGTGCCAGTACCTCTGCCACGCGCTGGCTGGACGCCCGGTCGGCCCGGCTGAGGACCACTACGCCGTGTTCGATGCCAAGAGCCGCCACGGCGTCCCGGTGGTCGCTCGACTGGGCCTGCCAGCCTTCGTCGGCTGCTACGACGAAACAGACCACGGGCGCGGGCCCGAGTCCGGCCAGCATGTTGCCCAGGAACCGTTCGTGGCCGGGGACGTCAACGAACGCAACATCCTGTCCGGACGGCAGCGTTGTCCAGGCGTATCCCAGGTCGATGGTCAGTCCGCGGCGCCGTTCTTCTTCCCAACGATCCGGCTCCATGCCGGTGAGGGCACGGACAAGGGTGCTCTTGCCGGAGTCCACATGCCCGGCGGTGGCAACGACGTGCACGCTCAGCCCACCCTGCCTGCGTTCGCGACGTCGAGGGTTGCCAGCGCGTGCCGTACCGCCTCGAGGACCCGGTCATCATCCGCGGCGGGAACGCAGCGCAGATCGATCAGGCAGGAGCCGTCGTGGACGCGCGGCAGCACAGCGGGATCGCCGGTACGCAGGAGCCGGGCCAGCCGTTCGGGGAGCCGGAGCGCCCAACCGGGCAGCGGAAAACCGGGGGCTCCCCCGCCGCCTACCCTGCCGTCATGCGGCACCACCGGTACTCCCAGTTCACGGGCCAGCCGCTCGGTGCGGCGCCGCAATTGCCCGGCGTCGGCGTGCAGCGCCTGCATGACGGGCGGCGTACCGCCCGCGACGGTCGCCTCAAGGGCTGCGAGGGCGAGTTTGTCGGCCCGCACGGCCCGGGCGAGCGGGTGTCGGGCCAGCCGGGTGATGACTTCCTTGCGGCCCAGCAGCAGGCCTGCCTGGGGTCCGCCCAGCAGTTTGTCGCCGCTGGCGATGACGACGTCGGCCCCGGCAGCCAGGGCGGAGGAAACATCGGGTTCATCAGGGAGGTGCGGGTCGGGTGCCAGCAGCCCGCTGCCAAGGTCGGCCACAAGGGATACCCCGTTTGCCTGTGCCAGCGGGCCAAGGTCGTGCAGCGGAACAGCGGACGTGAAACCGTCAACCCGGAAGTTGCTCGGATGGACCTTGAGGACGCAGCCTGTGTCGGGGCCGAGGGCTCCGGCGTAGTCGTGCAGGTGGGTGCGGTTGGTGGTGCCCACTTCCCGAAGCCTTGCCCCGGTCGATTCCATCAGGTCGGTGAGCCTGAAGCCGGCACCGATTTCGACGAGTTCGCCCCTGCTCACCACCACCTCCCGGCCGGCGGCCAGGGCTGTGGTGGCCAGCACCAGCGCAGCTGCACCGTTGTTGACCACCAGCGCGTCCTCGGCGGCGGGACAGGCGGCGAGCAGCGCCGCGCGGGTCCCTGCGCCCCGGCGGGAGCGGCTTCCGTCAGCCAGGTCGAGCTCCACGTCAACGTAGCCGCTGGCTGCGATAAGAGCTTCGACCGCAGCCGCCGAAAGGGGTGCCCGCCCCAGGTTGGTGTGGACGATGACGCCGGTTGCGTTCAGCACCGGACGCAGGGTGGTTGCCGTGCGGCGGGCGATGGCGGCCAGCAGGACCGGCTCAACCTGGTCCGGAGGGAGGTCGCCGCGCCGGGCCTGCTCCTGGATGTCCCGGACGAGTTCGCGGATCACACGCTCGTTCAGCCGGGTACGGGCCTCGCGGACGGCAGGCAGTGCCAGCAGGTCGTTGGTGCGGGGAATCAGGCGCCGGGGATCGACGTGGTCCACAGCCCTCCTCATATCGCGGCATCCATAGCCGAAAGTTGGCGGTGGCGGACGGGAATCGAACCCGCCAGGCCGAGATGCTCAGCCTCACCGGTTTTGAAGACCGGGGGGCCCACCAGGACCCGGACGCCACCGCGCCTCAATATAGCAGGGTTGGCTTGAGGGGTACGCTAGGCGGGTGAATGAGGCACAGACGTCCATCCAGCAACTCGAAGAGGCCGCCGTCGGCACGCTCCGGCTCACAGGCTACGCACATGGCGGGGGTTGTGCCTGCAAAATTCCGCCCGGAGAGCTGGAAGACGCGGTCCGCGGGCTGATCGGCCAGCCCGGTGCGGAGGTGTTGGTTGGCCTGGACAGCGGCGACGATGCCGCGGCCGTCCTGGTGCGCGATGACCTTGCGGTTTTGACCACTGCCGATTTCTTCACCCCTGTTGTCGACGACGCCTTTGACTGGGGCCGGATCGCTGCCGCCAATGCGCTCTCGGACATTTACGCCATGGGCGGCAGGCCGGTGACGGCCATCAACCTGGTCGGCTGGCCCCGTGATGTCCTGCCGATGGAACTGATGACGGAGGTCCTCCGGGGCGGGCTGAGTGTGGCGTCGGAGGCCGGTTGCCCCGTTCTTGGCGGCCATTCCATCGACGATCCGGAGCCAAAGTACGGCATGGCCGTCACCGGCGTGGCCCATCCCGACCGGCTGCTGCGCAATGACGCGGCCCAGCCCGGGTTGCCCATCACGCTCACCAAGCCGATCGGCGTCGGGCTTCTCAACAACCGGCACAAGACGACCGGTGGGGTCTTCGCCGAGGCGATAGAGACGATGGCGGCCCTCAACCGCGACGCCTCTGAGGCGGCGGTGGCCGCCGGCGTCCGTGCCGCGACGGACGTCACCGGCTTCGGCCTGCTGGGCCACCTCTACAAGATGGTCCGGGCCTCGGAAGTGGGCGCAGTGATAGACCTGAAGGCCGTACCGGTCATTGACGGAGCCCGCGAGGCGCTGCGCGACGGCTTTGTCTCCGGCGGGACCCGACGCAATCTCGACTGGGTGCGTCCGCACCTGGAGGCGGCGCCGGGCATCACCGGGGACGACCTGCTGCTGCTGGCCGATGCCCAGACTTCCGGCGGCCTGCTGGTGGTCGGCGAGCTGCCCGGGCACCCCGTCATCGGTCACACCACTGCCGGGCAGGGCATTCAGATCCGCTAAAACCCGGCGGCTGCTCAGCTGCCGGTGGTGATTGCGTCGCCGGTAACACCGGCCGCGCGGCGGGCCGCGAGGCGGTTTTTCTGCGGCTCGATCGTGTACCGCGGGTCCTTGGCAGAAGCCAGTCCTGCTTCGAACACGCCGAACCGGGTCAGTGCCGACGCAGTCAGCAAAGCCAGGCCTGAAGCAGCAGCTGCGACGCGGTTGCGGCCGCCCAGCAAGGTTCCCAGGCCGCCGGCAAGTGCCAGCCGCTCGCTCCACTTCAGCATGGCGCCTGCCTTGCCCTGGTGCAGGGGCTCGGCTGCGACCGGGTCCATCCGGCGCTCCATCACCTTCATGGCGACCACGTCGCCTATGACGCCGAGTACGGCGAGTTTCTGGGCGGGTCCAGTCTCGCGCACCGGTGTGGTGACCATGGCGAGTCCTGCCGAAGCGAGGCACGCGGAACTCACGAAGACAAAGGGCAGTTCCTCGTGGGCGGCGTTCCATGTGGGTGTGGCGGTGTCGCCGAGCAGTACCGCCGTGTAAGCCGCCAGCGGGCCCGCGAACACGGCAGCTTCAACGCCCGCGGGACCTTCGACAGCCTGCAGCACCTTGCGCAAGGGCCCCAGCGGCAGCCGGTTTCCGCTCAACCGGTCAATTTCCGCCACTGCCGAGACGCCCGCCCCGGCACTGAAGGCGCTGAGGACCCAGGAGCCCACACTCATCGGCGAGGTCACCTTGAAGGTCCGCAGCATATGCAGGAAACGCTCCGGCCTGCCCAGGTCCTTTACCAGGGCAACGGCCCCGGCACTTACTGCCGCCAAGGCGCCCAGCCGGGCATTCCGGCGGAGTACCGGCCGGCCGGTCAGCTGCCCGCCGAGGCCCAGCAGCGCCGAACCGGCCGCCACCCCGCCCAGGAACAGGTAAATGGCAACGTCATCGCCCCACGGTGCCGGCTTGACCACGGGACGGCCGTAATACGAGGTGAACTCCGGCTCCGGAACCATGGGCATTTCACGCGAACCATCGCCGTTGTCACGGCGGCGGCGCATCCCGGGTTTGCCGCCCTGCCGGCGGCGCCGGGCAGGCTCGGCCGGCCGGAAGTTGTCGAACTCGGAAAGGGTCACGCCCGTCCTCCCAGGAAAACCAGTGCTGCGGCCGCAGCCATGCCCGCTACTGCCATGCCTGCCCGCTTGTACATTTGCGGCAGGTCGGCAGTTGGGACACGTGGGTCCGGCGGAAGCCCGTACACCTCGGGCTCATCCAGCAGCAGGAAGACCGATCCGGTCCCGCCGACGCCGTCGTGCTCGTTCGCACCGTAAAGCCTCGCCTCTGTCATGCCCTGCGCGTGCAGCGCGGCCACCCGTTCCCGGGCCGTGTCCACCATGTCGTCGTGGTCGCCAAATTTGATGGACGTCGTCGGGCATGCCTTGGCGCAGGCGGGCGTCTCGTCGGCCACCAGCCGGTCGTAGCACAGGGTGCACTTCTGGGCGATGCCCTCGTTCGGAACGGAGGGGTGCTTGGCGTGCTGTTCCTCCCTGCTGGTGGCCACCTTGACGGTGCCGTTGCTTCGGCGCTCGATGACGCCGAAGGGGCATCCGGCGACGCAGGTTCCGCAGCCGTTGCAGACATCGTCCTGGACCACGACAGTGCCGAACTCGGTGCGGAAGAGCGCCCCGGTGGGGCAAACGTCAAGGCACCCGGCGTGGGTGCAGTGCTTGCAGACGTCCGAGGACATCAGCCACCGGAAGTCGGCCGTGTCCGGGGGCGTCGTATCCGCCCCTGCCAGGTCTGTCGCAGCGGACCCGGCCGGGGCGGGAGGGCCAATGCGGGGCATGCCCAGGCTGACCAGGGCCCGCCCGGACTCGCGTGCCTCGGCAATTCGTTCCTGGCCCTGCTCAATGAACGCGACATGCCGCCAGGTACTGGCGCCCAGTGATCCCGTGTTGTCGTAGGAAGAACCGAGCAGTTCGAGGTTTCCGTCCTGCGGGTTGTGGTTCCATTCCTTGCAGGCAACCTCGCAGGCCTTGCAGCCTATGCAGATAGACGTGTCAGTAAAGAACCCCTTGCGCGGATGATTGTGCTCCCAGTGGGCATCTGCGGTGGGGTCGGTCGGTCCGGACAGCTGGCCCATCTAGTTCTCCAACGTCTGGTCGGCGCCCGGCATGCTGCCCGTGGGCAGTGGCAATCCGGGCGGGGCGGTCTGTGCTTCAGGTGAGGCTGTGGCGGTGACGGTCATCAGCGCGGACCACCGTCCGCCCGGCCATCCCGGCCCTGGGAGGGTTTGATGCCTTCCGCCGCCGGATCAGTGACCGCTTGGTTACCGGTCTCTGTGGTGACTCCTGCCCGGACCTGGTACTCACTGACCAGGTCGAGAAGTTCCCGCCCGCGCGGCCTGCGGCCCGGCCGAATGTCACACGAGGCCACTTTGGACTCCTGGATCTGGACGTTGGGGTCCAGCGTCACACCCAGCAAATCGTTGGCCGCGTCGCCGCTGACCACGGCATTGCTGCCGACGCCCCAGTGGTAGGGCAGCCCGATCTGGTGCACGGTGTGCCCACCAACAGCCAGGGGCCGCATCCGGTCAGTGACCAGCACCTTCGCTTCGATGGCGGACCGGGCCGAGATGATCGTTGCCCACCCATAGGGCTCCAATCCCCGCTCAGCAGCCAGTTCCGGCGAGACCTCGCAGAACATCTCCGGTTGCAGCTCCGAAAGGTAGGGCAGCCAACGGCTCATCCCCCCTGCGGTGTGGTGCTCCGTGAGCCGATACGTGGTGAAGACGTACGGGTAGACGTCGACGCCATTGGTGCCGGCGCTTGGCGCACTGAGGTTATCCGACCGGGGGAACATCAGGCGTGCCGGGCTCTGCTGCTGCGGATACAGCGCGTTCGCCACGGGTGATTCCTGGGCCTCGTAATGCGTGGGAAGGGGCCCATCCACGAGGCCCTTAGGCGCAAACAACCAGCCCTTGCCGTCGGCCTGCATGATGAACGGATCATCCCCGCTGAGCGCGGCGGGGCCACCCACCGAGGGATCGGGTTTGCTGCCGGGGGCGAGAGTCGGCGGGAAGTCGGGGACGTCGTCGCCGACCCACTTACCCTGCTCCTCGTCCCACCAGATGTATTTCTTGCGTTCGCTCCACGGCTTGCCGGCCGGGTCAGCGGACGCGCGGTTGTACAGGATCCGTCGGTTGGCCGGCCACGCCCAGCCCCACTCGGTCGCCGCGGGGCCCTGCTCCTGGCCCGGCTTCCGGTCGGCGGCGTGGTTGATCCCCTCGGCGTAGACACCGGTGTAGATCCAGCAACCCGCCGTCGTGGAACCGTCGGCACGGAGTTCGGTATAGGCGGAAAGGGGCTTGCCGGCATCCGGGCCGGTCAGGTGCCGGCCGTTGATCTCGGCAAGAACCGCCTCCGGGTCCGGATCGCCGTGCTCGTCCGTGGGGTAGTCCCACGTCAGGTCCAACAGCGGCCGGTCCCGTTCGTCGTCCGAGCCTGCCAACTTCTCCTGAATCCGCTTACCCAGTTCGTAGAAGAACTGCAGTTCGCTCTGGCACTCCCCGGGCGGGGCCACCGCCTGGTGGCGCCACTGCAGCAGCCGCTGGGTCTGGGTAAAGGACCCGGCCTTCTCCACGTGGGTTGCCGCCGGCAGGAAAAAGACTTCGGTCTCGATATCCTCGGTGCGGAGCTCGCCGGATTCAATCTCCGGGCCGTCCTTCCACCAGGTTGCCGACTCGATCATGTTCAGGTCGCGGACCACCAGCCACTTCAGGTGGGACATGCCGAGGCGCTGCATCCGACCATGGGCCGAGCCCACCGCCGGGTTTTGGCCGAGCAGGAAGTAGCCTTCCACCTCGTCCCGCAGCATGCTCATTACGGTTTCGTAGGTCCCATGCGCACCGGTCAGCCGGGGCAGGTAGTCGTACGCCCAGTCGTTGTCCGCGGTCGCCGCGTCACCCCACCATGCCTTGAGGAGGCTGATGGTGTACGCGTCGGCGTTGGCCCAGAACCCCTTTTGGTTCTTCGAGGCGTTCGCCGCCAGGTACTCCTCCAGAGTGTCGTGGCGGCCGGCGCTTGGCATGGGCAGGTACCCGGGCAACAGGTTGAACAGCGTCGGAATGTCGGTGGAGCCCTGGATGCTGGCATGGCCGCGCAGGGCCATGATCCCGCCGCCGGGGCGACCCACGTTCCCCAGCAGTAACTGGAGGATGGCCGCGGCCCGGATGAACTGAGCCCCGAGGGAGTGCTGGGTCCATCCCACGGCGTAGGCGAAGCAGGTGGTCCGGTCGCGGCCGGAGTTCTCCGTAATGGCCTTCGCCAAGTAGGCAAAGTCCGCTTCGCTGATGCCGCACATGTCGCGCACCATCTCCGGGGTGTAGCGGGCGTAGTGCCGCTTCACGATCTGGAAGACGGTCCGGGGGTTCTGGAGTGAGTCGTCCCGCAGCACCTCGGCGTGTTCGAGGGGCGGGCCGCCGCTGCCGAAGGCGTCGCCGGCGGCCCGAGCCCCGGCGTCGGCGCCGTGTTCCGGGCCGGCCGGTTCGCCAATGGCGCCGTCCTCGGCTTCGTCATAGGCCCAGGACGAGTTGTCGTAGGCGCCCTTTTCCGGGTCGAACCCGGAGAACAGCCCGCCAAGGTCCTCGGCGTCGCGGTAGTCCTCGTGGACCAGCGTGGCAGCGTTGGTGTACGCGGTGACGTACTCCTTGAACCACAGGTCATTCGTGAGGACATAGTTGATGAGTGCGCCAAGGAGCACCACGTCAGAGCCGGCACGGATGGGAATGTGCTTATCTGAGACGGCTGAGGTCCGCGTGAACCGCGGGTCCACGTGGATGACCTTCGCTCCGCGGGCTTTAGCCTCCGCCACCCACTGGTATCCCACGGGATGGCACTCGGCCATGTTGGACCCCTGGATGACGATGCAGTCGGCGTTGGCCATGTCCTGCAGTGATTGCGTTGCACCACCGCGTCCAAACGAGGCTCCCAAACTGGGAACCGTGGCGGAGTGTCATATGCGGGCCTGGTTCTCGGTCTGCACCGCCCCTGCGGCTGTAAAGAGCTTCTTGATCAGGTAGTTTTCTTCGTTATCCAGGGTGGCGCCGCCAAGCGAGGCGATGCCCATGGTGCGGCGAAGAAGCCGGCCCTGGTCGTCTTCCTGCTGCCAGGTCCTGCGGCGCGACTCGATGAACCGGTCCGCCACCATCTCGACGGCGGTGGCCAAGTCCAGGTGCTCCCACTCCTTGGAGCGCGGCGCACGGTAAAGCACTTTGGTCTGCCGGCCGGGTGAATTGACCAGCTGCTCGCTGGCAGAGCCCTTGGGGCACAGCCGGCCGCGCGAGATGGGTGAGTCCGGATCGCCCTCGATCTGGACCACTTTTTCGTCCTTGACGTAGACACGCTGCCCGCAACCGACTGCGCAGTACGGACACACGCTCTGGACGACGCGGTCAGCAGTAGCTGTGCGCGGGACGATGGCCTTGGTCTTGGCCGAGGTGACTGCGGGCCCACGGCCCAGCAGATCCCCCGTACTCAGCTGACGGACGACCGGCCATTGAAGAAAACTTCGCGGTGCCATTTCTGGAGCATATCCCGAAGCTTGCCCAAAGCAACAGGTCAACCCTGGGCGTGTCCTTCCCTTCCCGGGTACAACATGGACCGGCGAGTACCAGGCCAGCCAACTGCGCAGTGTGTGCTGCGGCAACCTTGGCACCCGCTGCGGTCACACCGCCTGGGCAGTATGTGCTGGCGCGGTCTTTGGAGGGAGGTCGTTGGCCTCTGGCCGGCGTGACTGCAGAATGCGAGAGTTGGAGCCGTGTCCGATGACGTCTCCGGTTCCCCGCCCGCGGAGGAAGCTGTCGGCAGCCGACGAAGGGTCAGCGACATGTTCCGTGCCCTGCACGAGCGGAACTTCGCGTTGTTCTGGACTGGCCAGCTTGTGTCCGGAACCGGGACATGGATGCAGACAGTCGCGATGGCTTGGCTGGTGCTGACCATCAGCAAGTCGGCCGCGGTTCTGGGCTTGGTTACCACGCTTCAGTTCCTGCCGATGTTGCTGTTTGTGCTTCCGGCGGGGGTGGTCGCAGACCGGATATCGAAATGGAAGATCCTTCTGGCTGCCCAGACATTGGCGGCGCTCCAGGCGTTTGTGCTCGGTTCCCTGCTCCTGGGAGGAACACCGGAGATCTGGCAATTGGCCGTTCTTGCTGCCGCGCTGGGTCTTTCCAATGCATTCAATAATCCGGCCCAGCAGGCGTTCATTGCCGAAATGGTGGGTGGATCCCTGACGGCAGATGCAGTGGCCGTGAACAGTGTCCAGTTCAACGCAACACGGATGATCGGTTCCGGATTGGGTGGAGTGGCCGTCGCCCAACTGCCGGCTTACGCGGTTTTCTTCATCAATGGCGCAAGCTTCGGGGCATCCCTGCTGGCCCTTGTCCTCATGCGCCGGTCGGATCTGCGCAAGGTCCACGGGGAGAACGCCAAGGGGCTGGGGGCATTGCGGGAGGGCTTGGGGTTCGCGTTCCGGACGCCGCCAGTGTTCTTCATCCTCGGAAGCCTGGCCATCGTTGGGACTCTGGGTTTCAACTGGCCCGTGGCTGGACCGTTGATCGCAGACCGGCTGCTTGGCATCGGTCCTGATGGATTTGGGGCCCTCATGTCGGCCCTGGGTGTTGGGTCATTGGCTGCCGGGTTAGGTCTGGTTGTTTTTGGCGGTGGGACGGAACACAGGATCATCGTTTCAGGGGCGTTGCTGGCGGTCTTCCTTACCGGGCTGGGAATTTCGCCGTCCTATCCACTGAGTCTTGCGCTGATGTTCCTCGCCGGACTGAGCGGCACAACATTTACCACCACAGTCAACGCGCGCCTGCAGAGCCTGGTGCCGGACCGGCTCCGCGGACGCATCATGAGTCTTTTCGTCCTTCTGCTGATCGGCAGCACCCCAGTGGGTGCCTCGCTTCTTGGTCTGGGCGCCGAAACGCTGGGCGCCACTGCCACGCTTGTCCTGTTCGGAGTTAGTTCCGGACTCGGGCTTGGCGTTATGGTGTTGGTCCACCGACTGCGCACGGTGGGCAGGGACGAACGGTGAGCAGGTGCAGGTCCTTCCTCATCGCACGCTTCACGCCGATACGGCTAACTAGTCAACAGCAAAGCGAGGCGAAGGTTGCAGCAGGATCACAGCTTTGACGACGGCGGTGCGGTGAACCAACACGCCGCAGATCCGGGCGATTCGCCCAGGGCCCCGACGATCGACGACCTGCTGTTTGAGAGCCGGTTGGGACTTGAGCGTGTTCACCCCTCGGACCTTGGCGCGGAGATGGCAGCCGGCGCCGTTGTCGTCGACACGCGCCCCGTCGAACAGTGCGACCGCGACGGTGACCTCCCGGGAGCCGTGGTCATTGACCGCAACGTTCTCGAATGGCGGCTCGATCCGGCCAGTGCGCACCGGCTTCCGATGGCTGACGACTACGCCCGGCGGATCGTGGTGGTGTGCAATGAGGGCTACAGCTCCAGCCTTGCTGCCCACACCCTCCAACGGCTGGGCCTTACCCGCGCGACCGACCTCATCGGCGGCTTCCAAGCCTGGGCGGCGCTGCAGGGCCGTTCCTAGGATTCCCGTTCCGCAGACCTACCGCCAGGAGCCAGCTCCTCCCGGCTGCGTAAGTACCAACGGCCTGGAGCTGCCCGTACCCGTCCACTTCGTTGAGCGCGGGGAACGCCGTGTTCTTTAGTGGCCGGTTCCGGGCAACCCCACCCATCCTGCTGTCATGGAGGTGACCCGGCCGCCGTCGAGGTCGTTGAGCTTTCTGGCGACAAAGTCGCGGGCCCATTTGGATGTTTGGATCCGGAAGGCTGGAGACGTTGCCTGCAACGTCTCCAGCACGACGTTGGCGACGTCCTCCGGCACCTGTGCATTGGCACTGGCGAACTGCCGCCGGGTTTGATGATGTAGACACGAACTCCGGCGCTCTTGGCTACCGGCTGGAGGCTTTCCAGGAAACCCTCGACGGCCATCTTGGCCGCGCAATACGCCTCGTTGAACGGCTGCCCCACAGCTCCCCAACGCAACTGATGGTGATAACCCGGCCGCCGCTCCCCCTGAGAAGTGGCATAAACGGCCGTGTCGTGGCGACGACCCCGAAGTAGTTAACTTCGATCGCGTCACGGAAGTCCTTCATCTCCAGACCCTCAAGGGATCCCACAGTTGCACTGCCGGCGTTGTTGATCAGCGCATCCAGCCTGCCGTAGGTGTTGCGGCAGTAATTGGATTCCCGCTCAATGGTGGCCGCATCAGTGAGTCCAAGAGGCGAATGTCCAACTCCACCCCAGCATCTGCCGCCTCCGCGCGAAGCGCGTCAACCCCTTCCGGCTTACGGATCGTTGCAATGGTCCTGTGCCAGACAAGAACAAGGTGATGATGAAGGGGCCGGTAAAGTGAAGCTGGAACCCCGACGAAGGAGCCATGAACCTTGAATATCAAGACCGCCGTGCCGATTGCTCTCACGGGGTTGACCCTCTGCCTGGCCGCCTGCTCCACCGAGGCTCCGAAGGAGAGTTCCAGCACGGGCCCATCTACCCCGGGACAACAGAGCCCCACTGCCACCTCGGGGTGGGCATTTGTGCCTGCCAACGGGGCAGCCGGCATCAAAGCCGCGGGGCTTGACGTCCTTTCTGCAGAAGGCAGCGCGGAGCACATCCACGCCCACCTGGATGTGATCTCCGATGGTCACACAGTACCCGTGCCCGCCGACATCGGCTTCAGCTTCGGTTCCAACGGACAGCCCAACGGGATCTCGGCATTGCACACCCATGACCCCTCCGGGATTATCCACATCGAAGCACCTACCGCTGGTGCTACCTACACTCTCGGTCAGGTTCTTACCGAGTGGGGTGTCCTGGACGGGAAAGACAGCACGCCGGGAAGCGCCCACTCCAGCACCAACGACTGGCAGGTCTACGTCAACGGGACCCAGCGGCCGGGTGACCCTAAAGACACGCCACTTCGATCCCACGACGAAATCCTGCTGGTTCACGGAGCCGCGCCTGCAACAGTTCCCAGTTCCTACAGCTTCCCCAGTGGCTACTGACCCCGCAGCCGCCCCTAGTTCCCAGGAACCGTACAACCCCACCCACAGCAGGTGGACCGCCCTTTAGCCACTTATTCACATGTCCAGGCGGGGACTCCACCCGCATTCCAGTCCTCGCCTGTGCCGGGGCCGGAGCTAGTGAACGGCGAGCCCCAGAACCGTCGCTGCCGGCAATAAGACCAAGAGTGGCCGGGTGAGTCTGCCGTACCGGGTGTACCTCCCGCGCGTAATGCCGAGGGCAAGCAGGTAAATGAGGTTGAGGACCAGAGTCAGCCCTAAGAGAAGAATCAGTAGGTACGTCAGGAGCAAGCCGGTCCAAAACAGCGCTTCCCCTTCCTGGCCGGAGGAGATTATCGGGAGCAGAAAGCGGATCGAAAGAACAGCGAGCAGTGATAGGCCATCAGCGCCCAGGACAGTACTGCGGAGTACCGCCATGCCGTTGGAGACCGGCCGTTCAGTCACGTATTCACTCCTCGGGCTCACAGCGGGCATCGCCCGTCTGAGAGCGAGCATAGTGCCCGCTTCCCGGCAACTGGTGCGGTCTCCACGGCCAATCGCGCCGGGCCTGACAGCCAGGAGCCCGGAATGCAACGGATGATGAAGTGTTCGGGTCGGAGGGACGGCTGGTGACCATTCAAGCCCCGCTTCGCCCGGAGTTCGCTGTTGCGGGTTACATCAGGAGATGTAGGCGCCGTTGGGACCAACGTGGATAACGCCACCCTGGTAATTTTGGGCGACGCTTCCGTCGTTTCCGGTGGCGTACTCATCACTTGTCGGGTAGCCGAGCCGACCCGATTCAAATCCTGTCGAGGCCCAGATGGATCGGATTGCCCCAAGAGAGAAGTGCGCTCCAGTAGCCGGTGACCAGATGATGGCCCCGCCCTGGTAGTTCTGGTAGATGCCGCCGTCGCGCAGGCCGGCTACTTCGTCGGTGGTCGGGTATCCCAGGCGCCCGCCCTCGAATCCTGTTGCCGCCCACTCGCCCCGGATTGACCCGACAGAAATGTGCGCTCCAGTAGCCGGCGACCAGATGATGGCCCCACCCTGATAGTTCTGATAAACGCCGCCGTCACGCAGACCAGCGACTTCGTCGGTGGTCGGGTATCCCAGGCGCCCGCCCTCGAATCCTGTTGCCGCCCACTCGCCCCGGATTGACCCGACAGAAATGTGCGCTCCAGTA
>NZ_JBFBKY010000001.1:30612-30884 GCF_040702335.1 Pseudarthrobacter sp. NPDC080039 | reverse complement strand
AAGCCGGCGACCAGATGATGGCCCCACCCTGATAGTTCTGATAAACGCCGCCGTCACGCAGACCAGCGACTTCATCCGTGGTCGGGTATCCCAGGGCGCCCCCTTCAAAACCTGTTGCCGCCCAAAGCCCACGGATCACTCCTGTGGAGACGTGGGCTCCGGTGGCTGGTGACCAAATGATGGCCCCACCCTGATAGTTCTGATAAACGCCGCCGTCACGCAGACCAGCGACTTCATCCGTGGTCGGGTATCCCAGGGCGCCCCCTTCAAAT
>NZ_JBFBKY010000001.1:21440-30514 GCF_040702335.1 Pseudarthrobacter sp. NPDC080039 | reverse complement strand
AACCTGTTGCCGCCCAGAGGTCACGAATGGCGCCGGCTGAGACGTGAGCCCCCGACGCGGGCGAGTAAAGAATGCATCCTTTTTCGAAGCACTGGTACGCCCCGTTGTCCTTGAGTCCGTTAACCTCTCCCGTCGTCGCTGCTCCAAGAGCCCCGTTCAGCGACGCTGCCTTGGCTGCTATCGGGGACAGGGGGGCAACGGGTGCGGACGGATAGACGACGGCGGCCGAGGCATCGACGAGGCCGGCGCCGCAGCCGCCTGAGCAGGTTCCGGGAAGGGGCCGGGCGGTTTCTTTAAGCTTCGCCTTAATCTGGGCCGGTGTGAGAGAGGGATCGGCGGCCTTCATGAGGGCGCCAACCGACGCTGCCATCGGCGTCGCCATCGACGTCCCCATCATGTAGGCGTACGTCTCTGCCCCTGGAGTCGTTGTCCCGGCGTTGAGTGTGGAGAGGATGCCTGCCCCCGTGTCGCCTCCGGGAGCCATGATGTCAACTGCAGGGCCGAAATTTGAGTATGAGGCCTTGGACCCTGACTGGTTGGTGGCGCCTACGGTGATGACGTTGTTGCAGTTCGCCGGCGTGCTGTTCGATGCGAGCTGGTTCTCGTTGCCGGCAGCCACAAAAACGGCGGAACCACGGCTCACGGCACCGTCGATGGCCGCCTGTAAGGTGGCGCTGCAGGCTGCGGTCCCGCCAAGGCTCAGATTGATGGTTTGTGCAGGGTTGCCGTTGGCGGGTACGCCGGTGACGGTTCCACCGGACGCCCAGGTGATGGCATCAGAAATATCCGAGAGATAGCCGCCGCAGTCGCCGAGTGCGCGGACGGGTTCGATTTTCACGCCGGGCGCCGCGCCACTGACGCCTTCTCCGTTATTGGCGACGGCGGCGACGATTCCGGCGACATGCGTTCCGTGCCAGGAAGAATTGGAGGTTGAGGCGGAGCCGCAGGCCCCCGAAAGCCGGTAATCGCCCGGGTCAGATGGGTCTGGGTCCCTGCCGTCGCCGTCACTTGAAGTCGCTGGGTCGGCAATCATGTCGTACCCGGCAATGACGTTGGCATTGAGGTCACTGTGGGCCGTGATGCCGGTGTCGATCACGGCCACGACCTGACCTGTCCCCGTGGTCCTGTCCCACACACCCGGGACCCGGATTCCGACATTGGGATCGGACAATGCCCACTGCCGGGAGTAGTAGGTGTCATTGGGAGTGGATGTCGGCTGCATGAGAATGTCGGGCTCAACGGACGAGACGTTGTCGTCCGCAGCGATGCTCTGCAGGACACTCGCGGACTCATCGGCATTGAGCCTATGGCTGGCCTTCACCACCTTGGCGTCACCGGCGGCTGTCTTCACCTCCTTGACATCAATGGAGGTTGCGCGGCCAGCCTTCGAATAGGTCTTGCCCCGCTCTGCAGCGCTGCTGGCTGCGGAAGGCTTGAACTTCACAATGAACTGGTCAGTGGCCTGCGGCGGAACCGACGACTTTTGCACAGCTGAAGGACCAGACGGCGCAACGGGCTTATCCCCTGCGATGGCTGCCGGCATGGCAGAACCAAGAAACACTCCTGCCAGGAGCAAACCTGCGGCTCCCCTGTTCATGCAAGCTCCAAATGTGAAAATCCCCTTGAGCACATCCGCTCCTCTCGGCTTCCCGACTCCCCAGCCAGCCTTTGGAGCCTGCGCTGGAATTGATAATGATGTCCCTGCAAAAGTTCGGATCAAGCGCAGGCGCTTGCCGAAAGGCCGTCCTCTGTCCTGGGACAGCCGGGAACGTGGCGGCCGGCTGTTTGCTGACCGTGGACGCGGAGGCGCCGACGACGGCCATGGCAGCGCCGGTGGTCAGGACGGCTATAGGCATGGCATCCTTCTCCCGGTTAGCGGCGGGACATCCCGTCAGGCCTTTGCCACGCGACACACACCGGGGTGGCCGTTAGTGCAGAGGATCAACGGAATGACTTTAACAGCCGAAAAAAGCCCTTTGGCCGGATCACAGATAACCCTGCGTAAAGACTCAGAAAACTTGGCGAAACCACGACCAATGCTGGGCATGTATCGCGGAAACGCAAACCCGAGCCGGCGCCCGTAGCAAGAGCTGCGTGCGACGTGCATGTCGAGACAGGATATGGCGCCGGTGCAGAAAGCCTGCCAAGTGAGCGCGGGATGACCGGCAATGCCAAACGTGCCTCGGTGAGCGCGCCCGGGCCGGAGGTGGACTCCCGCGGGGGCCAAGGCGGAGTGGCCGAGTCCTTCTCGCGGGACACCAGCCCGTTGGTACGGGTATCCATAAATGAAGGTTATTCGGACGAGCGATTCGTTCCTGGGATCCGTGGGAGCAGGAGTTGTCCAGCCAGGCCCAGCCGACGGAGTGCGGATATCTCGCCGAGGTAGGCTGTTGCGATTGCGTTGGCAATGCTGGGAAGTGCGGCAGCGTCGTTGTAAACCAGGTACAGCGGTTCGTAGTGTGGAGCGAATTTACTTTTGAAGGCGAACAAGGAGCGGAATCCGTAGACGGGTTCCAGTCGGCTTCCCAACCAGTCCAGGACACGTGCCAGGGCCGTCGTGTGGGGGGCGTCGTTGCTGTTTTGCAGGGACCCTGCGAGGGGCGCCCCGGACAAGCTGATGTAGCTGTAGCCCTCGTCCCGGAGTGTCAGGGCAGCCGTGGCGATGAGCAGTTCCATGCTGTTTGGAAATCCGTTCGGGCGCCGGCGCATGAGATCGAGTGTCCACCCGATGATCCTGCCGCTACTGTATGACGGGAGCCAGGAGGTGACGCCCTGCAGCGTCCCGTCCACGTCCCGTGCCACCAGGCATCGGACCTCCGGATCCCGGAGTTCACTGATGCCGCCCAGCGTGAATCCCAGTTCGGGGAGTTTCTTGTCCGCCACCCATTCCTTGGATATGTCGTCGATCTGCTGCCGGATCTCCGCAGGTGCTTCGGCGTATTTGACCCATTCGGTGTGGATTCCTTCTTTCCGTGCCCGGTTGATGCTGGTACGGATGTGCTGGAATTGTCGTCCCGTGAATGTGAGCGCGGCCAGTGGGAGCACTGTCTGGAGAGCGACTTCAACTGCGCCCCAACCTTTTGCTGCCGCTTCATCGCAGAATGCCTGGTCGGCGGAGTAGAAGCAGGGCGTCCAGCCGTTCTCGTCGCAGAAGCGGGAAAACCCTTCCACGCACGTCCGGTAGTCGGCCACCGAGCCCACGGGTGATCCCAGGGCCAGTGCAACTCCGGCGCTGACCCTGTAGGCGACGTATCCATTGCCTTCGGGCGTGAACCAGTAGCGGTTGCCGGGCCAGGTGGTCATCCATGAGAGGGGGGTCCCGGTCCCGGAGCGAAGTATGGTCCGCACTTTCGAAGAGTCGTGGCTGTGCGGGCCGGGCGCCGTCTGCAGGAAGGACTGGAGCACCAGGGCGCCGGTCAGCGCCCAAAAGACAACCCCGGTGCCTTCATAAAGCACGACGGCGGCGGTGCTTTGGGGGAAGAACGCAGGAGGGACGTCCAAGGTGTAACCAAGCGGCAGGAAACGGTCGGGCACGTCCGCCAGGAATTGATAGGGGGATGGAACTGGAGCGAAGCCGGGCGACAATGCCATCCCGGCCCCAACGTAGACGACCGCGAGCCCAGCCCCGAGCACGAGGACCATGCGGGTAACCCTGGCGTATGTGCCCAACGGAGCCCGGCCGGGGAAGAGATCGCCGAACCCGAGGACGACCAGGAACATCACAACCGGCAGCATCAGGGTGACCACAAGGCCGAACTTGTTGTGAATATGGCTCAGGCTCTGGAAGTCCATGTTTTCGTTCTGCGGACTCCCTAGAGCCTGCGGCCAGATCACCCCGGCTGCATGCATGGCGGCCAGAACCGCAGTGCTCCCGAGAACGACCAGTGCGGAGCCCCACGCAAAGCGGCGTCCACGCCGGAGCCCCTCGGCGATGAGCAGCAGCAGAAAGCAAGGAAGAATGGCCATGAATATACCGCCCGCCCCAGCCCGGAGCTGCAGGAGCAGCATTTGGCACTCGACGGACCTTGGCCCCGAGGCACACGCATTTTTGAGCGCCTGGGGATCAACCGGCTGAATATCCGTGAACAGAAGATGGAGTACCGAGAGTGGGCCGGGAGCATGCCGCGACAGCCCCGCAATGACCGGTCCAATCGCGAAGGCAGCAACCCCCAAGGCGACCAAAACCCGCACTTCGCGGCGGGAGACTTGGGGCCACGCCAACGCCGGGCGGCGGCCGAAGAAGAATGGACCCAGGAACATTCCTGCGGCGGCGGCGAACATCCTCACCAGATCGGCATAGGATCCCTCATAGAGCACCAGAAGCAACAGCAATGTGGACACGGCCATCCGCAGGCGGCGCCGCCACAGTACCGGCATGGTCGTGGACGCAGCCATTGCTGCCCCGCAGAGGGCCGCTGTGGGACCGAGGTAGGGGTCCGACATCAGGACAAACGACCAGGAGCCCATCGTGGAGTGGATCGCCCAAACCAATCCCGCTGCCCCCAGGATGCCCATGAACTGACTGGCAGCCAGCGCGCCGGCAAAACGGGCTGATCCCAACCGCCGCTCCAAAGGAAGCCCTGCCAGCAGTACCGTAACTGTCGCAGCGACGTAGTAGAGGGGCATGGGTAGCCAGAAGGCTGACGTCGCCAGGGACCAGGGCCGGATGAAAAGTGAAGACGGGGCTGCTGCTACCCACCCGGGGGCGGCCCGGAAAGGAACGCCAAGGACGTGCAGGATCCGGGTCACAGCAGTAACAGCCCAGAGAAGTGCCAAGTAAACGAGCGTGACAGGTGCTGCCCGGAGCTTGAGGAACAGCTGCCTGACGGTGGCGAAGAACTGACCCCGGCGCGCCCCGAGGCCGAGACGGCCGGGCAAGGGACGAAACCCCGTTCGGTCCGGGCCGCTGGACTTGGCTTGGCTGCTCATCGCGCGGTGAGGCCGAAGCGTTGGAACAGCAGCGGAAGCCCCGCCTTCAGCCCATAATCGACGGCATCTCCACGATGGCCAACGGACTCCCCGATAAACCTGTAGGTGGTCATGCCGGCCGCTTTGGCATCTGCTGCTGCTGCTGTTACCTGCGGCGAATAAGTGGTGTCCGCAGAGCCACTGGTGAAGATGGCTTCCAGGTCGGTATAGCTGTGGGATTTCAGGATGGTGGCCGGTTCTTCCGCAACGAAGCTGGCCTCGTTGCCGCGGAAGATGGTCTTGACGGTGTCCTGGACGCTGCCGCTGACCGGTTCCAGCTCACCGGAAATGTCGAGAAGTGAGCCGAAAAGCTCTGGTCTCTTAGCAGCGAAGGACAAGGCGCACTCGCCGCCATTTGAGTAGCCTGCTACTGCCCAGCTGTCCCGGCCACTTGCCACATTCAGATTCGTGCGGATGAAATTGACGACGTCGGTGGTGACGTATGAGTAAACGTTGCCGCTGGGAGAATCGACGCACACAGGGTTTTGGTAGGGACTGCCCAACTGGTCCACAGTGAGCAGGAGGGGGGCGAGACCATGGTTCTTGGCGGCCATGGCATTCAAACGGGCGACAGCGTACTGGTTCTGGTCCGGCCCCCCGGGCTGGCCCATCATCATGACGATGATAGGCAACGGCGGGGGGTTGGCGACCAATGCTGCCGGAGGAAGATAGAGGTAGGCATGGCGCGCCTGGAACCCGGAGACTGTGGCAGGGATGGCGACCGGGCCTGTCCGCCCGGTGGCCGGCATCCCGGCTGGTGGCTTCCAGGTCTGCCATAACGGCGCCGCGCCCGCCTCTGCAGGGGCTGAATTGTGCTTGGGGAGCGCCAGAAAGCGGCCTGTGTTCACCCCGAGGAGGGAACCGAGGGTGGGGTTGAGCCTGTAGTCGGCGTTCACTCCCAGGATAGCCGTGGCAAGAAAGACCACAATGGAAAGGACGGCCAGGATCTTCCGCCACCAGCGTGAGCGCCACAAATTTACCAAGGCCAACGCGACGGCGGTAAAGGCCAGAATGACCCATGTCCGAGTGTCGCCGTCCAACGGAAGGCCAAAGACGTTCAGCCAGCCCTCGCAGATAACCAGGGCAAGTATCCCCGCGCCTGCGCCGGCCACCAGTGCAATCAGGGTGGTAAGGAGCCAGGTACGACGTGAGGGTTGCTTGCCGCGCCGAATCGGGCCCGGAGTGGTGGCGCCCGTGCGTCCGCTCCGGACCGCTTGGGGCAAGAGCACCGGGCGCAGCACCAAGTAAAGAATGGCCAGGATACTGGCGGCGTCGAAGGCGTACCGCAATGGCTGCTGCAGAATGTTCAGGTTGAGTAGATTGTCCATATCACTCTCTGCCCCGGCCCAGACCGTTCAGTGGAATATTGTTCCGGGATGGCGCGGGATAGTACCTGCCGGGCCGCACCGGCCGCCGGGCACAGGTCAGCCGTGTGACGGGTTTGAAGCCGACAGCGGGCAAGCTTCTCACCTTTCCACCGACCTCCAAGCCTCTCCTGACTTATGCCGTTTCCTTTGCCGTCTCGCCCCCACCAGCTCGTTCGCGAGCCACCCGGGCTCTTGCAACGAGGTTACGGTCGCGCTCGAGGGTAGGGCACCAGTAGGGAGTACTCGGATTTAACCGCTGGATCCTGTTGTCCTTAGGTAAGTACAGGGATCCAGACTGGCAATTCGGTGTAGGGATAGGTAATCCATCCATCCCACTACCGTTGACCGACGGCGGAAGCTGAAGCCGGACCTCTTCGTGCCTCCGATTGAAGCTCAAGGTTTGCAAAGGAAGCCGTGGATGTGCTTGTGCTGGTTTGGAGGTGGGGTCTACTGTCTGGGGCTACTTGATTTCGCTGTTTCCTGGCGGCGGATGAAAGCTCAAATTGGAAGTGCAGAACGAGCAGCCAGATGCCGGCGTCTAGGAGCCCTGCCGTGAAAATCAAGCGTTTTCTGACATCGTTGGCCTCTGCGGTGCTTGCGGCTCTCATCATGGCAGCGGGCCTGGTGGGTTCCCCCGCGGCATCAGCTGATCCGGTCTACGGCACCCAGAGCTTCTCGTACTCCGGGGTCGCAAATCCGCCCACATCGGATAAGCCCCAGAGCAAGTTGTGGTGGAATGACGGATTTTGGTGGGCGGATATGTGGACCACCGGAAGTGGCTGGCACATCTACCGCCTGGACAGGGCGACGCATACCTGGGTGGATACAGGAGTATTGAATGATGCGCGCGGCAGCACCCTGGCCGACACCCTTTGGGATGGGGCGCATCTCTACATCGCTTCGCACGTTGTTGGTGTTTCGACCAATGCGAACCCTGTACCCTCGGTGGCAGGCCAGCCCGCTTATCTTTACCGGTACAGCTACTCCGGTGGTAATTACACCCTGGACGCCGGCTTTCCCATGGTTATCACGAACAACAGCAGCGAGTCGATGACCATTGACGAGGACAGCACGGGCGCCATCTGGGCAACCTGGACGCAGGTGGCGGGCAACAGCACCAGCGGATTCACCAACACGGTCTACGTCAACAACTCGGCACCCGGGGGCACCGGCTGGGGCACCCCTTATGTTATTCCGGTTTCAAACCCGAACCCTTCTCCTGATGACATTTCCGCTGTGGTTTCCTACGGCAAGAACAAGATCGGGGTGATGTGGAGCGACCAACTTACCGGCACTGTCTGGTGGGCTACGCGGACAGACGGGACCTCACCCACCGCGTCCTCATCGTGGGCTCTGCAGCCCGCCATCAGGGGCAATGGCCAGGCTGATGACCACCTTAACATCAAATCTCTCCAGTCTGATCCCAGCGGACGGGTCTTTGCCGCCGTGAAGACCAGCCTCAACGACATATCCTCGGATCCGACACTGCCCCAGCTTTTGCTGCTCGTCTTCAAGCCGGGTACCGGTTCCTTCACGCAATCGACCATCTCCACTACGGGTGACTGCGTCACCCGGCCCCAGATCGTGCTGGACACCCAGAACAACCTTGTCCACGCTTTCCAGACCGCCCCACCGACCTCCGTGAGCGGCTGCACGTACTCCGGGGTTGCCGGCAGCATCTACGAGAAGACTGCCTCCATGGACAACCCGGTCTTCGCCTCCGGCCGTGGAAACCCTGTGATGCAGGCAGCGTCCTCCTCGAACATCAATGACGTCACCACCAGCAAACAGGGCGTCAACGCGACGACTGGCATTGTCATGTTGGCAAGCGACGACGTCGCCAAGAGCTACTGGTTCTCGGATGAGCCCCTTACGCCAGCCACTCCCACCCCGGTAGCTTCGTTTACTGCCACCCCGAGCTCCGGGACAGTACCACTGTCTGTCGCATTCCAGGACACCTCTACGGGCACACCGACCTCATGGTCCTGGGACTTTGGCGACGGTACGGCGACCTCCGCGCTACAAAACCCCACTCATACGTATTCCGCTGCCGGAACGTACACTGCCACCTTGACGGTCACGTACGGGACAGGTACAACTCAATCCGCCACCGCCACCATCACAGTCCTGACACTGGCTCAGGCGATGGATGCCAAGGCCGCCCAATGGAATCTTGGGACGGCCACCGGCGACGTAACGGGAATCCGGGACGGTGGCTACTACCGCAACTACCAGTCAGGTGCCGTAATCTCGACGCCCACGCAGAGCCTGTTCGTCTCCCATGGCCCCATCCGCAGCGAATGGGCCGCGCTCAACTTCGAAAACGGCCTGATGGGATACCCGACTACGGACGAGGTCGGTGGCCTGGTGAACGGCGGCGTAAAACAAAACTACGAAGGCGGGGCGATCATCTGGACCACGGCCACCGGCCCTCACGAGTCCTTCGGCCCCATCCGTTCGGAGTGGCAGGCCCTGGGCTTTGAGGGCGGCGTCCTGGGCTACCCCACCACCGAAGTAGTAACCGGCCTGATCAACGGGGGCTCCTACCAGAACTACCAAGGCGGGGCGGTCGTGTCCGCCCCGGCCTCCGGCACATATGAGTCAATTGGCCCCATCCGTTCGGAGTGGCAGGCCCTGGGTTTCGAGGGCGGCGTCCTGGGCTACCCCACCACCGAAGTAGTAACCGGCCTGATCAACGGGGGCTCCTACCAGAACTACCAAGGCGGGGCGGTCGTGTCC
>NZ_JBFBKY010000001.1:0-21342 GCF_040702335.1 Pseudarthrobacter sp. NPDC080039 | reverse complement strand
CCGCCCCGGCCTCCGGCACACATGAGTCGATCGGCCCCATCCGTTCGGAGTGGCAGGCCCTGGGTTTCGAGGGCGGCGTCCTGGGCTACCCCACCACCGAAGTAGTCACCGGCCTAATCAACGGGGGCTCCTACCAGAACTACCAAGGCGGGGCGGTCGTGTCCGCCCCGACCTCCGGCACACATGAGTCGATCGGCCCCATCCGTTCGGAATGGGCGGCCACGGGCTTTGAGGCCGGCGTCCTGGGCTACCCCACCACCGAAGTAGTCACCGGCCTAATCAACGGGGGCTCCTACCAGAACTACCAAGGCGGGGCCGTTATATCGTCACCTACGGCGGGCACTCACGAATCATATGGAGCCATCCGCACGGCCTGGATGTCGACAGGTTTTGAACGGGGGGCCCTTGGCTACCCGACCAGCGAGATCTACTCGGTGCCTAATGGAACAGCGCAGGACTTCCAGGGCGGCCGCATAAGCGACATCCTTGGAACTGCGACCATCGAGTATTCGACGGGATCAGGCACCCCACCAGCCTGATGAGTCAGGCCAGGCCCATTTGTCTCGCGTGGGCCATGAAACGGCGGCCACGCGGGTGGGCACCGTTCCTGGCCCTGCCTGCCGCCGCGGATAACAAAATGGCTCCGGGGCGGCAGGCTTGGGGGTTGCTAGGGCTTGGCAGGTGCCTGCGCTGACTTGGCTTGAATGGTTTTTGCTTCTTTTTGTATCTGGCTTCCGTAGCCGCCGTTCAGCGCGGTTTCCTTGATTTTGGTTGCATCGCTGTCGCGCTCTGAGGCTGGTGCTGCTTCGAGGGTCTTTAGGTCCGTTTGCAGGTTTCCGGGCAGCTTGTTGAAGGCGGCAGTGTGGTGGATCAGGACGTAGGCGACCTCGTGGGCTTTGTCCCCGAACCCGGCCGCGGACCGGATGTCGACCCTCAACTCGGTGCGGAGGATCTGGGCAAACGGGTGCTTAGCGTGCGGTGTCCCCTTTCCGGTTTGCACCGGGGCGGACGGGCTGGGGGAAGGGGCCGGGTTCTGGCTGTCCGCTGTGGCTGCTGTTGCCCCTAAGACGGTTGCCCCGATGAGGACAGCCCCTGCGGCCACGCCTGCACGGACGCCCCGGAGACGACCGGACCGGTTGCCGGGTATGTGCGGATTGTTCATTTCTTCTCCTCATTGGTCCTGGGCACGGGACGGGTCACGTCCCGGTCTGCACTTGTTTACGCTTCTACTGTGGCGGCCCGATGTCCGGCACGTGTTCGGTGAATGTAAGCGGAAGGTAAAGTATGCCCCGCATGCCTCCTGGCCAGGCCGTCGGAGCGTTCAATGGAGATATGGAAGAATCAACAGCCGACGGCGCCCTGCCGTCCCGCGGGCTGGTGCTGATCGTCGAAGACGAGCGTGCGATCGCTGACGTGCAGCGCCTCTATCTGAGCCGGGCGGGTTTCGGTGTCCACGTCGAGACGACCGGCGAAGGTGGCCTGGACCGGATCCGGGGCCTTCAGCCCGTCGCGGTTGTGCTCGACGTCGGGCTGCCCGGCATCGACGGGATCGAGGTCTGTCGGCAGATGCGCGCCCGGGACGACTGGACACCGATCATCTTCGTCACGGCCCGGGACGAAGAGGTGGATATGCTCCTGGGGCTTGAGCTCGGCGCCGACGACTACATGACCAAGCCGTTTTCACCGCGCGAACTGGTCACCCGGCTCAAGACGGTCCTTCGCCGCAGCGGTGGGGTTCCGCATACCAGGGTCCTGCGCGTCGGGTCCGTGGCCCTGGACCAGGACAGGCGCAGGGTCAGCGTGGACGGGACCGCCGTGGAGCTGACCGCCAGGGAATTTGACGTGCTCGCCTATCTGATGGCCACTCCTGGGCGGGTTTTCAGCCGTGAGCAGCTCCTCTCGGCCGTCTGGGGGCAGGCCGGCTATACGGCCGGGCGCACCGTCGACGTGCATATCGCCCAGCTGCGCTCCAAACTCGGCGATGGCAACCCCATCCGCACCCTGCGCGGCGTCGGATACTCTGCCGCCGGGGATCGACTGTGAACGGCCGAAATCAGGGAAAAAGCAGACCCGGGACCCGCCAACGGCCCGCCCGCGCGAACGCAGCCCGGGCATGGTTGCGCTCACTGGCCGGTCGCATCACTCTCGTCACCGCCGCCGTCGCCATACTGGCGGTACTCGTCACCGGAAGCACCGCGTTTCCACTGATCCGGTCCGCCGCCGCCGAGCAAGCCAGACAGCAGCTCGCCCGGCAAGCTGACGCTTTTGCCGCAGCCCCGGCCGCCTCGCAGGCGCTGGACCTCCGTGAACGCCACCTCCTTGGACCTGATACCTACGACATATCCACCATCACCCCTGCCGGCGCCTTGAGCGGGCCAGCGGCACAGATTCTGACTCCAGGCGAAGCCCAACAAGTGCTCTCCGGGCAAAAGATTTCCCTGACCCTTACCCGAGGCGGCTTTCAGTTCCTGGTGGAGGGGCGCCCCCTGAACAAGGGCGGCGGAATCGTACTGACCCGCTCATTGGACGAGGTGAACGCCGCCTCAGCCCAGCTCCTCCAACGAACGGTCCTTGCCTTGGCGGCTGGCCTGTTGATCGCTGTTCTGGCTGGCACGCTGCTCGCGCGCCGGCTCTCCGGTCCGCTCGTCACGACAGCGGCCGCAGCGCGGCGGATGGCTGCCGGAGAACGGACGGTGCATCTTGAACCTGCGGGAGTTTCCGAGGTTCGCGCCGTAGGAGACGCTATCAATACCTTGGAGAATGCGCTGCTGGCCAGTGAAAGCCGGCAACGTGAGTTCCTTTTGTCCATCTCCCACGAGATCCGCACACCACTGACCGCGATGCGCGGTTACGCCGAGGCGCTCGAAGACGGACTGATCCCGCCTGAGGACACCGCCGGGGTGGGGCAGACCCTATCCGCCGAGACAGACCGGCTGGACGGTTTCGTGCGGGATCTACTCGCCCTGGCCCGCTTGGAAGCGGACGATTTCGCACTTGACCTCCGGCCTGTCGACGTCGTCACACTCCTGGAACAGGTCCAACGGGCATGGCAGGCCGCAGCCACGCAGGCAAGCGTGGAACTCACGCTTCAAGTGCCGCACCAGGAAGCCGGGGAACCCCTGCTTGTCACCACGGATCCACAAAGGCTGCGCCAAATCATCGACGGACTCATAGGGAACGCACTGCGCATCACCCCGCCCGGACAGCCACTCGTCATCCGCGCAGGACTGGAGAGTACGCCGCCAGATCCAACCACGCCCGGGGACCGGCCAGGGGGCACCTGCGGCGTCGTCGCGATCCAGGTACGGGACAGCGGCCCCGGCCTCACCCCGGAGGACGCCGCCGTGGCCTTCAACCGCGGCGCCCTGGCACGCCGCTACACCGGCCAGCGCCCCACCGGGAGCGGACTCGGCTTGTCCATCGCAGCACGACTCGCGCAGAGGATGAATCTCAACCTCACGGTGGAACCACCCGACCCCACCGAAAACGGCGCCTGCTTCTGCATTCGACTCCCCCGCACCCCGGCTCCGCCCTCGCGGCGCCCGGCACCCGACACAGGCCCATCGATCATCCCTGGCTCCGTTCCCTGAAACTAAACGGGATTGTTCGGACGTGCTCCCCCGTCCCACTACGACAGGTACGGGCCCGTCCACGGCCAACGTCGCCTGCATTGCCGCCCCGAACGCCGCAGCTGGGGGCGACTGCTCCGCTAGTGGATGAGTCCGGCCACAAGGTTGATGGTTGTGGCAAGGACGATGGTGCCCAGGAGGTAGGACAGCAGCGCCTGCCGCAGTACAGTCCCGCGGATCGCATCGGTTTTCAGATCGGTATCTGAGACCTGGAAGGTCATGCCGACAGTGAAGGCCAGGTAGGCAAAGTCCATGTAGCGCGGCTGCTTGTCCTCGTTGAAATCCACGCCGGCTTTGTCCCGGTAATAGATGGAGGCGTAGCGGAGAGTAAAGAGCGTGTGGACAAGGAACCAGGAAAGCGCGACGCTGCCCAGGGCCATGGCGATGACGGCTGCTTTCGTTCCTCCCTGGGCATCGGATGCGTCCATCAGGATCAGCGCCACCCCGGCAAAGCTGGCAATAGTTGCGCTGAGGACCAGCACGTCGGCGGGGCCCTTGCCCGGGTCTTCGCGTCGGGCGTGTGCAGCGGTGGCCTCTGCCTGCAACCGTCCGATGACGGACCACACCCAAATGAGGTAGGTCAGGGACGCGGCGGCCCAACCCATCGCCGGAGCATATGCCCAGGACTTCAGCGCCCCTACCACCAGTGCCACACCCAGGCCCACCACCAGCATCACGATGACCCGCAACCGGGAGTGGTGGGCCAAGGTGTTGAAGCGGGATGACTGTCCGCGGCCAATGTCCGTTGTGCTCATGAATCGATCATTACACTCCACCCTGGGAGTTCCGGCGCACCTCGCTGGCCAATTCAGGAAATGGCAGACCTGGCCGACGTCGCCGCCGAAGCGGGTCGACTTGCTTCGCTAAGGCGGCCGGTTGGCCCTTTGGGAGCGGTTTCCGCAGGATTTGCGAAGGCTTCTCCCGGCATCACCCCAACTCTTCCATTTTGCCGCGGGTGCCCGGGCAGACTTGACCTGTCTCCCGGCGCTCCGCCCAGCACTCCCCTGAAGGCTCATGAAACCACGTCCTCTACGCATGTCCGCAGCAGGCTTTGGCCTGCTCCTTGCCCTGACCGGAACCCTCACCAGCGCCGCCGTTTCCAATGCGGCACCGTCACCAGCTACGGCGCCAGGCGCCGTCCCGGCCACTTCCTACTCTGACTCCTTCACCAAGCAGACCTTTGACCTGATCAACGCCGAGCGCGTCAAGGCTGGTGTCCGGCCGTTCGTCTGGAACCAGAAGATCGCCGACGTCTCCCAGGACTGGGCCAACCAGCTGGGGGTCGCCACGATGGACCCGAATTGGAGCTTTGCCAACATCCACCGCCCTGATGCGGGCGGGAACGAAATTCCGGCCGGCGCAACCTGGTACCGGGAGAACGTTGGCTTCAACTTCAGCCCGGCCCAGCTGGTGGACTGGTGGATGAACTCCCCGGGACACAAGGCGGCGATGCTGGATCCGCGCGGCACCGACGCAGGTTTGGGCTACGTCGTCCCCTCGACCGGACCATACGCCGGCTGGCACTTGATGGTGTCCAACATGGCGGCTTACTCCACGACCCAGGCCCCCTCCGCACCTGCCCCTGCTACCCAGACGCCGCTGGCTCAGAAGGCCGCGGCCATCAACGGCGCCCTCGGCCTGCCGGTGTCCCCTGAGGTCTATGGCCTCAAGGACGGCGGGTCGTACCGCAACTATCAGTACGGCGCCCTGATCTACTCCCCGGCTACCGGTGCCCGTATCTCCAGGGGCGCGATCCGGACCCTGTGGGCCGGCTACGGTTTCGAGAACGGCATCCTGGGCTACCCGACCACGGACGAGGTCGCCGGGATCAAGGACGGCGGTGTCTTCCAGAACTACCAGGGCGGAGCGGTCCTGTGGTCTCCGGCCACCGGCGCCCACATCTCGACGGGGCCGATCCGCGACGCCTGGCGCGCGACCGGGTATGAGTCCGGATTCCTCGGCTACCCGGTCTCGGAGATCTACAACGTCGAAGGCGGCACCGCCCAGACCTACCAGAATGGCGTCATCACCCACAGCGCCGCCGGGACCCAGGTTGTCTCCGGCGTGATGTTCACCAAGTACCTGCAGAACAGTGGTTACCTCGGGGCGGCCACCAGCGCCATCACCCCGATCCGGGATGGCGGCTCCTACCAGAACTTCCAACGCGGCGCACTGCTGTACTCACCGGCTACCGGAACGCAGGTCTCCGTGGGAGGCATCCGCAGCATCTGGCAGTCCACCGGGTTCGAAAACGGTGTCCTCGGCTACCCGTCCTCCGGGGAGATCCCCGCCAACGGCGGTGTCTACCAGACCTACCAGGGCGGTTTCATCACCTGGCTGCCGGACTCCGGCGGCCACTACGTCTTCGGCGGTATCGGCAGTCTGTACCGCAGCGCCGGCGGTCCCGCTGGAGCGCTCGGTTTCCCGACGAGCGGCGAGTATTCGACCGGTCCCGGAGGCAACGTGGCCCAGAACTACCAGCACGGCGTAATCCATTGGGGACCTGCCGGCACCGGCATCACCTACTGACGGGCCCAGTCCCGGCCTCACCACGGCACCCCTTTCTGCCCTGCAGGGAGGGTGCTGCCATGTCCGGGAACCGGGGCGGACTGGTCACGCACGCATAGGCAAACATCAGCGTTCGACGAATCCTGTAGGACCGCTTTCCGGGTCCAAATCGGCGCCGACCTGCTTGCCGGGCTCCGATGCTGGGTAAGACCAGCACAGGCCCGGCACTCCCGGACCGGACTTGCCCGGTTCCACAGACCCCGCCCCGGGTCTGTGGCTCCACCCCAACAGGAAGACCCGATGAACACCCCTGCTGACCACACCATCCCGGCGCATGTTGACCTCAAACAGGAGCCAGGCCCGGACCGGAACCCCCTGGTCCGCTGGCTGCTCGCCAACCAGGTGGCCCCTGCCGGCCCGGAGGCGGAGGAGGACCACAAGCCCAACGCCTGGTGGAAGGTCATGTGCCTCACCGGCGTCGACTACTTCTCCACGCTCTCCTACCTGCCCGGCATAGCGGCCCTGGCCGCCGGCGCGCTGTCACCGCTGGCCACGTTGCTTATCGTTGCCCTGACGCTGCTGGGCATGCTGCCCATGTACCGCAGGGTCGCCAAGGAAAGCCCGCACGGCCAGGGGTCGGTGGCCATGCTGGAAAAGCTTCTGCCGTTCTGGCGCGGGAAGTTCTTCGTCCTGCTGCTCCTCGGGTTCGTGGCGACCTCCTGGATCATCACGATCACCCTCTCAGGAGCCGATGCGACAGTGCACCTGCTGGAGAATCCGCTGATTCCCGAAGCACTCAAAGGCTGGGCCGTGATTATCACGGTCGTCCTGCTGCTGATCCTGGGCGGGGTGTTCCTGCTCGGCTTCAATGAGGCTGTGGGGGTCGCCATCCCGCTGGTGGCCGTCTACCTCCTGCTCAACGCCGCCGTCGTGGTCGCCGGTTTCGTTCACCTGGCCGCGGACCCTTCCCTGGTGAGCGGCTGGGCGGACCGGCTGCTCTCGAGCGGCGGCGGCCCGATCGGGCTGGTCAGCCCGGCCATCCTCGCCTTCCCCCTGCTCGTCCTGGGTCTGTCAGGGTTCGAAACCGGGGTGTCCATGATGCCGCTGATCAAAGCAACCGGATCTACGCCCGATGAAGTCATGGCATCCCGGGTCAGGAACACCCGCAAGCTGCTCACCGCGGCCGCGCTGATTATGAGCGTCTACCTCATGTCGACCAGCTTCCTGACCACCGTCATGATTCCTGCCAAGGAATTCCAGGACGGCGGGCAGGCCAACGGGCGGGCCCTCGCGTTCCTCGCCCACGAACTTTTCGGCGCCGGATTTGGCACCGTCTATGACATCTCCAGCGCGCTGATCCTCTGGTTCGCCGGGGCCTCGGCGATGGCCGGGCTGATCAACATCGTGCCCCGCTACCTGCCCGCCTACGGGATGGCCCCGGAATGGGGCCGTGCCGTTCGTCCGGTGGTGCTTGTCTACACGGTGCTGAGCATCGGTATCACGGTTGCCTTCAACGCGGACGTGAACGCCCAGGCCGGGGCGTATGCCACCGGGATCCTGGCCATGATGGTTTCCGGCGCGGTCGCCGTGACTGTTTCTGCCATCCGGCGACGCAGTCGGGCAGGGGCCGTGGGCTTCAGCGTCCTGACGCTGATCCTGCTCTACGCCCTGGGCGCCAACGTCATCGAAAAACCTGACGGCATCCTCATCTCCGCGTTCTTCATCGGTGGCATTATCGCCGTCTCCCTGGTGTCCAGGGTTACCCGGACCACGGAACTGCGGGTCGACGCCATCGAATTCGATGCCGCCGCCCGCCAGTTCATCACCGACTCCATTGCCTTTGACGGTCAACTTCACATCATCGCCAACAAGCGGCAGCACGGTGACAAGGCGGAATATGCCGAGAAGGAATTTGAACAGCGGGGACTGAACCCGGTGCCGGGCCCGGCGGACGTCGTCTTCCTTGAAGTCGAGATCTCTGACCCCTCAGACTTCAGCCATACGCTCCGCGTCGATGGCATCGAGGTCGAGGGTTACCGGGTCCTCCGGGTGAAATCGCCCGCAGTGCCGAACGCCATCGCCGCGGTCCTGCTGGCCCTGCGGGACTCGACCGGGGTCAAGCCCCAGTGCTACTTCGAATGGTCCGAGGGCAGCCCGGTCAACCATCTGATGCGTTATCTGTTCCTTGGCCAGGGCGACACGCCTCCGCTGGTGCGGGAAATCCTTCGGGAGACGGAACCGGATACGGCGGCCCGGCCGGGCATTCACGTGGGCTGACCGGCGCGGCGCACCGAGGCGCTGGCTGCTTGCAGGGTAGAACAGGGAAGGGGACGCTGCGGTGCCCCTTCTTCCCTGTTGGCTGCCCGGGCATGTTCTCCTGACCCGCCGTACACAAGTGAGTCATGACGTTCTCCCGCTCCCGCCTGGCCCTTCTCGCCGCTTTGCTCATCGTTGGCCTGGTGATCCTCGGCTTCCTCTACGCCAACACCCAGAAGCACCAGTCACCGGCACCGGGGACCAACGCCTCCCCGACCTCGCAGGGTGATGACGAGGACAGCACAGACGGCCAGGACACCGCCGCCGGGACCGCCCCGACAGTCGCTGCCATCCCCGCAGGTCCGCTGCCCGGCGCCGCCCCGGCGGTGAAGACCGTCCACTCCCCCGGCACTGTCGCCATCGACCTGAACCTGACCGCAGGACAGTGCAAGGCACGCACCATCGACGCCGCCGCAGGGCTGTACCTGCCGGACCCGGCCTGCACTCCCGGCGCCGTGGACCCGGCCGTCACCCAGGACAATCTGGGCTCCACCATCTGCAAGCCCGGCTACACGATGACGGTCCGGGCCCCCGCTTCGGACACCGACAAGGCCAAAGCCCTGAGCCTGGCCCAGTACGGCCAGACCCGCGCATCCACCACCGAGTACGACCACCTGATCTCGCTCCAACTGGGCGGCACCAACGCTGTCTCCAACCTCTGGCCTGAACCCAACCGCGCCGGAGCAAACGGCACCACCAACCCCAAAGACGCCATCGAGACCCGCCTGAACAAGGCCGTCTGCGCCCACAAGGTCACCCTTGCCGCCGCCCAGAAGGCCATCGCCACCAACTGGGTCACCGCAGAGAAGGACCTGGGAATGTAGTTCTGGCGTTAGCGGAAACGTCCAGTGAACTCTCCGTGAACAGCCCCCATTTTCAGCCACGACCGTAACGAGGCTGTGATCTACTGGTGAGCGCAAAATCTTACCGACCAGTAACTTCAGGTCCGGCGACCGGCCCAGGGTGGGGGCGTGCCCGCGTTGCCGTCCTCCTCACCTGCAAGGAACCAGACGTGAACCTCTCCAGACGCCGCTTCCTCGGGGCCGCGGGAACCGCTGCCGCCACCACCCTGGCCGCCGGCAGCGCCTTCCAGCCGGCCGCCGCCGCGCCGACCGCGCTTCCGGCGCCCGGTGACTCGGGCATCGAGCACATCATCGTGGTGATGATGGAAAACCGCTCCTTCGACCACTTCCTCGGCTGGATGCCCGGTGCCGACGGCATGCAGTCCGGCCTCAGCTACACGGACCGCTACGGCATCCCGCACTCCACCTACCATTTGACTGACTTCCAGGGCTGCGGTCATCCGGACCCGGACCACTCCTACGAAGGCGGCCGGATCCAATACAACGGCGGCAAGAACGACGGCTGGCTGCGGGCGGGCGAGAACGACGAGTTCGCCGTGGGCTACTACAACGAACCGGATCTTGACTTCTGGCGGCAGGCCGGGCCCGACTGGACCATCTGCGACCGCTACTTCGCCGCGACCATGGCCGAAACCTACCCCAACCGTTTCTACCAGCACGCCGCCGCCACCGACCGGATCCACAACTCCACCGCCACCTCCACCCTTCGCACCATCTGGGACCAGCTGGCCGCCGCAGGTGTTTCCGGCAAGTACTATTACGGCGACATCCCGTTCACCGCCCTCTGGGGAGCCAAGTACCAGGGCATTTCCCGCCCTTACGCGGAGTTCCTCACGGACTGCTCCGCCGGGGCCCTGCCGGCAGTTTCCTTTGTTGACCCGCGCTTCACCGACGAGGGCTCCGGGACTTCAGGCGATGACCACCCGCACGCGGATATCCGCTCCGGCGAGACGTTCCTCGCCGAGGTCTACAACGCGGTCACGTCCGGCCCGGGCTGGGCCAACACCATGCTGGTGGTCAATTACGACGAGTGGGGCGGCTTCTACGACCACGTGCCTCCGGCGACGGCCCCGGACACCAGCCCCGAAACAGCACTGCGGGGCTTCCGGGTCCCGTCCCTGGTGGTCTCGCCCCGGGCACGGCGCCGGTACGTCGCCCACGACGTCTACGACCACACCTCCGTTTTGAAGGCCATCGAGTGGCGGTGGAACCTGCCGCCCCTCACGCCCCGCGACCAGGCCGCCCGCAACATCGCCGAGGTCCTGGACTTCGGCGCCCCCGCCAACCTGGGCGCCCCCTCATACCTGGTCCCGCCGTTCGTTGCCGGCCCTGCCTGCACCCCCGTGGGCCCGCCGCCCGCAGAGGAATGGTCCGGATTGAAAGACAAAGCACTCGCCGACGGATGGAAGCTCCCGTGACAATGAAACTCCGCGCCGCCGCTGCGGCCACCGCCGTGTTCGCCGCAGCCCTCATTGGCGGAGCAGCGGCGCCGTCCCAGCCAGCCGCCGCTGCCCCTGCTCCAGCCACCGCGCCGACCGCCCAGAGCTACCTGCCCGGAGCCAACCACGTCTTCGTCATCAACCTCGAAAACAAGGGATACGACGAAACCTGGGGCCCGGCGTCGGCCGCTCCCTACCTCTCCCAGACCCTGCGCAGCCAAGGCGTCCTGCTCAACCAGTACTACGGCACAGCGCATAACTCCCAGCCCAACTACGTGGCGCAGATCTCCGGCCAGGGACCCAACCCCCAAATGCAGGCCGACTGCCAGACCTACACCCCGTTCGTGGGCACCGGCACCGCAAGCCCCGGACAGGCAGTGGGTGACGGCTGCGTGTTCCCGGCCAGCGTGCCCACGGTGGCCGGGCAGCTGAAGGATGCCGGCAAAACGTGGAAGGGGTACATGGAGGACATGGGCACCCCCTGCCGGCACCCGGCACTGGGCGCCGTCGATGACACCCAGAAAGCAAGGGCAGGTGACCAGTACGCTGCCCGGCATAACCCCTTCGTCTACTTCGCCGGGATCACCGGATCCCCGGACTGTGCCACGAACGACGTCGACCTCTCCGCCTTAACAACGGACCTCGCCTCCGCTGCCACCACACCCAACCTGTCGATGATCACCCCGAACCTCTGCCACGACGGACACGACTCACCCTGCGTGGACGGGCAGCCCGGCGGCCTGGCGAGCGCCGACGCATGGCTCAAGCAATGGGTCCCCGCAATCACCAACTCCCCCGCCTTCAAACAGGACGGCGTCCTGGTGATCACCTTCGACGAATCCGACGGCCCCCAGTCCGACGCCAGCGCCTGCTGCGGCGAAGGCCCCGGCCCCAACGCCGCGCTGCCCGGCATCACGGGCATGGGCGGCGGCCGCGTCGGCGCACTTGTCCTCTCCCCCTTCACCAAGGGAGGCACCTGGTCCACCACGCCCTACAACCACTACAGCCTCCTTGCCAGCATTGAGGACACGTTCGGCCTGCCGTACCTGGGTTACGCCGGAACGCCCGGGCTCAACAGGTTCGGACTGGACGTATACAACGCCGGCGTTTGACCGGTCTGACGGGAGGCACGCCACAGGGAGCTGACCCAGGAGTCCGAGCTGCGGCCGGAACGGGGAACGCGTGGACGCGGGCAGTGCTGATCGCCATTGTTGCCTACCGGTGTTGATTCGGGGCGTCGCGGGGTAGGTCTCCTTTACAAAGTTCAGAGCAGGTAGGGGAGACCATGCTTTTTGAGCCGCTGTATGACTACTACCGGAAGCTGGGTCCCAGGGGCCGGGCAGTGCTGTTCCAGCTTCCGTTGTCGACGACGATACTGCTGGTCACGGTCCTCACGTTGGTGCTGAATCCACAGATGGATACTTCCGGGGCGTTTCTTTGGAGTCTCGGGGCGCATGTGCTGCTCCTTGCCGCCTGCGCGGTGATGCCGTGGGGACGCCTGCCAGGACGGGCCGTCCTCGTCATCCCTGTCCTGGACTGCATCGCCGTCGGAGTCTCGCGTGAGGCCGCCGACCAGTACCTCTCCGTCCTGGGCTTCCTCCTGGTCTTTCCCGTCGTGTGGCTGGCCAGCGACCGCCGCCGCAGCAGCGTTCTGATCGCCGTTCTCGCCACCATCCTCAGCACAGTCCTGCCCCCGGTCTTACTCGGCACAGGCTTCGAGGGCCCGGACTTTATCCGGATCCTGCTCCTGCCCATCATTCTCGGGGCGGTCGCGCTCACGGCTTACGCGATCACCAGCGCCCTCTACCTGCAACGCCGCCAGTTGGAAGCGCGGGGCGCGGAGGTCCGGGAGCTGCTGGCCGCAAGCGAGGACCGTGAGCGGTTACTCAGTAGCGTTATGGACACAGTGAGCGTCGGAGTCTGCGCCCTGGACGCCCAAGGGCGGCCCGTCCTCACGAACCACCACTTCAGCAGCCATTTTGAAGGGACCCTGACCGGCAGGCAGCTATCCGATGAACCACCGGGCTTCGTCGTCTACGGCCCAGACCGGAAGCATCCACTTCCGCCGGAGCGACGCCCCGGCTTCCGGGCGGCACGAGGAGAGTCCTTCACAGACGAACTGATCTGGGTCGATAACGGAGCCAGCCAGAGGGCCTACTCCGCGACGTGCCGGCTGATCCGCGACTCCCGGGGCGTACACCGGGGAGCGGTCCTAGCGTTCACCGATGTCACAGCGTTGGTCGAAGCGCTTTCCGCGAAAGATCAGTTCGTTTCCAGCGTCTCCCACGAGCTGCGAACGCCGCTGACCTCGATCCTCGGTTACATGGATCTGGCCCTTGACGAGGACGATCTTAACCCCGACCTTGAGATGTACCTGACCGTCGCCAAACGGAACGCCGAACGGCTCCTGCACCTGGTCGGCGACCTCCTGACAATCGCATCGGACGCCATCACCATCAACCCGCGGCACGCTGACCTCGGCGACGTCGTCAGCCAGAGCGTCCAGGCTGCCCAACCACGGGCCCAGGCCGGAGGCGTAACCCTCGAACTTCTCATCGCCGGCACCGCCACTGGCCACTTCGACCCTGACCGCCTCGGCCAGGCCATCGACAACCTGATCTCCAACGCCATCAAGTACACGCCCCGCGGCGGCAAAGTCACCGTTAAGGTCCACGCCACCGGCCACGAGCTCCGGTGTGAAGTCACTGACACAGGCGTCGGCATGACCGAACAAGAGCTCAACCAGGCCTTCACGCGTTTCTTCCGCGCTGCCAATGCACACTCTTCCACCATCCCCGGCGCCGGCCTGGGACTGGCGATCACCAAGTCCATCATGGAAAACCACCGTGGCCACGTAGTTCTCGCCAGCAGCCCGGGACACGGAACCACGGCGGCGCTCACACTTCCGGCCGCCGACATGGAGGCTCTCACCCGGGCTCCCGTGTAGCTGGACTTGCGGTCCATCTGTTCCCGGCCTACGGCGCAATGGCAACTGATCAGCGACCTTATGCAGCCCCGTTAGCAGTAGCCTTTCAGCCATGCCATGGCCTCGCCCTCGTCCACGAAGTACCTGGCGGGGCAATCCGGCCACGCGAGTCCGCGAAGGCCGTGGGCGATGACCTTGTCTACAGCCGTCCCGCCGAGGAGGGCGAAGGCTGCCACGTGGGATGCCTCACTGTAGAACGTGACAGCTTCCCGGCTCACTGATCCAACGCCCGTGATGTCCAGGAGAACACATACCGGCTTGCCCGCTGCCAGTGCAAGCACCCGGTCCCGCGCTAACTCACCATCGGCTTTGGTGATATGTGATTGGGGTTCCAGGTCAATCCTGAGCATTCCGGGCCCGACTTGCTCTACGCTGACCCGCGGAGTCCGCTCAGCACCCAAGGACCGCACGTTTCCGGACAACTCAGGTGCCCCGACGTTGCTCGCTCCCGCATATCTCCCTAATGCCATGCCGCCTGCAATCAGTCCGGCAGCCACGCGATCAAAGCAGAGTGGCGGCCCCTTTGTCCCCTTCGCCCGGTTGCTTCAGGCCTTCCGTCACGCTACGGGAAAAGATGCCCCAGAGTCCAGCATTAAGTGCCGTCCAGGCGTCCCGGGCAACCTATGCGCGCCGCCACACGGGAAGCCCTGTTGCTCGCGGCTCTTCGGGTCCAGCCACGCGCACCATGTAAGACGCCGAACCGTCCTTCTTGATGCGTACATGCGGAATCCGAGGCATTCCGAGGGCTGTGCGAGGAAGTCCGAGACGAAAGGTGTGGACGTTGTCCACACCCCGTTTTCGGCGGTGAAGGATCACCGGGGCAGCAGATGCCCGGAAATTTGGGCGGCAGAGTCCAGCAAGTCGATGCTGCCCGCGGCGACTCCGACGACGAGGTCGAAGCCTTCATCGATGGTGAAGGCATGCCAGTAACCGTTGATCCAGAGCAACAGCACCACGAGTGTCCGCGCGGTCCATTCGTCCCCATCAAAGAGTGGATGGAAGCGTGCGACCGATTCCGCAGCGAAGGCCCGAGCAGTTGGAGGTCAATCACCCTAACCGCTGCCCCTGGCCTGAAGCTTTTTTGCCGTCTGCTTAAGCGGCGGGCGAGTCGGGAGTACCGCAGATGTATGGTTGTGCTCGTAGAGTTGCCGCACGTCCTATTCAAGGAAGCTGCGAGGTGCAAGTGTGAACGAGTATGAGGCTTCACTGGTCATTAGGTCCGGAGCTGAGCAGCTGTCGGCGGCGTCTTCTGACCCCCGCTCGGAGGAAGGCTATGCGGCAGTCAAGGCCAATATCTCGGTAGCATTGGAGCGCCTGGCGGAAGCTCTTGCCAACTTTGAGGCCAGTTCCCGAGCGCCCAACCGTTCAATCGGCTGGGTTCAGGACCTTCGCCGCGTAGCGGACGACCTGGGGGAATGACAACGTTGAAACGCCGATGACAGCGAGGACGTTCCAGGCAGCTTGTCGGTTTGCACGGTCGTCGTGGCAGGTAACGAAAATGACCATCACCGGAGCATGCCCGAAAGACCGTTGCCGGGAGCTGTCCGGGAAGGGCACGTCGGAATCGAGAGTGGAGGAAAGGGCAAAATCCTCGAACTCCTGTCCGTCGCCCACACGCCCAGGGCGAAAAGCGCCCTGGCGGTTCTCTGATTCTCGGCGCACCTGGCATCTACTCAAGGGGCCGATCGGCCCCTTGAGTACTCTGCGTGGGACGACATAGGCCTCTCCCCAGCCTGTCGGCGCGTCCACCCACGTCTGGACGTACGGACGGATCCATGGACGGCTCCGGGGGCGCGTTAGGTAGGTACCTGTATCGTTCATAGTCAGGAACCTTTCGGTTCCGCTACAGGAGCAATCATGGCTGACAAATCCCCCCGCCAAACAGCATCCAAGAAATCCGCCAAGACCATCAAGGAAAAACGCGCCGACAAGAAGGCCGCCGCGGCACCGCCCAGCTCAGGAGACAAAGCCACGGCCGCCAAGTCGATAAGCCCTAAAAAGAAGTGACCGGCACGACCGGACACCTCACCCTCGGTGTCCTCTCAGGCACCCGAAAACCCGACGAGCGGCGCCTCCCCATACACCCCCTGCATTTGAAGCGGATCGCGCCCGAACTCCGGCAGCACATCATTTTTGAGAAAGGTTACGGCGAGCGTTTTGGCGTGTCGGACTCCCATCTGGCACCACTCGTCGGAGGGGTGGTGCCGCGCGCCCAATTATTGGCTGAGGCCGACGTCGTCCTCCAGCCCAAACCGCAGCCTGCAGACCTTGCCGAGCTCCGTGACGGGCAGATCCTTTGGGGTTGGCCGCACTGCGTCCAGGACCGCGCCATCACCCAGCTCGCCATCGACAAGAAACTCACGCTGATAGCCTTCGAGGCGATGAACCACTGGGCCAGCGACGGCGGATTCGGGCTGCACGTGTTCCACAAAAACAACGAACTGGCCGGTTACTGCTCCGTGCTGCACTCCCTGGCACTGACCGGCTCCACCGGGGACTACGGCCGAAGACTCAGCGCCGTCGTCATCGGCTTCGGCGCGACCGCACGAGGGGCCGTCACTGCCCTCAATGCCCACGGAATCCACGACGTCCAGGTCCTGACCAACCGTGGGGTGGCCGCTGTGGGTTCGCCCATCCATTCGGTGCGGATTGTCCAGTTCGATCACGACCCCAAAGCGCCGTTCCTCAGCGAGGTCATCACCGAACGCGGACGCGTCCCACTGGCGCCGTTCCTGGCCGAAAGCGACATCGTGGTCAACTGCACCCTGCAAAACCCGAACGCACCCCTGACCTACCTGCGGACGGAGGACCTGGACGCTTTCCGGCCCGGCAGCCTCATAGTTGACGTTTCCTGCGATGAGGGAATGGGCTTTAGCTGGGCGAAAACCACCACGTTCGCCGAGCCGATGTTCACGGTAGGTGACCACGTAGATTACTACGCGGTGGACCACAGCCCCTCTTACCTCTGGAAGTCCTCCACTTGGGAAATGAGCGAAGCCCTGCTGCCGTTCCTGGAAACCGTGATCACGGGTCCTTCAGCCTGGGCGGGGAACGAAACCATCGCCCGCGCCATTGAAATCCGCGATGGCGTAATCCTGAACCAGGACGTGGTGCAGTTCCAGCAACGGGAACGGGACTACCCGCACAGCCCTCTACCCGCCTAGGCTACGTCGCCCTTAGGGCCGGCCCTTTCGGGCTGGCCGGCCCCGGGCCCACCGTCTGGTGCCTCGGTGATTCACCTGCCCTGAAGTCCGGGCCCCAGGACCTTCAAACTTCATCCCCGCGTTCCGGCAAGTGACTTGCGGCGGGACGCCGGGTACGGGTCACGGCCAAGGCATCAGAGAGCCGCATGGCATCCAGTAGCAGCATGCTGCGGGACGGCGGCACGCTGCCTGCCTCGCTGGTGCAGATAACCAGCGCCGCGGTGACTCCCGCGATCAAGGCCGGGTCTCGACTGCGCAGGTACTCCCGTGCAGGGTCCCCTGTGTGCTCAAGTTCCCGGGAGATGAAGACCGCGACCTCGGTCCTGCGTGCCATATCGAACTTCATCAACACAGACGAGACCATGTTCTTCACGGTTTTTTCGGCCAGAAACAATTCCTGCCCGATCTGGACGTTACTCAACCCCCGGGCCACCCCGACCGCCACCTTCATTTCCTGCTTTGAAAGCATCCCCAACCGACCGTCGGGGCCATTCGTCCCGTCGGCCTGGATCGGAGCCAGGATGCCGGTCTGGAAACGAGGACTGTAGGCGGTGTACCCCTTGACGGCCCGCCGGATCAGCCTGAGTTGCTCCTCGTTGTCATCCTGTTGTGACAGACACCCCCAAGCCCCGGCGAGAATGGCCCCGATCAAGACAGCTTCGTCAGTTTCGCCCGTCATCAGCACGCACCGAATGGTGGCGTCAGCAACTGCGAGGGCCCGACAAAGCCCGGCACCAGAGCCATCGGGAAGATCATCATCGATGATGGCCAGATCCGGACGCAACGCAGGGATAAGCCGCGCTGCCTGGCGGACAGATCCCGACTCACCGGAAACACTGAACCCGTTAGCCTCCAACACACCCCGGAAACCGCGCCTGACGAGCTCCTCACCACTCACGACATACACGCTGCCGAAGGAGGACGCCAAACCGGGTTCATGGCCAGTCGCCATACTTGCATCCGTTCGTTCGCCCTTCGAAACCGCAAAGGCTTTATTAGTCTCCTGCTGCCACCCTGGCCCCACCGCGAAAAGGAGAACAGGCACCTACCCCACAGGTATCTGTCGAAAAAGCGAACCAAATTGCCGACTCACTTACAGGCTAGCCCCATAAGCAGAGTCCCGACAGCTGCAGGGCCTTTCCATTTTGCCTGCAGTCATTCAGCGCGGCCGTCCGCCGAGCCCGCCAGGTGCCCTTGCTGTCGCCCAGGCGGCCTTCGTTCTCTGGGACAACCTCCAAAGTTCTACTCAGTCAGGGAAGTAAATGCGCCAGGGAAAAGGAGGGCCTCTCATGCGCGATAGTAGTATCCGGCCACGGTTCAGCCCGAGAGCGCATGCCAATCCTTCGCTGGCCCAATACCGTTACGAAGTGGGCTAAATCCGGGGTGTACGTCCGAGCCTGGCTAAGTCAGCGGACATCAGGGCAAATCAAGGGACTGCCAGCCCATGCTCACACTGCGCTCCCGCGCAGCGCGGGCTGCTTCCGGAGAACCTCATTGGCTGCAGTAAGGCCTGAACCAGCGGCAAGATGAGGGGCAACAACCAAAGCCCCGCGACGTGGTTGACGATCAAGGCGCATGCGAGACGAACTAAGAATTGTGGTTGCTTCCGCGCGTCGCCGTAATCGGCTCCGGCCCACGCCTGCTCCCCTGTGTCACAACTTAGGACGAGTACGTGATTTTTGCCGGAAGATTTTGAGGCCATCGGCGCTCCTGGCCTGGATCCGGACATCCCCGGCCGTCATCGCCAGGGGCGTCCCCATTGAGGCTTTCATGCCGGATTTCTTCAGTTCGGAATTACGCAAAACTGCTTCGGTGCTGCTGCTCGCCTTGGCCCTTCTCGTCGGGCTTCGACTTCGAGGCCACGTGGGCCACGGAATAACCCGGCCATGCGGCGCAGCGCCTGGACCGCTTCCCGAACGACGCCGCGGCGCTGAAATGCCTCTACCTCGTGACCCGGTCCTCGAAGGCAGAATCAACTAACCACAAGCAAGGCCCACCGTTAATCTGAGGGACCCCGGCTCTGGGTTATTCGCTACGAACTGGTAGATCCTGCCGGCGAAAATGAATCCGTGGCCAAGGTCGCCGTGCAGCCCGCCAGTACGGCAGGCTGCACGCGCAACTACTCAGGCTGTGTCGGTACACACGCCCTCGTCACGGGGCGAAGGGTTCAACGATGGATGCGATGCCATGGTCGACGCAGAACTGTCCAACGCGTAGTGCGTGGTCTACAACGACGGGCTCATCATGGAGGGGCTGCCCGCACTGGGGGCAGCCCTGCTGTTTCTCGCGGACATCTTCCGTCGACATCAGCGGCTCTCCTTCTCAGTCAGGTGATGTTGATTTTGCTGGTGAACAAACTCCCGGGCCATTACTCAGTAGGGACTCAGCTGGAGCGGGCTCCGACGAGTTGTTCCTGGCTTGCGCCGGTTTGCCGGATCACCGCGCCGGCTGTGCAGCAAGGGCCGGCAGGATGGGGCTCCTTCAGCGGCGCACATTTACCTGGCGGACGTTGAAGATGCAAGGACATCGAGTGCGAACACGGCCGCCGGCAAATTGAAGTCTCACTCCGGCTTCCTTGGACGCGGTCCTCTTAGCTGCCTCAACCTGCGTGGCGAATTCGGGAAGGTCCAGCGGCCGGAGACTACTCCGCTTCCGCGGCTGCGGCGACGGCGGCGGTGACGGCGGGGGCCACACGCGGGTCCAGTGGGCTGGGGACGATGTAGTCGGCCGACAGGTCCTCGGCGGCAAGGTCCGCAATCGCGCGGGCGGCTGCAAGCTTCATGGCCGGCGTGATGCGGCGGGCGCCGGCATCCAGGGCGCCGCGGAAGATGCCGGGGAACGCCAGCACGTTGTTGATCTGGTTGGGGAAATCGCTGCGGCCGGTGGCCACAACGGCTGCATACTTCACCGCCACCTCGGGCAGGACTTCGGGGTCCGGGTTGGAGAGGGCGAAGACGATGGCGTCCTCGTTCATCGTGGCCAGGTGGGACTCGTCCAGCTTGGAGGAGGAGACACCGATGAAGACGTCGGCTCCCGCCAGCGCTTCGGCCGGTCCGCCGGTGACGCCCCGGGGGTTGCTGCGGCCGGCAATGTCCGCCTTCTTGCTCCCGGGGCTGGCGGCCAGGTCCTCCCGGCTGGAGTTGATGACCCCCCGGGAGTCGAGCAGCACGACGTCGCTGATGCCTGCTGCGAGCAGGATTTCGGCGACGGCGATGCCGGCGGCGCCTGCGCCGGACACCACTACTTTGAGGCCTTCCAGGCCGCGGCCGGTCACCTTGGCGGCGTTGGTCAGGGCGGCGAGGGCCACGACGGCGGTACCGTGCTGGTCGTCATGCATGACCGGGCAGTCCAGGGCTTCGATCAGCTTTTCCTCCAGCTCGAAGCAGCGCGGCGCGGAAATGTCTTCCAGGTTCACAGCGCCGAAGCTGGGGCGGAGCCGGACCAGGGTTTCCACGATCTCGTCCACGTCGGTGGTGTTGAGGACCAGCGGGATGGAGTCGAGGTCGCCGAAGGTCTTGAAGAGCGCGGACTTGCCTTCCATGACAGGCAGCGAGGCGCTGGCACCAATGTTGCCCAGGCCCAGGACGGCGGTGCCGTCGCTGACGACGACCACCAGGCGCTCGGCCCAGGTCAGGGTCCGCGCCAGTTCGGGCCGGGCGTGGATGGCACGGCTGACCTCGGCCACACCGGGAGTGTAGGCGATCGAAAGGTCCCGCTTGTTGGACAGCGGGACGGTGCTGGTCACGGACAGCTTGCCGCCCTGGTGGGCGCCGAAGATCTCGTCCTCGGTGAGGGCCGCGGCTGCTGAATTGTCGGTGGCGGTAATTGCGTCAATGGACACGTCATTGTCTCCTGGTGCTCGCCGTGGGCACACGGCACATGGAACCTGCGTCCTGAACGGACCCAGAGCGGTCAAGGTAGTTACGGGCTACAGAGTGAGCGCCAGAGTGCGGCTGCCTGTACCGGTCATCCGGCCAAGGCGTTGCATCTCTTTGAACTTGAACCTTACGGCACCTTTGCCCGCGAAATGCCGCTCCCACCCGTGACCAATATGAACGCAACGGTGAGCTGGATCACGGGGTGCTCAATGATGGATATCACATTGTACGGACGTGTTGAGCCCAGAGACTGCGCCGCAGCGTCTATCAGAATATCCACAAGGAGACACATCATGGCTTCTCAACGAGGAGAGTCGCTCGAGACCGCGGCGCCGCGGCGCAAGGGACTGGACAAGTCCCATTACCTCTACATTGCCGTTATCGCCGCCGTCGTGCTCGGCGCGGTGGTGGGCCTGCTGTTCCCGGAGGTCGGCAAGAACCTCAAGCCCCTCGGTGACGGCTTCGTCAAGCTCATCAAGATGATGATCGCGCCGGTCATCTTCTGCACCATCGTCCTCGG